>NZ_QTNF01000065.1:9729-10106 GCF_003603455.1 Bacteroides sp. AM37-9 | reverse complement strand
ACTCTTGAAGACTTGATCATTCAGGCCGGAGGCTTGCGTGAAGCCGCTTCTGTTGTTCGTGTGGATGTATCGCGCAGAATCAGGAATCCCCATAGTACAGCGGATAATGATACTATCGGTCGAACGTATACATTCTCCCTGAAAGAAGGTTTTGTTGTTGACGGTACACCGGGTTTTGTTCTTCAACCTTATGATGAGGTCTATGTACGTCGTAGTCCGGGTTATCAGGCTCAGCAGAATGTAGTTGTTGAAGGTGAAATCCTGTTCGGAGGCTCATACGCCATGACCAGCCGTGAAGAACGCCTTTCAGATTTGATCAATAAAGCTGGAGGTGCTACGAATTATGCTTACTTACGTGGTGCCAAGTTGACTCGTGT
>NZ_QTNF01000065.1:0-9719 GCF_003603455.1 Bacteroides sp. AM37-9 | reverse complement strand
GGTGCCAAGTTGACTCGTGTTGCTACTGCAGGTGAGAAGAAACGTATGGGAGATGTGATCCGTTTGATGAGTCGACAGTTGGGTGAGGCTATGATGGATTCTTTGGGCGTCCGTGTGGAAGATCATTTTACAGTCGGCATTGATTTGGAGAAAGCTATAGCTAATCCTGGCAGTGCATCAGATCTGGTTCTTCGTGAAGGTGATGTGGTTTTTATTCCGAAGAATACTAATACGGTAACAATTAACGGTGCTGTCATGGTTCCTAATACCGTTTCTTATATAGCTGGTAAGAATATCGATTATTATTTGAATCAGGCCGGTGGTTATTCAGACAATGCGAAGAAGAGCAAGAAGTTCATTGTTTATATGAATGGTCAGGTAACTAAGGTTAAAGGTAGCGGTAAGAAACAGATCGAGCCTGGTTGTGAGATCATTGTTCCTAGTAAATCAAAGAAGCGTACTAATATGGGAGAAATCCTGGGATATGCCACTTCTTTCAGCTCCTTGGGAATGATGATTGCCTCTATTGCTAATTTAATCAAGAAATAACGAATACCTTTATTTATGTCTACTTTGATGGAACAAACATCTGAAAAGGAAACAAAACTGTTGCATAATAATCAGAATGATGATGAGGTCGAAATTGATTTGATGGATCTTCTTCGGAAGGTTATAGGTATTCGTAAGAAGGTCTATAAAGCGGCTGGTATCGGTTTGGTGATTGGTGTTATTGTTGCAATCAGTATCCCTAAGCAGTATACGGTTGAAGTTACTCTTTCTCCGGAAATGGGTAATAACAAAGAGGGTGGCTTATCCGGTTTGGCTGCTTCCTTTTTAGGAAGTGGAGTTACTATGGGAGATGGTACTGATGCATTAAATGCTTCCTTATCAGCTGATATCGTATCTTCTACTCCTTTTTTACTGGAGCTTTCCGCAATGGATATACCGGTAACAAAGAATGAAGTCATGACATTGAATACTTATTTAGATGAAGAAACATCTCCCTGGTGGAGTTATGTAATCGGGTTTCCCGGTATGGTAATTGGTGGAGTAAAGTCCTTGTTTACTGAGGAAGATGAAATTACATCTTTTGATAAAACAAGTCAGGGCGCAATTGAGCTTTCAAAGAAGGAATCGAAGAAAATTGCGGCTCTAAAGAAAATGATAACCGCTTCTGTGGATAAGAAAACCTCAATGACTTCCGTTACTGCAACTTTTCAGGATCCTAAGGTTGCTGCAGTCGTAGCCGATTCCGTAGTGAAGAAACTGCAGGAATATATAATAGACTACCGTACCTTTAAGGCAAAAGAGGATTGTATCTATTTGGAGAAACTTTTCAAAGAACGTCAGCAAGAATATTATGCTGCTCAGAAGAAATACGCAGACTATCTGGATTCTCATGATAACCTAATTTTGCAGAGTGTTCGTGCCGAACAGGAACGTCTGCAGAATGATATGAGTCTAGCTTATCAAGTATACAGTCAGGTTGCCGGTCAGCTTCAGGTTGCCAGGGCTAAAGTTCAGGAAGAAAAACCTGTGTTTGCTGTTGTAGAGCCTGCTGTTGTCCCCTTGGAACCTTCGGGAACCAGTAGAAAGGTATATGTTTTAGCTTTTATTTTTCTATCAGTTTGTATTGTTATTTTTTGGAATTTATTCGGAAAAGATTTTCTGAATAAGTTCAAAGAAGTATGTGCCTAAAATCAATCTTTAATGTGATATGGTATCAACCACCAGTCAAATCAATAAATTTATAGAATATGTAGCAGTTCTGGGAGACTTGGTCATTCTGAATCTGGTATTGTTCTTTCTCCTTTTCTTTTGGGAAGAAGTATTTGTCTCTTTACCTTTTTCTTGTAGGGTTTCCTGGATGATGACTTCGTTAAGTCTCTGTTATCTGGCCTGTTCCAGCTCTCGCGGGAAGGTTTGGGACAGTCGGGGAATTCGTCCCGACCAACTAGTATTGCGCGTGTTGAAGAATATTATAGCTTTTTCCATCTTTTGGGCATGTATCATGACTTTTAGTGGAATCTCTATCTATTCTCCTCTTTTCTTTGTCGCATATTTCTCTTTTCTCTTTGTCATCTTAAGTATTTATCGCATTATTATTCGCCATTTCCTGATAGTCTATTGTGCTAAGGGCAAGCATAGGCGTTATGCTGTTTTTATAGGAGGAGGTAACAATATGCAGGTGTTGTATGAGGAGATGGAGAGTTCTCTGGCGTCTTCGCTGTATGAGGTCGTAGGCTATTTTGATATAAAACCGAATGAAGCCTTTTCCTCCCAATGTTCCTATCTAGGTAATCCCGACGATTTTTCAGATTTTATGTTCGCCCACCCAGGAATCAAGCATGTTTTTTGTTCTTTATCGATGGAGGAGGGACGTTATAATTTTTCTATTATGAATCACTGTGAAAACCATCTTCTTTATTTTCATGGTGTTCCTAATGTCTGTAAAGGTTTTCCTCGTCGTATTTGGCACAGTATGGTTGGCAATATGCCTATCTTGAATCTGCGTTATGAACCTTTGGGTAAGATGGAGAACCGTATGTTGAAACGGATGTTTGATGTTGTTTTCTCCGGTCTTTTTCTGGTTACTGTTTTCCCCTTTATTTATCTCATAGTTGGAAGTATCATAAAGTTGACTTCTCCCGGTCCTGTATTTTTTAAGCAAATGCGTACAGGTTTGAATGGTGTGGATTTTGTGTGTTACAAGTTTCGTTCTATGAAAGTGAATGATGAAGCTGACAGCAAACAGGCTACGGTTGATGATCCCCGAAAAACTTGTTTTGGGAACTTCCTACGTCGTTCTAATATAGACGAACTTCCCCAGTTTATCAATGTCTTTAAGGGTGATATGTCGATAGTAGGTCCCCGTCCTCACATGTTAGCCCATACGGAGACTTATGCTCGTTTGATTGATAAATATATGGTACGGCACTTTATAAAACCAGGGGTAACCGGTTGGGCTCAAACACATGGTTTCCGTGGTGAAACGAGGGAACTTTCGCAGATGGAGGAACGTGTTAAGGCTGATATCTGGTATATGGAACATTGGACAATGCTGCTTGATATATATATCATTTATAAGACTGTGGCGAATGTGATTGTGGGGGAGAAGAATGCGTATTAAGATGGAAAATCATAACAGTAAACGGTTAGTTAAAAATACGTTATTATTATATGTGCGCACAATTATAGTTATGTGTGTCGGTTTATATACATCAAGAGTAATTTTAGATGTATTAGGAATAGAAGATTATGGTATTTATAATGTGGTTGGAGGATTTGTTGTGATGTTTTCTGTTTTTTCCGCATCATTATCAAATTCCATTACACGTTATATCACATTTGAATTAGGATGCCATAATATGGAAAGGTTACGTACAGTCTTTTCTATGAGCCTTAATATACAAATAATAATTTCTCTTATAATAGTTCTGTTGGTAGAATTAGTAGGTGTATGGTTTCTAAATTATCGATTGAATATTCCATCGGATAGATTGTATGCTGCAAATTGGGTTATGCAGTTTTCGTTATTTACATTTGTTGTCAATCTCATTAGTTTACCATATAATGCTTTAATTGTAGCCTATGAAAAGATGGATGTGTTTGCATATATATCTTTATTAGAAGCATCATTGAAATTAGGTGTTGTTTATTTATTGTTTATATCACCTATTGATAAATTGATTTTTTATGCATTTCTTCTTGCCTTGGTTTCATTATTGATACGTCTGATCTATGGTTGGTATTGCACACATAAATTTGCAGAGTGTAGATATGTATTTGTGTTGAACAAATCATTGTTGAAGAATATGTTAGGTTTTGCGGGGTGGAATTTCTTAGGGACTGGAGCTTATTTAACAGGTACAAATGGAGTGGATATATTGTCTAATATGTTTTTTGGCGTTACGGTAAATGCTGCTCGTGGAATCGCTAATCAGGCAGGTAATGTAGTTCGGCAATTTGTTAATAATTTTACTACTGCACTTAATCCCCAAATTATTAAAACTTATGCAGAAAATAATCTTGATATTTGTTTTTCTACGGTACGTCAAGGAGCTAAGTACTCATATTGTTTAATGCTTTTTTTTTTCATACCATTTGTATTAGAGGCAAATTATATACTTCATTTGTGGTTGAAAGAATTTCCGGATCAAACAGTTGTGTTTTGGCAGCTAACGATGTTGGGAATATTAGTGGATCTTCCGGGGGCTCCTTTAACAATTCTTGCCCAAGCCATAGGTCATATTCGGAGATACTATATATATATGAGTTTAATAGGAGCGCTTGTATTTCCAATTTCATACTTTTTATTTTATTTGGGATGGCCTGCATATTCGGCTTATGTAACATATATCGTAATTTACACTTGTCTTGTTTATGTACGTCTTATTCTTATGAATAAACAAATCGGTTTTCCTATTAATATTTTCTTGAAGCAGGTGATAGGGCGCATCGTTTTCGTTACAGTATTGTCGTTTATATTGCCGATAATACTAATTAATATTATGGATGAAGGATTTTTACGTTTGATATCAGTGGGATTTGTGAGTACTTTATCACTAGTAGTATCTATGTTTTATATAGGTATGCAGAAGTCTGAACGTGTAGAGGTGATAGGTTTTATAAGGAATAAGTTATATCATATTTATAGCAAGGAATAATAGATGAAAGTTTGTATCGTGACTTGGCTTGGTACTGGCAATTTTGGTACAAGTTTACAGTCTTATGCATTACATATGAAGCTTCGTGAAATGGGGTATGACGTATCAATACTTCATTGCTTTACCCCTGATGATTTTACTTTTCGAAGGAGGATCTATAAATGGTTGATGTTGGGTCGGACTTTATTATCACAGATGCTCAAAGGGGAGTATTTCTCAAAAAAACAGAAAAAAATACGCAAGTTTAATAAACAGAATTATTGTCATCAGATAATTAAGACTAATGGACAGTATAAAGGTTTGCTTCAAGAAACGCAGATATTTATTACTGGCAGTGATCAGATTTGGAATTGTTACAATGGTTTTGCTCCTTTCTATTTTTTAGATTTTGCGGGAGATGTCAAAAGGATTGCTTATGCTTCAAGTATGGGTACGAGTGATATCCCTCCAGCGTATAAGTCAGTTGTAAAGGAATTGCTTACAAAATTCAGCCATATTGGTGTGCGTGAAAAGACTGCTGTTCCCATTATTAGTGAATTGCTGGAAAGAACTGATATTGTTCAAGTGTCTGACCCGACTTTTTTGCTTTCATCTACTCAATGGTTGGATTTTGCAATGACGGCTGATATTGAGATTGAAATACCGTCTCGTTTTATTCTGTGCTATTTGGTGGGGAATAATCCTTCGTATCAGCAGCAAGTGGAGGATATAAAACAGCACTTAGGTATAGAAAAAGTGATTCTTATTCCGTCTTTGGAAAATAAACATATGCAATTACCTTATGCACAAATATACAAAGCTGCCGGACCTAAGGAATTTGTTCGTTTACTGTCTTGTGCTTCTTTCATTTGTACAGATTCTTTTCATGCGATAGCACTTTCTATCAATTTGCAGAAAGATTTTATCGCTTTGAAACGTTTTCAAGATACAGACGAGAAATCTCAAAATTCGCGTATTTATGATGTTCTTGAGCATTATGGATTGGATCATCACATATATGAGAATAAAGATTTGAAACTTTATCAACCTATTTCTTATGAGTTGATAAACTTAAAAGTGATTCATGACCGAGAAGAATGTATTGATTATCTAAGGAATGCTATTGAAGAATAATTAACCAATGCTTTTTTATGAATAATAAGGAGAAAATACTTAAACACAATAATTTAAGAAAATCGAATTTTGAATTATTGAGGCTGGTAGCTATGTTTTTGATTATCTGCCACCATTTAGTTATTAGAAGTGCACAAACTTGTGGCTATACTCATCCTTTTAATATAAATGAAGACGTTTTAGGGGGGGGGTATTGGGTTGATAATCAATAGTTTATCAATTTGTGGTGTGAATCTGTTTTTGTTGATCAGTGGTTGGTTTGGTGTAAAAAGAATATGGTCACAAATAGTTCGACTTATTGTTGATTGTGTGATATATTGTTTGATAGCAAATTTGTTGTGCATTTTTGTGTTTGGATATCCGTTCAGTTGGCATGAATTATTTTTTAGCTGCAATTTTCTTAATAATTGGTTTGTCACGGCTTTTATTATGTTTTTGCTTATGATTCCATTAGTAGAACGGGCACTTGAAAATATAGATATAAAGACATTGGGCAAATTCATTATTTTATTGACGGTTTTTAATGTTTTGTTTGGATATTGTGTGGGGGTATTAAATACTAATGGGTATAATGCTATAAATTTTGTTTATTTATATGTAATGGGGCGTTATTTGAGATATTGCAGCTCGTATCCTTTTTACAAAAAATGGGCATCACATGGCTATATATTGTGGCTGTTGTGTGTGGTTCCTTTAGTTATAGGCTTTTTATTATTGACTCATTTTGTTCCTTGGCGAGAAAGTTTGTCTCAGAAGTATTTTGGTTATAATAATCCATTTGTACTCTTATCTGCTGTAGGATTATTTCTTTCTTTTTCTGTTATACAGGTGAATAATTTATTGATTAATAAATTGGCTAAAGGGGTATTTGGTGTATTTCTTTTGCATACGACATCTATTTTTATCTATTATAGGGTTACTTATATTAGGACTTTATATGAAGAACATGGCTATGTTGCTTTGTTTGTTGTAGCATTATTGATATTTGTTATAGGTTCTTTTATAGCTTTGTTTGTAGAAAACTTTAAATCACTATTTGTAGAAAAGATAGGAAAATTGAAGAAAGGAAGAAGAGTTAACTCTCCACTCGAATGATATTTTTGAAAGTTTTATAAATAACATAAAGTATAAAGATGAATACTCATTATTCAAGTGAAAAAGGGATACAGATTCTTGTTAAGCTACTTAAAGAACATCATATAAAACGGGTTATTACTTCACCAGGTACTACAAATATGATGTTGAATGCTTCATTAATGTATGATGGAAGTTTTGAAATGTATTCATCGGTAGATGAACGTTCTGCGGCCTATATGGCTTGCGGTATGGCAGAAGAATCGGGTGAACCCGTTATGATTACTTGTACAGGAGCAACAGCAGCTCGTAATTATATGCCTGGATTAACAGAAGCATACTATCGTAAATTGCCTATTCTGGTAGTAACAGGAACTCAGGATTTACGTCGTTTGGGCAATCTATATGATCAAGTAACCGATCGTAGTGTACATCCGAATGATATTTTAACGTTTAGTACTTATATACCTACAGTTCGTGATGATAAAGATGCTGATAGTGCTGCTCTGAAAATCAATCAAGCGATTTCGGCTTTGACACTTCACGGTGGAGGGCCTGCGCATATAAATTTGGAAACGGTGTATAGTCGTGATCTTTCAGTGACTTGTTTACCTCCTGTTAAGGTGGTAAAACGTATTTCATATGATGATGAATTACCTACATTACCGCAGGGGCGGATAGCTATATTTATAGGTTCTCATCGAGCGTTTACTGAAGATGTAACAATGAGCATTGATCGTTTCTGTGAAAACCACAATGCAGTCGTTTTTTGTGATCATACAAGTGGTTATAAAGGGCGTTTTCGACAGTTGGATGCATTGCTTTCCTTGAAAGGAGCTAAATGTTTGGATAATGTTCGTTTACTGATCCATTTGGGTGAAATTTCAGGTGATCATTTCAATATGGGAACTTGTGCTAAAGAAGTTTGGCGTGTAAATGAGGATGGACAATTGCGTGACCGTTATGGTAAGCTTACTTATCTTTTTGAAATGAGTGATAAGCATTTTTTTGAATCCTACGCAAACAAAGATTGTTGCCCGGGTATTTCTTTTATACAAGAATGCCAGGCGGATTATAACAAAATATATGATGAATTACCTGAACTTCCTTTTTCCAATGTGTGGATGGCAAAAGCTTTGGCACCTGAAATACCGGAATCTTCAATTATTCATTTTGGCATTCTGACTTCGCTTCGTTCATGGAATTTCTTTGAGGTATCAAATTCAATCCACTCGGCAAGTAATGTTGGTGGATTTGGTACTGATGGTATATTATCTTCTTTGTTAGGAGCATCGCTGGTTAATCCGAACAAGCTTCATTTTTGTGTTATAGGTGATTTAGCCTTTTTCTATGATATGAATGCGTTGGGAAATAGACATTTGGATAATAATTTACGTATTCTTTTAGTGAATAACGGTAAGGGATGTGAGTTTACTCATCATCTGAATCCTGGTCATATATTTGAAGAGGATGTAAATCAATATATTGCAGCAGCTGGACATTATGGGAATCAGTCACCAACACTGGTTCGTGATTATGCGCGTAATTTAGGCATGGATTATCTTACAGCAAACACTAAGGAGACTTTTTTAGCAAATATGGAAGCTTTTGTCAATCCAGTTATTAGTAACTCCTGTGTTTTTGAGGTTTTTACTCGGGATATTGATGAAAATGCAGCCTTGAAGATAATGGCGAATGTAGCTTCTATGAAGCATCAAATTAAAGAGGGGATAAAGAATACAGTTGGTGAAAAGGGGGTCAAGTTTATTAAAGATTTGATAAAGAAGTGAATAGTTGTATTGTTGTTATCCCAGTATATAAAGCTGTTCCTAAACTAACAGAATTGGCTTCTTTTAGACAATGTATTAAAGTTCTTAAGAGTTTTGATTTATGTCTAGTAACTTATGAGGAATTGGACTTAACTGTCTATAAGGGAATAGCAAAAGAATATTCTAAAGAAATTAAGGTTAAGTGTTTTGAACGCCACTTTTTTGCTTCTGTAACAGGTTACAATAAGCTGTGCTATAATATTGATTTTTATTCGGCATTTCGTAATTATGATTACATGCTAATATATCAGTTAGACGCGTGGGTGTTCCGTGATGAATTGCAAATGTGGTGCGAGAAAGGATATGATTATATTGGTAGTCCTTTATTTAAGAATATATCTCTTCAAGGAGAATTTCCTATGTATAGTAAGGAAATGTTAGGTGTAGGTAATGGAGGTTTTTCTTTGCGTAGAATACAATATTGTATAAAGTTGCTTGAGAGATGGAAATGGCTTCCTTATTTAACTCCAGGTTATTTATGGAAAATATATTCAGCAGAAAAGTTAAGAGGGGGCTGGAAGAAATTTTATTTGTTTCCTTTTGTTGCTTATATAATATTTTTAAAGACGCTAGGAGTTAGGAATACATCGAATCATTTTATTAAATCGGGTATAGTAAATGAGGATATCTATTTTAGTGAATGGGCATTACATGCGTGGGGAGTAAAAGTAAATTTGCCATCGTGTACGGAAGCTTCTTTATTTTCTTTAGAAGTGAATCCATCTTATCTATATGCTTTGAATGGAAAATTACCATTCGGATGTCATGCTTTTGAAAAGTGGGAATTTGATACTTTTTGGAGTAAATACATACAAATAAGCATTTAATACTTCTGTATGTTTAGGGGGATGTTGGAGGGATTATAAGGTCTGAAGTAGATAGGACGCAATATGTGATGTTTAATAAAATTTGGTAGATAATTGAGATTTTTTCTTATATTATTTTCCGGTCAAAAAAAATAGGTGAACGGAATAAGGATTTGAAGTAACCATTCTATTTTCCGCCTTGACATAAGTTGTTAGCCGCCATATCTTTG
>NZ_QTNF01000064.1:0-14348 GCF_003603455.1 Bacteroides sp. AM37-9 | reverse complement strand
TTAGACTGGCTAAGATTTATGCATACCCCCAATGATTATCGGGTGAGCCATAAAAATACAGATAGGATTATGAAAAGTTTTTTAGTTGACCAGGATGGCTATTACGGAGAATTCGGCGGTGCTTACGTACCAGAAATCCTCCACAAATGTGTTGAGGAACTAACGAATAAGTACCTCGAAGTGATTGAAAGCGAAGATTTTAAGAAGGAGTTCGACCAGTTGCTACGTGACTACGTAGGACGTCCCTCCCCACTCTATCTGGCCAAACGCCTTTCTGAAAAGTACGGTTGCAAGTTGTATCTGAAACGGGAAGACCTGAATCATACAGGTGCTCACAAAATCAACAACACCATCGGACAAATCTTACTGGCACGCCGCATGGGAAAGAAGCGTATCATCGCCGAAACCGGAGCCGGACAACATGGAGTAGCAACAGCTACCGTCTGTGCATTGATGGATATGGAATGTATCGTTTATATGGGAAAGACGGACGTAGAACGCCAGCACATCAATGTAGAGAAAATGAAAATGTTGGGAGCCACCGTTATCCCCGTTACTTCCGGCAACATGACTCTGAAAGATGCAACCAACGAAGCGATCCGCGACTGGTGCTGTCATCCTGCCGACACTTATTATATCATCGGATCTACCGTAGGTCCTCATCCCTACCCTGACATGGTAGCACGTCTGCAATCTGTTATCAGCGAAGAAATCAAAAAGCAACTGCAAGAAAAAGAAGGACGCGATTATCCGGATTATCTGATAGCCTGCGTGGGAGGAGGAAGTAATGCTGCCGGAACGATTTATCATTATATCAACGACGAACGGGTAGGCATTATCCTGGCGGAAGCGGGAGGTAAAGGAATAGAAACCGGAATGACCGCCGCTACCATCCAACTCGGCAAAATGGGAATTATCCACGGAGCACGTACCTATGTCATCCAAAACGAGGACGGACAGATAGAGGAACCATACTCCATTTCCGCCGGACTAGATTATCCGGGCATTGGTCCGATACACGCTAACCTTGCCGCCCAAAGCCGTGCCAACGTATTGGCAATCAACGACGACGAAGCGATAGAAGCTGCCTACGAACTAACCAAACTCGAAGGTATTATCCCTGCATTGGAATCCGCCCATGCATTAGGAGCTTTGAAAAAATTGAAGTTCAAGCCGGAAGATATCGTTGTATTGACTGTTTCGGGACGAGGAGACAAAGATATTGAAACCTATTTGTCGTTTAACGAACAGCTATAAATAATTAGTCAACCATCATTCGCAATCAATAATCAAGCAATTATAGAAATGAAAACATTTAATTATACTACCCATAGCAAACAAGTGCTCGGAGACATGCATACTCCCGTCAGCATTTATCTGAAAGTGCGCGACATGTATCCTCAATCCGCATTAATGGAAAGTTCCGATTATCATGCCGGAGAAAATTCCCTGTCATTTATAGCCCTTTGTCCCTTGGCAAGCATCGGTGTAAACGGTGGCATTGTCACTGCCAACTATCCCGATAATAGCCGTACGGAAGAACCGCTGACAAAAACATTCAATGTAGAAAAGGCCATAAACCGGTTTATCAATCAGTTCCAGGTGACCGGAGATAATAAGAATGTATGCGGGCTTTACGGATACACGACGTTTAATGCCGTGAAGTACTTCGAGCATATCCCGGTGAAAGAAAGTCATGATGAGCAAAACGATGCTCCGGATTTACTATACATATTATATAAGTATGTCATTGTTTTCAATCATTTCAAAAATGAGCTGACATTAGTTGAAATGTTGTCCGAAGGAGAAGAAAGCGGTTTGCCGGAACTGGAAGCAGCCATCGAAAACCGGAATTATGCTTCCTATAATTTCTCTGTAACAGGCCCCGTAACCAGCCCCATCACCGACGAAGAACACAAAGCAAATGTGCGCAAAGGAATCGCACACTGTATGCGCGGAGATGTTTTCCAAATCGTGCTTTCCAGAAGATTTATCCAACCATACGCTGGGGATGATTTCAAAGTTTATCGCGCACTCCGCAGCATCAATCCTTCTCCTTATCTTTTCTATTTCGACTTCGGAGGATATCGTATCTTTGGTTCTTCACCGGAAACACATTGCAAAATCGAAAACGGCCGCGCCTACATTGATCCGATTGCCGGAACCACCCGTCGCACGGGAGACACAGTAAAAGACCGCGAATTGACAGAGGCTTTACTGGCCGACCCTAAAGAAAATGCAGAGCATGTCATGCTGGTTGATCTTGCTAGAAACGATCTTTCACGTAATTGCCATGACGTACGCGTGGTATTCTATAAGGAACCGCAATATTATAGCCATGTTATTCATTTGGTAAGCCGTGTCAGCGGTATGCTGAATGAAGGCGCAGACAAAATAAAAACGTTTATTGACACGTTCCCGGCCGGTACGTTAAGCGGCGCCCCCAAAGTACGCGCTATGCAGTTAATCAGTGAAATCGAGCCACATAATCGTGGAGCCTACGGTGGTTGTATCGGTTTTATCGGATTGAATGGCGAATTAAACCAAGCAATCACCATCCGTACTTTTGTAAGCCGCAACAACGAACTCTGGTTCCAGGCCGGAGGAGGTATCGTAGCACGCAGCCAAGATGAATACGAACTGCAAGAGGTGAACAATAAACTGGGAGCACTGAAAAAAGCAATTGATTTAGCTGTCAAACTAAAAAATTAACCGTCCCAAATAGTCAGCCTAAAAAATAATTGCTGTTGCCTGAAAAAAGATTCCCGTTGCCTAAACGCTTCTATTTCTTTAGGCAGAAAAGCAGAGATAGTATTTGAACAACCATTTTACAATGACAATAAAAATGAAAATATTACTTTTAGATAACTACGACTCTTTCACTTATAACCTGCTGCATGTAGTGAAAGAATTAGGGGCTACAGATATAGAAGTAGTCCGCAACGACCAGATAGAGCTTGATGAAGTAGATCGTTTTGATAAAATCATCCTGTCTCCCGGACCGGGCATACCCGAAGAAGCCGGCTTGTTACTACCTATTATTAAGAGATATGCTCCGACCAAAAGCATTCTGGGGGTCTGCCTGGGTCATCAGGCTATCGGCGAAGCCTTCGGAGCACGTCTGGAAAACCTCAAAGAAGTATATCATGGCGTACAAACTCCGGTAAGTATCATTCGTCAGGACCTGCTTTTTGAAGGATTAGGAAAAGAAATCCCTGTCGGAAGATATCATTCCTGGGTAGTCAGCCGGGAAGGTTTTCCGGACTGTCTGGAAATAACAGCAGAAAGCCAGGAGGGACAAATCATGGCAATCCGCCATAAAACGTATAATGTACATGGTATTCAGTTCCATCCCGAATCAGTATTAACTCCGCAAGGAAAAGAAATTATCAAAAACTTCTTAAACGATTAAACTTATGAAACAGATTCTATACAAACTTTTCGAACATCAATATTTGGGACGCGATGAAGCGCGCACCATTCTACAGAACATCGCGCAAGGGAAATATAACGATGTGCAAGTGGCCTCACTCATCACCGTCTTTCTGATGCGTAATATTTCCGTAGAGGAATTATGCGGTTTCCGTGACGCACTGTTGGAAATGCGTATTCCGGTCGATTTGAGTGATTTCGCTCCGATTGATATCGTAGGAACCGGAGGTGACGGAAAAAACACATTCAATATTTCTACAGCTTCCTGCTTCACAGTTGCCGGAGCCGGCTTTCCGGTTGTGAAACATGGTAACTATGGAGCAACGTCGGTCAGTGGTGCCAGTAATGTAATGGAGCAACACGGTGTAAAATTCACCAGTGATGTAGACCAACTGCGTCGCAGCATGGAAAAATGTAATCTTGCTTATCTGCATGCCCCTTTATTCAATCCGGCATTAAAAGCAGTAGCTCCGGTTCGTAGAGGATTGGCAGTGCGCACTTTCTTCAATATGCTCGGTCCATTGGTAAATCCGGTATTACCTGCCTACCAATTGTTAGGAGTTTACAATCTACCGTTACTTCGCCTTTACACCTATACTTATCAGGAAAGCAAGACGAAATTTGCCGTTGTTCATAGCCTTGACGGATATGATGAAATTTCTCTGACCAATGAGTTTAAAGTGGCAACCAGCGATCATGAAAAGATTTACACTCCCGAAAGCCTCGGCTTCTCCCGTTATAAGGATATTGATCTGGATGGCGGACAAACACCGGAAGATGCAGCTAAGATTTTCGATCATATCATGAATAATACAGCTACGGAAGCTCAAAAAAATGTAGTGATAGTCAACTCCGCTTTCGCTATCCATGTGATTCGTCCGGAAAAGACAATTGAAGAATGTATTGCTCTTGCCAAAGAATCATTGGAAAGCGGACGTGCATTAGCAACACTAAAAAAATTCATTGAATTGAATAGTTAATTTGATTTACGATTAGCAAGTCTGATTATAAATATAAAAACAAACGAACTGATGAAAGATATATTATCCGAGATTATAGCAAACAAACGATTTGAAGTTGACCTGCAAAAGCAGGCTATTTCTATCGAACAATTACAGGAAGGTATCAGCGAATCTCCGACTCTCCGCTCTATGAAGCAGGCATTAGCCTCTTCCGCATCAGGTATTATCGCCGAGTTCAAGCGGCGCTCTCCTTCCAAAGGATGGATACAAGAAGAAGCGTGTCCGGAAGAGATCGTTCCCTCCTATGCAGCGGCAGGTGCCTCCGCCCTTTCCATCCTTACTGATGAGAAGTTTTTCGGAGGAAGCCTGAAAGATATCCGCGCCGCACGCCCTTTGGTGGAAATTCCCATTCTTAGAAAAGACTTCATCATTGATGAATACCAGCTTTACCAAGCTAAAATTGTTGGTGCAGATGCCGTACTTCTCATCGCAGCCGCACTAGAACTGGAAAAGTGCAATGAACTGGCAGAGAAAGCCCATGAATTAGGACTGGAGGTCTTATTAGAGATTCATAGTTCCGAAGAACTGGCGTACATTAACAAAGGAATAGATATGGTAGGTATCAACAACCGTAATCTGGGTACTTTCTTCACCGATGTAGAAAACTCTTTCCGCCTGGTCGGACAACTTCCTCAAGATGCGGTACTGGTATCTGAAAGCGGCATCTCCGATCCGGAAATAGTTAAACGCCTCCGGGCAGCCGGATTCCGGGGATTCCTGATCGGCGAAACATTTATGAAAACACAGCGACCGGGAGAAACTTTACAGAATTTCCTGCAAGCCATTCAATAAACTAATTATTCAAAACGGACAGCCCTATGATTAACGGAAAAATTATCAAAGTATGCGGTATGCGAGAAGCTGAAAACATACAGGACGTAGAGGCTATCGAAGGCATAGATATGCTGGGATTCATCTTTTATCCTAAATCTCCCCGATGTGTCTACGAGCTTCCGGCTTACCTGCCCACTCATGCCCGGCGTGTCGGCGTCTTTGTCAATGAAGATAAGCAAGTGGTCAGCATGTATGCTGATCGTTTCGGACTGAATGATGTGCAACTCCACGGAAATGAATCGCCGGAATACTGCCGGTCCTTACATTCTACCGGATTGAAAATCATCAAGGCCTTTTCCGTAGACCGCCCCAAAGACTTGAAAAAGGTGTATGACTACGAAAAAGTCTGTGATCTTTTTCTGTTCGATACCAAATGCGAGCAATATGGTGGTTCGGGAAATCAATTTGATTGGAGCATATTACACACATATAACGGAGATGTACCTTTCCTTTTGAGCGGAGGTATCAACTCATACAGTGCCAATGCCCTGAAAGAATTCAAGCATCCCCGGCTTGCCGGATATGATCTCAACAGCCGTTTTGAAACCAAACCGGGAGAAAAAGATCCGGAGCGTATCCGGACATTTTTAAACGAATTAAAATCATCACTTTAAAATTCCAACGTCATGAATAGAATTAATCAACTTTTCAATAGCAACAAGAAAGACATACTTTCTATTTATTTTTGTGCCGGCACCCCCACTTTAGATGGTACTGCCAATGTAATCCGCACACTCGAAAAACATGGAGTAAGCATGATTGAAATCGGTATTCCTTTCAGTGATCCGATGGCAGACGGCATTGTTATCCAGAATGCCGCTACCCAAGCATTGCGCAACGGCATGTCTTTAAAACTTCTTTTTGAACAATTGCGGGATATTCGCAAGGACGTAAAAATACCACTTGTATTCATGGGGTACTTAAATCCAATCATGCAATTCGGATTTGAAAACTTCTGCCGTAAATGCGTGGAATGCGGTATTGATGGCGTCATCATCCCCGATCTCCCTTTCCGTGATTATCAAGAACATTATCGTATCATTGCCGAGCGCTACAACATTAAAGTGATTATGCTCATCACACCGGAGACCAGCGAAGAACGGGTACGCGAAATAGATACACATACCGACGGATTCATTTACATGGTTTCATCAGCAGCAACTACCGGAGCACAACAGAATTTCAACGAACAAAAACAGGCATACTTCAAGAAAATAAAAGATATGCATCTGAACAATCCGTTGATGATAGGATTTGGCATCTCCAATAAAGCAACGTTCCAGGCAGCTTGCGAACACGCTTCCGGAGCTATCATCGGCAGTAAGTTCGTTACTCTGCTCGAAGAAGAAAAAGACCCGGAAAAAGCCATCCTTAAATTAAAAGAAGCGGTGAAATGATTTATGATTTATAATTTATGAATTATGATTTATGCGAATCAGCAGTTGAATCCAGGTCATTGGTAATTCTAATAAATTAATCAAGTGTGAGGGACGTGAGGGAGGTTCACATGAATGATAAATCTACAAAATCATTCGAAAACTCATAAATCATAATTCATAAATCATAAATCACTATTTTTTCCTATCTTTGCCAGCGTTTTAACAGTAATTCAACAATTATGAGAGCAGAAACCCCTTCCGTTTTGTTAATTTACACGGGTGGAACTATCGGAATGATAGAGAATCCGGAAACAGGTGCCTTAGAAAACTTCAACTTCGATCATTTGCTTAAGCATGTACCCGAACTAAAAAGATTCAACTACCGCATCTCTTCCTACCAATTTGATCCCCCTCTCGACTCTTCGGATATGGAACCTGCTTACTGGGCAAAGCTAGTAAAGATTATCAATTACAATTATGATTATTTTGATGGTTTTGTCATCCTTCACGGAACAGATACGATGGCTTACACAGCCTCTGCATTAAGCTTTATGCTCGAAAACCTAAGCAAGCCCGTCATTCTCACCGGTTCCCAGCTACCAATCGGAACTTTGCGCACAGACGGAAAAGAAAATCTCATCACAGCCATTGAAATCGCAGCTGCCAAAAACCCGGATGGTACGGCCATCGTTCCTGAAGTTTGTATTTTCTTTGAAAATCATTTGATGCGTGGCAACCGTACCACCAAAATTAATGCGGAGAATTTTAACGCTTTCCGCTCTTTCAATTATCCACCCTTGGCACGGGTAGGTATCCACATCAAATATGAACCCCATCTTATCCGGAAACCAGATCCGACAAAACCATTAAAGCCGCATTATCTATTTGACACCAATGTAGTTATTTTGACTCTCTTCCCTGGTATTCAGGAGAGTATCGTAACTTCTCTGCTTCATGTTCCCGGATTGAAGGCAGTTGTCATGAAAACCTTCGGTTCGGGAAATGCCCCGCAAAAGGAATGGTTCATCCGTCAGCTAAAAGAGGCTACCGATCGTGGAATTATCATTGTCAACATCACACAATGTGCCTCCGGAGCAGTAGAGATGGGACGTTATGAAACAGGAATGCACCTTTTGGAAGCAGGTGTAATCAGCGGATATGACAGTACTCCCGAATGTGCCATAACAAAACTCATGTTTTTATTGGGACATGGATTACCCAACAAGGATATCCGATATAAAATGAACTCCTGCTTAATAGGAGAAATTACTAAGTCTTAAATTAAATACACTTAATATAATCCTTTGATTTTCATTTTAAGCAGAGCAGTCTTATAAAAGTGAAAATCAAGGGATTTCTCTTCACCATCATCGAGACTTCATCAAACCTAAACGAGCCAAAGAAGAACCAAAACAGAAGTATAGTTGTTTTCACTCTATAAAATAACAGAAAAAACATTTCCAATAAAAGATATGCAGTTATTTTTGTGATGGATTTGGTTACAAACAATCAAGCAATAATACATTATGATGAAAAAAACAGTTCAATTTGTGCCCATTATTGCAATAGCAATGGCAGGTACTATGTTTAGTTGTGTGGACTCCGGAAAGGATCTCTATGATCCGTCTTATGAAACACCTAACCCGATGGGAGATGGCTTTGCTGCTCCCGATGATATCAATTGGAACATGATAACCACTAAAAATGTTTCAGTCGAAGTGAAAGATGAAGAAGGAGGGCAATTTGCTTATTTAATTGAAATATATGCAGAAGATCCTTTGACTAACGAAAATGCTTCCGTACTCGCTACAAGGACAGCTAACAAAGAAAACAACTTTAAATTTACAGCTGCTGTCAGCCTGCTTCCCACTCAAAAGGGTATTTACGTGAAACAAACCGACCCAAGAGGACGTGAACAGGTATATCAGTTCGATGTGCCGGAAAACAGCGATAATATTACCTGTAAGCTCTATTATGCAGAATCTGCAGCACAAAATAGAGCATTAATGAGTCGTGGTGCCGCTACAAGAAGCCTCGCATTTGAAAAACCGGATTATTCTTCCATACCAGCTGACGCTAAGGAAGTTACAGAAATGACAGGAACTACTTTACTGCGTAATGCTAATTACAAAATCACCTCTGACTATAATGGTATATTCAAATTTGACGGATATGACGGTGATATTGCAACCAGAGTTTATGTAGATGCCCAATGGACTATTCCTGCAACTTTCCAATTCCAGAACGGAATTGAAATCATTGTGATGAACAATGCAAAGATTAATGCATCAGGAACCATGACATTCATCAGAAACTCCATGCTGACTATCATGGAAAAAGGAGAAGTAAACGCAGACGATGTATCATTCACTAATGGAGCGCCTGCTGCATTAAGAAACTGGGGGACACTGGCGGTAACAAATACCATGATTCTGCATTCCGGTGCAACACTCTACAACGAAGGAACCATAACAAGCAGAGACATCTCAATCAATTCTAACACAAAAATTGTGAATGATAATAAAATTGAGCTTGAAGGTACATTAAATCTGCCATCTAATTTCTCACTAGAAAATAACGGAGAGATTTATGGTAAGGAATTAATTGCAAATTCTGATGCTGTTGCTACCAATAACAACATCATGAGATTTACAACTATAAGCCTCACCAATACAACATTCAACAATGCTTGCAGCCTGGAAGCCACAACTTCTTTCTATGCAAACGGAGCAACATTCAACTTTACCCAAGGATATTTAAAAGCTCCTACGATGGAGTTTGTTAATGGGACAGTCAACTTGAGCAATGGTTCTATGCTGGATGCAACTACAAGTATTTACATGAATACAGCTCATGCTAAATTTTACGGAAAGGGCGAAAATACTTCTATGATAAAATCTCCGGTTATAACCGGACAAGGTTTTACGTATGACGGAAACTTAGTTATTGAATGTGATAATCATGTTGAAAAGAGCCCATATTGGAACAACTTCTATGTACAAAATGGCGCATACTTCACTAAAATGGGAGAATCCAAAGTCGTGATAGATGTCTGCACGGGTACTAAGAATAATGGAAATGAAGGAGAAGAACCAGAAGATCCTAAATTCCCGATCATCATGGATGACACTCGTAATTACGCTTATCTATTTGAAGACCAGTGGCCTTTATATGGAGATTACGATATGAACGACCTTGTTTTGATTATCAAAGAAAGAAAGATTTCCATCAACAAGGATAATAAGGCAGAAGAGTTCACGCTAAGTCTTGATTTATCGGCTGCCGGAGCTACGAAGAGCATCGGAGCTGCTATCATGCTGGACGGTGTTCCTGCCAGTGCTATCACACAACCGGTGGTGTTCAGTGATAACTCTCTTGCTAAAAACTTTAATGTGAATAGTAATAAGATTGAGAACGGCCAGGACTATGCTGTTATCCCATTATTTGACGATGCTCACAACGCATTGGGAAGAGACCGTTACGAACAGATTAATACCATTAAAGATCATTCTGCCAATACGAATCCTAAAAATATCAGTTTCACTATCAAGTTCAGTAACCCAATTTCTGTGGATGAGCTTAATATCAACAAACTGAATGTGTTCATCTTCGTAGAAGGAAACAGAAACCAGCGTAAAGAGATCCATATCGTCGGTTACCAACCCACTAAGTTAGCAAATACCGACTTGTTCGGAGGCAACAACGACGATAGCTCTACTTCTCGCAAAAGATATTACATCAGTAAAGATAACCTGGCATGGGGAATCATGGTTCCGACAGACTTCAAATGGCCTTTGGAATATGTGAATATCAAATCTGCTTACTCGCTGTTCGAAAGTTGGGTAACAAGTGGCGGTACTAAGAATGAAGAATGGTGGAAAACTTTTGATTCATCAAGAGTCTATAAATAAGCCAAACAGTCAATCATCAACACGGATTTCATGAAAGTTGAAATCCGTGTTTTTTCATCAAGATACTGTTAGTCGCAATTAATAGAAAAAAAACATATATCACGAATTTTACTCTCCAGAATGGAGATTATTCTAAAATAATATCTATATTTGCAGTGTATCACAAATATAATGTGGCAACAATCTCAATCAATAAATCAAATAACAAAGCAAGCGATAGAAAGGTCTATTCGTATGAAGAAAAAAATATTACTAGTCGACGATAAATCGACAATCGGAAAAGTGGCCGGTGTGTATCTAGGAAAAGAGTATGATTTTACCTATTTGGAAGATCCCATCAAAGCAATAGAATGGCTTAATGAAGGCAATGTACCTGACCTCATTATTTCAGACATTCGTATGCCTCTTATGATGGGTGATGAATTTTTAAGATACATGAAGAACAATGAATTATTCAAGTCAATTCCTATCGTTATGTTATCCAGCGAAGAAAGTACAACGGAAAGAATCAGACTACTGGAAGAGGGAGCAGAAGACTATATCCTGAAACCATTCAACCCATTGGAACTCAAAATCCGAATCAAAAAGATTATTGACTAATACCGGGTCTTCTACACATGCAATATTTTGTTTATATAGGCAGAGATAGCAAAACAATAGAACTACTCTCCCGACTAAGTATTGGGGTATTCTATGCTGCGTCCAATTGTAGCAAAGCTGTCAAAGTATTGGAGAAAATACGCGAAAAATATGACGCAGCCCTATTTTTCGAACAGGTGAACTTATCCCAAGATATTGCAGATATCCAATACATGCGCAAAAAATATCCGGGACTTTATATGATACTCGTCATCGATTCCTTGTCTAAGGAAGAAGCATCCGAATATCTTAAAGCCGGCATTAACAATACAATCAAATATGAAACGAGCCAAGAGGCTTTAAAAGACTTATCGACTTTCCTTAAACGAAGAAAAGATCAGAAAATAAAGGCACTTCAGCTTAAAACACAAAATATTAATGCTTTCCGGTTGCCTTTATGGAAACGAACTTTTGATATATTCTTTTCGGGAATGGCGATATTATGCCTTTCTCCTCTCCTAATATTTACTGCATTAGCTATCCGGTTAGAAAGCAAGGGCCCCATTATCTACAAATCCAAGCGAGTAGGAAGTAACTATCAGATATTCGACTTCCTTAAATTCCGTTCGATGTACACTGATGCCGACAAGCATTTAAAGGATTTCAATGCTCTTAACCAGTATCAACAGGAAGATGAGGATATTTGGGGAGAAGAACCGGAAGCGGAAATTAATGAAGAAGCCGACGAAGAAGAAATCCTCCTGATATCGGACGATTTCGTAATCTCCGAAGAAGACTACATCAACAAGAAGTCCAAAGAAAAAAGCAATGCTTTCGTTAAATTGGAAAATGACCCGCGAATAACAAAGATAGGACGCATTATCCGTAAATATAGTATTGACGAATTACCTCAGCTTATTAATATTTTAAAGGGGGATATGTCAATAGTAGGCAACCGTCCTCTCCCACTCTATGAAGCCGAATTGCTGACAAGCGATGAGCACATCGACCGTTTCATGGGTCCGGCCGGATTGACCGGTTTATGGCAGGTAGAGAAAAGAGGTGAAGCCGGTAAACTTTCTGCCGAAGAACGTAAGCAGTTGGATATTACCTATGCAAAGACATTCTCTTTCTGGTTGGATATAAAGATTATTCTGAAAACAGTTACTGCATTCATTCAAAAAGAGAACGTATAATCTCCTTCCAGATGATAGACTCTTATATCTACATAATAGATGACCTGATATTCTTCTGTACAGGGCTTTTGCTGCTATACCTCTTTGTGATGGCCGTAGCTTCACATTGCAAACATATCACTTACCCTAAAGCTCAAAAAGCATATCGTTGCGCCATTCTCGTTCCAGAAGGAAGCCTTCTTCCAGATATATATAAAGAAGAATCATATGAGTTTATCACATACAGCGATCTGCATCAGACAATCCACAGTTTAGACCCAGAGCACTACGATCTGGTTCTCTTTCTATCCCATACAGCATCCGCTTTATCTCCGCAATTTCTGGACAAAATATACAATGCATACGATGCTGGTATACAAGCCGTCCAGCTACATACGGTGATAGAAAACCACAAAGGTTTCCGTAATCACTTCTGTGCCATACGTGAAGAAATAAAAAACAGCCTTTGCAGAGCCGGTAATACACAATTCGGACTATCATCCTATTTGCTTGGAACCAACATGGTAATCGATCTGAAATGGCTGCAAAAGAACATGAAAAGTTCCAAAACCAATATTGAGCGAAAGTTATTCCGACAGAATATATACATTGACTACCTACCGGACGTAATTGTTTACTGCCAATCCGCTCCGGTCTGCCCTTATCGGAAACGTATCCGGAAAACGACTTCTTACTTACTCCCTTCCATATTTGAAGGAAACTGGAGTTTCTGTAACCGGATCGTACAACAATTGATACCTTCTCCACTTAAATTATGTATCTTTGTAAGCATCTGGACTTTGTTGATTACCATATATAATTGGACCTTATCATTTGGATGGTGGATTGCACTCTTCGGTCTATTAATCACTTACAGTCTGGCAATCCCTGATTATCTGGTAGAGGACAAAAAGAAGAAAAAACATTCAATATGGAGAAAAAAACACTAAAACAGCGAATTAAAGAAAACCCCGGTTTAAAACAGGCTGTGCATCGTTTCATCATGCATCCCGTTAAAACTCGCCCCAACTGGTGGATACGGCTCTTCGATTTCATATACCTGAAACGTGGAAAGGGTTCTGTTATCTACCGAAGCGTCCGCAAAGACCTCCCTCCTTTCAACCGGTTCTTCTTGGGAAAATATTCTGTTGTCGAAGATTTCTCCTGCCTGAACAATGCAGTTGGCGACCTAACAATCGGAGATTATACACGCATCGGATTAAGAAATACAATCATAGGTCCGGTTCATATCGGCAACCATGTCAACCTGGCACAGAATGTAACAGTCACAGGACTTAACCACAATTACCAGGATGCGGAAAAGATGATTGATGAACAAGGAGTCAGCACACTGCCTGTTGTCATTGAAGATGACGTATGGGTAGGCGCCAATTCGGTCATTCTACCGGGAGTAACCCTAGGAAGACATTGCGTAGTGGCTGCCGGAAGCGTAGTCAGTCATTCCGTTCCACCTTATTCAATATGCGCCGGATGCCCTGCAAGAATCATTAAAACATATGATTTTGAGACAAAAGAGTGGAAGAAAGTAGAAAAAACACCTGCTACTAACCATAAATAGTGAGAACTACTACATAATATACCTCATAAAGGTGATTGTGACTCATACTGAAACGCATTATCTTTGCAGTATCAGAATTGAATTAATTAGTCATAATTTTATTACGTAGCCACATTTAAGTAAAAAATGAAATAGAATCCTGCCGAAGCGATTTCGTCAGGATTTTGTTTTTATCTCCCCTAACCACAAGATCCAATGATAATATTCGTCAACAGATTCTCTGCCACAAAATAGTGACGCTATCCGGTAAGGATAGTGACGGTATACAACAACAATACCGTCACTATCCCGAGCTTATGGCGTCACTATTTTTTCTACACTTATCTGATCTCTTATAACGTGTATTATAAGCTATATCAATGGCATTTTCTATTCAACCCGTCAGGGCTCACCCGATAATCATTGGGGGTATGCATAAATCTTAGCCAGTCTAAAGA
>NZ_QTNF01000063.1:0-14823 GCF_003603455.1 Bacteroides sp. AM37-9 | reverse complement strand
TTGCCCATCAGTGCCGGAACTCCGAAAAGTACGGTATCAATTTCTTTCCAGACTATAAAACAAAGACCGAGAGTTTTATCTCCCGGTCTTTATTAATAGAAATCTCTCTTTTTAATATTCATCATTTGTGATAAATATTTCTACTCTCCTATTTTTAGCACGTCCAGCTTCACTTGTATTGTCTGCAATGGGTTCGCTATATCCTTTTCCATCTTCTGTTATGTTGTTTGTTTCTATACCAGCGGTTCTAAGGTAATTTCCTACTGCTGCTGCTCTATTTTTAGAAAGTATGATATTGTATTGTTTTTCTCCTATATTGTCAGTATGCCCAATTATTTTAATCTTAGTATTGGGTATTTCAGTAATGATATTACATAAGTCAGAAAGCATTTTTTGAGCTTCTTCATTTAATTCATATGAATCAAATTTGAATAGGATTTCACTTTGAGCTGTTGCTTTAAACTGTTCTTTTCCATTTTTATCTTTATAGCTGGAGATTGATAAGCCATCAATAGCTTTTAGTTTATTTCTTCTAGCTTCTATCTTTTCTTGGATAGCTTTATCTCTTTCTTCTTTAACTAATTTTGCACTTCCACCAACTATTGAAGCGGTTGAATAGTTACTATTATTTTCTATCATGTCTTTTTCTTTGTCGCTTAGTTCAGCGTTACTGAAAGTTATCATATGCGTTGAAGTACATGCGGTAAAAAATGTAACAACGAAGGCTGCTAGTATAATTATTTTCTTTTTCATGATTATCTTATTGCTATAATAGGTCTGATTTTAAATGAATTTCTTTTGCTTGTACTGGTTGCTCTTCCTTTTGTTAATGAAGAAATTAGTGCAAACACTTTAGGAGTATCTTTTCCTGCTCCATCTTCTGTAGAACTCCAGTACCAACCATCAAAGTGCGTTCCTCCAATGATTGAGAAAGAAGAATATACCTTTTCAAGATTATTAGAGATTGCTTTGTTTTGTGCGATAGAGCCAATAAACCAACCTGTAACACCTTTGGGTGCGTATTCTATAGCTTTTTGAGCTGCTGGATAAGCTAAACTATCTTTTATAGCAAAGTTCATTATTGCGGCAGTATTAGCTGCTCCATCAAAGCTGTTTTCATCTTCCGAAACATTAGCTATATCCTCGTCTGTGTCTATTAAAGGATTTTCTTCTAAATCTTCTAATGAAACGGCATAAGCGGTTTCTTTTATATTTGGATTATTCCCATCATTACACCAAAATACAACTCCAATGGCTTCTTTTTCACTGGGTGAAAAAAGCGAGGGATGCACTATACTTCCATCACTACATAAGATACTACCCGGCTGTAATGATGTGTCTATAATATCTTCGTGTTTTGTACATGATGATATTACCCCTATAATGGATAATAGAATTATATATATTTTTTTCATACTTATTTATTTATTGGAAATTTGACACCTACTAATAATCCATTTCGGAAATGGTCACGTGTCCAAAATACAAAATCATTTTTTTGCATTACAAAGACTTGCATTCCATTTCTAAATGAATAGCTATATTCTAAACCTATATCAATGGAAGCCTGAAACCCTTTTCTGTTAGCTCCTAAATCTGCTCCAAACCTCCATCTTAAATTACTGTTTTTGCCTCGTGAGATTGTAGGTTTATATGCTGCACCTATGCCGAATGTTTTATAGCTCCAGAAACTATCAGAGCATACCTTATTACATACCGGGCATTTATCATATGCTGTAGCTAAATCAATATATAGTTCATAAGCATTGTGATATTTACCTTCAAACTCCAGCCCTACAACTGCATTGACGGTATTTTTCCATTGCCAACCTCCTGAAATATTAAAAAACTTATCACCATCACCAGCCATTGACTTTAGGGAAATAAATGAAATCATAATAAGAAATATAATTTTCTTCATTGTGTTATTATTTAATATTGTTAGTTTCATTTTTTTCTGTGGATTCATACATGATTTTCGAAAAATCAAGACGCCCTTTGTTTATTAGAAATTTTATAGGAATGCCATCATCATAACTATCATATAAGGATTCTTCATCATTCTCTTTTTTTATATTCGATTCCAAGAACAAAAAACCATTTTTCTGTAATTGTTCCACTTGCCATATTACATTATCGAAATAGTGAAGTAGGATAAATTGGGATGTATTAGGGGAATATTTTCCTTCTGTGAACAAATAGAAGAATTCTTTAGTATATAGCCTTCCTAAATATGTGGTTAATTCATTTTTGATTCCAGTGAATTCCGAACCAACATTTAAGGTATGACACTCATTCAATCCTCTTATAAATATTTCAGTTTCCCTATCACGCTTTAGCATTTCTGACAAAATACTTATATCAGGATTACATACGGTTGCTATGATGTAAGCAAGATTACAATATTCTTTAGGATAGTGTTTGCAGTAATAGTATATGGTTGCTGCAAAAATATTTTCCGCTGTCATTTTGAAGTATAAATATTCATCCCATTTATAAGTTTCTCTATACTGCATTCCACTCTTCTCAATAGCAAGAAATATATCTTTGGATATTTCTATAGCTTTGGGAATACTATTTATTTTCTCTTTATCAATGGGGTTGTCAAAATAGAAATCCTCGTTCCAGTTAATGGAACGTAATTTATAACCAAGACTTGGGGTTATAATTGGAGTTACTTCTTTTTTCTCATTGAGAATATTCATATGTTTTATTTTTAATTATTAAAACCAGAATTTATATATAGCAATTAAAATTAAAAAACCGAGAAGGAGTATCTGTGTTAACAAAATACCTCGCTTTAAAATGTAATATTCTTCTCGCTTCTTGGATTCTTCTTTTAATGTTTTTATTAGTTCTTCTATAGACATCTCAAGTTGGCTGCCTTTTTCCATAGCATTTTCTATGCGCTTTGTATAGGCTTCGACACGTTTCAATTCTTGATATACCAGTTCTACCGCAAGCTGCGGGTTTACTTTCGGCGTGGTGTCTTTCCTTTTCCGTGGGCTGTACTGTCCCTGCTTAACGGGGGAAGCGGTTGCCTCTGGGCGTGAGTTTGTTTCCATATTAATTCCTGTTTTTATTTATTCGGTAAAAGCATCTGCATGAAGAATGTCTGCATAATCAATTCTTAATGTTATAGTACGTCCTGAAATCTGTTTTTCAGATATTTCTATGGTAAGAACTTTTTCGTCTGGGAAAGTAAATTTTTCAAAGACAAAAATATTTCGATAGTTCTTCTTGAAAACAAGATTCTTATTAACTTGCATCAATGGAAGTATTTCTATAGATTGAAAATTAGTAGCCTTTGTTTGTTTTTTATCTTCTATTTTAAAGCGTATTTGGTCTATATCATATCGTATTTTTGTTTTATTAATCATAGAAATATCAATAAAGAAATACTTATCTAATGTGTAGATATTGTTTAGTACAATTTTCATTAGGTTACTTTTACTGGAAACATCATAGAATTTATTTTTTGAAATAAACATTCTATGTGCGTAATCATACATTTGTGCTTTGGTTAAGTTCACTTCTGGATTCATATAGCTACGTAAATCAGCATAAGGGATATTAAAGCGAGTGTATGCTTTTGCTAAATCGCTACTATATACTAGCATATATTGTACGAAAAATCTTTCTGTAACAATGGTGATAACTCCACTAGCTCCTTCTTTTGTGGGTTTTATTCTAAGAGAGTTACCAGTAGGAATATCGCCAACAATATCATTGACTGATATATCAACATATTTTATATCTTCCATAGCTATAAAATGCGTTGAAACATCTTTGTTGACGTATATAACCTTTAGTTCTTCTGGGTTTTCACCTGCAAGCTCGATGTTTTCTCCAATAGGGGTGTTCTGTGCATTTCCTGTAATAACAGAAACCATTGTGCATAATGCAATAAAAATCTTTCTCATATTATTGTTCTTTATCTTTGTTGTTTACTAAAAAAACTTGTGTATTATATTTTAATTTGGCTTTGTTTTTTTTGATGTTTTTGGAAAGAGCTTGGGTTGTACTACGGTAAGCATCTTGTAAAGCACCTAAAGCGAATTGTTCTACTCCTTCTGATTGGCTGTTCATTTGTATAGTTTGGCTTCCTATTTGCGCTCCAACATCTTTACTCAAATCTCTAAAAGCTGATGAAGGAACAAAGAAACCTTCTTGTCCGTCATTATCATATACGGATAAATCTACTTTCATTTGTTTGCCATCAACCATTATAGAGGAAATATTAATGTGTACTCTTTGGGCTTTAAAGCCAGATACATTCCCATATAGGTAAGTGCCTTTAGTTAAAAGAGCGTCATTAATCATTATATCATCTAGAAGCCGTATGCGTACTCGGCTACCATCTGTTACTTTTAGAGTTTCATCTAATATAGCTGTGATTAGTGAAGTTTTTTGTTCTTTCCCTACAGTATTAAAATATACTTCTGCGGGATTTTTCGCTTTTACAACTTCTATAGCCTTTTCTTTTGGCTTTTCATCCTGTTTTTTTTGAGGTGTTCTAGGACGTGGATTTTGCAATG
Source organism: Bacteroides sp. AM37-9 (assembly GCF_003603455.1). Classification (NCBI taxonomy): domain Bacteria; kingdom Pseudomonadati; phylum Bacteroidota; class Bacteroidia; order Bacteroidales; family Bacteroidaceae; genus Bacteroides; species Bacteroides sp. AM37-9. The sequence goes on along the minus strand of NZ_QTNF01000063.1, from coordinate 10,285 downwards.
AATCTATATAAGCCATTTGCATTTTAAAAAGCTCCATTTCTTCTTGCATCTTGGATTTTTCAGGAGCTTTTCTAGTTTCTATTTGACTTGATTCATCTATAGTAGGAAATCCTTTTATTTGTTGTTCCAATTCCTTTTCTCGGATTCTAGAAGCTTGATTTAAACTGTCAATTTGCCTTATTTCATCATTGGAGTAAAGAGAACCAGAACTTTCAATTTCGCTAACTTCTTCTTCTTTATCTATGGTTTGTATTGATGAATAATCAGAAGATTTATTGAAAGCTCCTTTGAGTGATTCAAATTTACTTTTTATCTCTCTTTTCTCTAAATTAGCATCAGGAATATCAAGATTTAATTCTTCCGTTTCTACTAATGTAGTTTCTTCTGCTGGGGCAGAGTTTATCATATCCTTAACTAGCCATCCTATCCCTAGAATAAAAGGTAGAATGAGTATCGGAATGATGTACTTAGGCTTTTTAATATCAATCTGTTTCATACGCTATTTATTTAATTTATTGTATAAATCTTTTATTCGTACAGTGTCTTCTGGAGTTAATTTCCCATTTTTTCTTAGCTCATTAATTTCATTTTGCATTTTAATCACTTCTAACAAGTCGTGAACTCCTACTTGTTTTTTTTGTAGGTTACTATCAATGTTAATTTGTACTTTGCTTTTTTCTTCGTTGAAAACTTGCATTGGCTTTCTTTCTGGACGCATTACTAATGATAGAATTGTGACGAAAGAAAGGAATGAAATCGTAATTCCAAACATGGCTTTACGGTGTATGTCAGCCCACGCTAATAAGCGTTCACAAGCGTTATTAACTCCGAACTTTTGAAATATTTTAGTAAGAAGAACAACTGTAGCTTGCTCGGCTTTAGTCTTGATACTTTCTTTTCTATCATTCTTTTTATGTTTAAACAGTTTCATTAGAAATTCTTTTTTACTTTATAATCTAGGTCTTTGTTGAGTATCGTTTTCCAATCTGTGATAATAAGTCCATGAGGATTATTTTCAGTGCGTGGAATTTGTCTTAATTTCCCTGTAGTTACAAGTTGCCTTTTTAGAATAGAAGTTTCTCGTTCTATACGTTGGATGCCATAGTACTCAAAAGATAGGTCGTTCATGTCTATTTTGATACTATCTGTCATAATTGTTACTGTTGCAGAACTCGCTAATATAGTGTTGAAATATCCTTTTTCTTTTAAATTATTATATTGTTTTAATCCGCTATCATCAATTAGATACATGGCTTTTTCCATGTTGTATTTTATAAATTCATCGTCTGGTGGTAATGTGAAAAATAAAGTGTGGAATAGATTTATGTGGCTTTTACATTCGACTTCCAAGTTGACTTCTGTACCAGTTTGTTTCACTAGTACAGGGACATCATTATCCAAAACATATATTTTTTTTCTTTCAGCTTTTACTAAAGAGAAACAAAAGGCTAGTACCATGCCTGAAATAACTATACTAGTTGCAAAACAGCCAATGGATAAAATTCCGGCTAATTTGATTTTATTTTCTAAGTTTTTAATAATCATGATTATGTGAATTTAAAATTTAATAAATCTTTTTACATAGCTGCACTGGCTCCACCTGTAGCCGGAGCTGCTACAGCTTTGGTTGCGATGGCAGCTCCTCCAACCATACCCCCTACTGCTTGTCCTACTCCAGTTGTACTTACAATCCATGTAGAAACAAAAGGTATTGTAAGCATGGCAAATGCTCCAAGTAATGCTGTAAGAAGGAAGCTATTGACACCTCCAGAGGTCATTCCGACATACATGACAAATGCAGCTTCATTTCTAAGCGCATATTCTAAAATTTCAATTTCTCTTTCTATCCCATATTGCATTACTACTAAAGAAATTGATAGTACTATATATGCAATACATGAATATAAACTAACACTGACAAAACGAGCTATCCATTGTATATAAGCATCCCGAAATGCAGGTAAAACAGAGAATGCAAAAGCTAGTGGACCAAGAATAACTAATATTCCTGTGAATATGATTTGTAGGAAAAAGACAAAATAGGTACATACTTGCCAAAAAGTAACGACAATAAATTCAATGATATTAAACATTATCATTTTAACCTTAGCGACTACATATACATATAATCCAGCTATCTTGTCTCCAATAGCTGAAAAGTCTATACTAAAATCATACCATTTCTTATCCTTAACTTCATTTTCGGCTCTTTCAACTTCTAATGAAGTATGTAATAACTCTACTGCTACGCTATCAATGAGTGCATATCTATTACGAGAAAGTAATTCTACTTCGTCTATCTGGTTCGTAAACATAGCCTTGCTTTGTGCTGTTAATAATTCTCCGGGATAACTGATTAGATTAATAAAGGGAATCCAGAACATAAGAACCAATCCCAGTGCGAATGGACGCAATAATGGGATAATCTCTAATTTTTTATCTCCACTCATCATTTTGAAGCTTTCTACTCCAAAATATAATAACATAAAGATTGCTGCCAATGCTTGCGCATCCGCAATAAATTCTCCGAACAGAACAGTTGTTTTATCTCTTAGTCCATCAAATAATTCAAATAAGAATTTATCTATTAACTCATTCATGGCTCATTATTGTTTTATTTATATTATTCAATCTTGTTATTAATGAAAGAACTTCTATTAGTTCTTTATCAAAACCTAAATAGGCTTCTCTCTTTTTAGAGTTACTCATATGTGAATCATGGATTATATCTATGTTCTTTTTGATTCTAGTAACTTCATCAGTTATAACTTCAACGTGTTCTTTATTACCGCCATTAGAAGAATATTCGACAAGTTTTTTATTTATATCATTAAGAATATCATTTCTGCGATTTTTAGTTAAAGTATATTGATAATCAATTTCTTTATCTCCAAATTTGAAGAGTTCCTGTCTATATATGGTATCGACATTATACCCTTCTTTTTCTGTTTCTGATTTATTGTACTCTACGGCTGCCATCATGGGAATTTCTTGTAACTGGAAATTACGTCTATCTTCCTTTCCGTATTTGTCGTGTAACCCTAAGCCCGGCAAAGGAATTTTAATACCCAAAACCTTTTTATACCATATCCAGTAATGATACCATTCTGGTTGTAGTCGTACTCTATCCATAAATTCCATATTATTAAGTACGCTCCATTTCCCTTTATCCCTTACAGGCATTTGGGAATAGACATTAGAAGTACCAATAATCAACATTAGGGAAAAAAATAAAAGCACTCTTTTCATATTATCTTTTAGGTTTTACTTTATAATTCTGTAATAAATCATCAACTAATTTTGAACGATTATCTTTGTATTTAAACACTCCCGGAGCTAATGTTTGTAATACTCCATTTCTTTTTGCTGTTTTCATCTGTCGGCATACAGCGTATGCTATACCTCTCATGTTTCTTAGTTCATTAATAACATACTTAAGCAAGTCTATTCTTTGCTTATTGTCCATAAGGTTTACATCTGTCCCGACAATAGCGACCTGATAAATGTATTGTGTCAAATCCGCAGTACGATTAACTAATTCTAGCTCTGTTTTTGCTGACACCAATAATAAAGCCGGGTCACCTACAGCAAGTTCAACCATTTGTTTTTGATATTTACCAATATCTGCTGCAATATCAGTACAGTAGATAATATCTTTTCCTGTTTTTATGATGGCTTCTACAGATTTTAGGCTATTATAAAATTTGCTTTGGAAAAATTCAATCTGAACCATTTTTTCACTGATTTGCTTTTGTATAAGGCTTATTTGAGCTTCATTCTCTTTCACTTTAGAGAAAGAAGTATGTTGCACCTTATGATTAGCTATAAGTGTTTCCATACAGGTTATATCCAAGACTGCCTTTTGCGAATATGCAACTTGGGTTAAAGTAGATGCTACCACTAAAATAAATAGGATTTTCTTCATGATATTATCTTTAACGGTTTGTAATCCTTTTGTATTTATCTAGGATATACTTATATAATGGTTGTTCTCCTATGATGTTAAGTATATCTTTTAGGCTTCCTTCATCGGAGTGATACCCTAGTACCTTATTGACTTGTAAAACCCAATCCGTATTTTTTAATTTGGAAGATTTTAGGTCTATTATAAAATTATCCAATCCTGTTTGGAAACTACCATAAATGATATGATAATATCCAACAGCATCTTTTTCAATTCGTTCTGTAGTAAATGTGAAATATTCGTGCAGAGAAACCTCTACTCCAAATACATTTCCATAGTTTCCTCTTTTTATAAATACTTCATTAAACCGATTACGGTTTTCTTTATTGGGAAGTTGATTTATGGTAAATATTTGCTTTTGATTTACTTCCGTTAGGGATAAAAGATTTGCTATTTCTTGATATTTGTCTATAAATTTACTTTGGTCTAATAGGCATATAATATCGGAGTTGCTGATTATAGAGTTTTTGACTACAGGATTACTAATTATGTCTTCTAGTTCTTGAGTAACAACCATTGCCATACCCCAAAATTTACGTACCGTTTTATACAAATAGAGTATATAGCCAGCCATCATGGGGCTAGCTATGGCTTTCCATGCTTCTTCAATTATTAATGCCTTTCTGTTCTTTTTTAATCTCATTTTTTGGATAAAAACATCCATAATAATTAAGGTTACTATTGGGAATAGTTCAGGGTCATCTTTAATAGCATCAATTTCAAAAACTATAAAGGGTTCTTCAAAGAGGGAAGTATCAAAATCTTCATTGAGGGTTTTTTCTAACTGTCCTCCTTTATAAAATTTCTTTAATAAGAACTTATAGTTAGTAATGTCAAAATCAATCTTGTTCTCTTTGCAAATGATAGGTATAATGCGTAGAGAAAATTCATAGAATGAGTTAAAAGATAAACTTTCAACTTTTATTTCTTTCAGCATATCTTCTTTCTTTTGGATACGTCTTTCTATGACAGAAAGTAATCTGGTTTCAGGATTATCAAGCTCTTGGCGTGTAAAACCTTTTTCAATGAGAATGTTTTGTATCGCTTTTTCTGCGTTGGTTTTTTCTCCGCCTTCTCCTTTTTCTACCAGTTGCTGTAATTTCTCTATTTTCTCAGAAAGTATCTTGCGTTCTTCTTTTTCCCTTTCGTTTTCAAATTCTTCTTCATTGACTTGAAATTCGAGTAGTAAATTTTCACGTATGGCTTCTTTTTCCGCATCTGAATAACCATTAAAGGGATGAAAGTAGAAAGAATAGTATTTTTCTATGGTAATATCCATAATTTCTTCTTCTTGCTTTTTGACCTCACCATTTGCACCTTTCCATATCAGGAAAATTAATGATTTAAGAAAGTTTTTCTTTTCTACATTATACTCTTCTTCAGTAATTCGGAAAGGATTCATAGATATAGGCTTGCTTTCAGAATAAGTAATGTATTTGCCATGATAGTATTCGCACATTCCTGAATAACTATGCCCTGTATCTACCAATACAATATCAGTGTTATCTAAAACCCATTGTCTTACTTTGGAGTTGACATAGAAAGACTTACCAGAACCACTTGGACCTAAAACAAAGAAGTTGGAGTTATTTGTATATTTTTTCTCACCTTCTTTCCCGGACATATCTATTCCAACAGGCAATCCTTGTCTGTCAGTAAAATAAGTAAGAAAAGGGCTGTTTTCTGTTACTTGTAATTTTTCCTTGAACAAAAGACAAATTGCAGCATCGGAAGTTGTTAGAAATTTGTCATAACTGTTTAGGTTGATTGCGTTTCCTGGCAGTGCACATTCGAATAATTCTAATTGGTTGAAGCATTGTTTATTAATAATAATGCCACAATCAAAAAGAGATGTTTCAACATAGTTGATAGCCTTACTAATATCATCAAGACCAGCAAGAATGATATTATAATGTGCATATACAAGCATTTGCCCTTCTCTGGCAATATCCGACTGCACTCGTTCTATGTCTTCTACACATAAATCATTTGCAGGGTCAGGCATTCCTTTATGTTTTTTCTTTTTGCCTTCTAATTTGTTTGCTTCGTTTCGTTGGTCTGGAATATTTATTACTTGATTATAGATAATTGTGTCTATACTTGGTGTATCATGCAAAAAAGAGAGTAAGTCAACAGGAAATCTTAGCCCAATATTGACCTCTTTATATGGTTTTATAATAGAAGGAAAATTAACTTCGTCAATATCTACAAGAGAAATGCACTGTACGTTTTTTTCTCCAATTATAAGATTTTCTTCTCTTGCTTTGATATTTTTTAGGCTTACTGTTTGCTGATTGAAATTGATAGATAGAAATCTTTTTATATATATTTCTATTTCATTTTCATTTAATAGTTTAGCTCTTATTCCTCTATTAGCGAATAGTCCTAATACTTTTGTGATGTTTCTAATAAAAGTATCAAACCTTCGAGGGTCAAAAGAAAAGAATTTAGACCTTTCTACTTCTCCTGTAATAACAAGATAAGTAGAAATATCAGTATATATTCGTCCTTTAAAATGTTCAAAATAACGATTTGATAAATAGTCGTTCTTCCTATTCTGGGGTGGTAAAAATGATTTTTTACATAGAATATCCTGTTTTTGTATTGTATATCCGGTTCCTAATACTTTGAGGATATTAGTAAATAAGTGGTGAAAATCATAGTAAGCATCCATATCTGCTGAATACTGTATTATAGGATTTTCACATTTAATGATAACAGAATAGTCGCCCCTTCGGTTATAAAATATAGGAGTATTGTTTATTGTTTCAATACCAATATAAGGAGCTTCAAATTCACTTTTCTTTTTCATAAGCTTTATTTTTTTCTATCTCTTATAAAAGTGCGTGATACTATATATATGCCTTTTCGTTTATCTTTCCTGTGAAGCCCTTTTCTTTGTAATTGCGATGTTATTCCTAACCCTCCAAACATAACTATTACAAGAGTTATACCTCCCCACATAAAAGAAGCCAGAGTAGAAACAATAGCACATAAAAGTAAAGCACTAATAATACAAGCTCCACCGATATATATGAACTTGCCTTTAAATCCTTTGAAAATAAGGGGCTTTTGTAGCCCCTTATATACATTGTAACTTGGATACTCTTTCGACATATTAGATTCCGAAGAATGCTTTTACGACAACACCTGATACAACCAGAAAGATACATGACCCCATCCAGCCCATAACAGCCTTTTGTACATCTTGGTCACCAGAGTTCCATTTTAAATAAACTCGCACTGCTCCAACTAATCCTACTAGACCTCCTAGTATCATCATCATGTTTCCTAGGGGGTCCATGTAGGTTGCAAGTTCAGAACTAGCTGCATCAATTCCCGCAGCACCTTGTGCAAAAGTGTTAGTTACTACCATTATGCTAATGGCTAAAGCGAATGCTCTTTGAGCAATTTTTGAAAAAAACTTTTTCATTTGGATAAAAATTAGTTGTTTATTTGTTAAAATTTACGTGTGAAAACATACTTTTCCCTTTAGCAAGAAGTTGTTCCATTGGAATACCTTGTGTTTCAACTTCCATTTCAACAGATTCATTTACAGATACATAATTTTGTTCAGATTCATTTTTTTCTTCCTCTTTTTCGTATGAGCCTGTTTCAAAATCTTCATCTACAACGTTGTGAGGTATTTCTTCTTCCTCTCCTATTGAAATAATTTCTTCTTCTTCACCTGTATTGACTTTGCTTTGCTTTAGGAAAGCATCATACAGAATGTTTGCAGCGTAGTAAACTACATAAATGGCAAATACAGCCATGATAAATTGTGAATAACTCATATTCTTAATTTTAAAAGTTTCATTAATCGACCCTTTTTCTGTACTTTTGATTTATAATACTACTAGAGGTAATAACAGGGGAAAAAGCCCTAGTTTAAAATAGTTTCGCGAATAGTTGAATTTATGAAACTTGGATTTAAATAAAATGGAGATAATAGGCTACGCTCGTGTTTCAACGAGGGAACAGAATTTAGATTTGCAGCTAGATGCTTTAAAAGAAGCCGGATGCAAACTTATATTTGAGGAAAAAGTATCAGGAGTAAAGGATAGACCCGAATTAGATAAAGCCCTTGCATATTTGCGAGAAGGTGATACTTTTGTTATCTGGAAGCTAGATAGATTAGGGCGTTCTTTGAAAGATTTAGTTTATATAGTTGATTGTTTGCAGAAAAGAAAAGTTGCATTCAAAAGCATAGTTGATGGTATTGATACTAATAGTGCTCTAGGAAGATGTCAATTTGGAATTTTTGCTTCATTGGCTGAATATGAACGTGAAATAATAGTAGAACGAACTAGGGCTGGATTACAAGCTGCAAAAGAACGAGGGAAACTTACGGGACGACCTATAGGGTTATCGGAAGATGCAAAGAGAAAAGCTATAGCAGCAAAGCGCTTATATGAAAATCGGGATTATTCTATAGATGAAATATGTAGAATTTTACACATTGGAAGTAAGGCTACTTTGTATAGGTATTTACGTTATGAAAAAGTAAGATTGATGAATAGAAGAAATAAATAGGGCGTTACCTTTCAGGTCGGGCTTTTCGCTGCAAGTCCTCGCTACGCTGTGGGCTTTCCGCTGCAATCCCTAACGCATTTTCCCACCCACCCTTCTAAGGTATATCCAATGCTTTGCTTTTTTCACCGCTTCTATGAAGCACCTACAAAAGCAAGGCATTGGATATTCGGTTTTATAGACTTCATGTTCCCTAAAGGGAATATTCCGTTTATAAAACCTTATCTCTCACCCCAAATATATAAAACTTTAGGGAAAAGATAATACGTTAAAAATCAGCCAATTATAAACCATTTTTAACAAAAATAATTGTCTTATTATTTGCGACATTTATAGAAAATTACTATCTTTGAGTATTGAAAATAAAGAGATAAATAAACTTTTAAAGCTGGTTTGGCTGCCAGTATAAAGAACAGCAAACAAAATTATGAAATCTACTTTTGATAAAAATGCAGAGAAGTTTGTAAACCTTATGGTTGAAAAAATTGAAAGTTTGTCTATGAATTGGCAAAAACCTTGGTTCTCTAAAGTCAACTCTAAACAGAACTTTTTACCACAAAATTTAACAGGTCGTACTTATAGTGGTGGAAACGCTTTTTTACTTTATTTTTTGTGTGAAAAATATAATTATCAAACTCCTGTTTTTTTGACATTCAATCAAGCACGAAACGAAGGTATTAATGTTCTAAAAGGTGCTGTTGCTTTTCCTGTTTATTATACATTATTTTGTGCTTATCATCGTCAGACAAATGAAAAAATTTCATATGATGAATATAACAAATTATCAGAAGAAGAACAAAAAGAATACCGTTTAGCAGCTTATACAAAATATTTCCAAGTTTTTAATTTAGACCAAACAAACTTTGCGGAAAAATATCCCAATAGATGGGATATATTAAAGGCTAAATTTTCAGGAGAGGAACAGCCACAAGAAGAGAAAGAAATGTATGTAAATCCAATACTTGATGAAATGAATAAGAATCAAAATTGGGTATGTCCTATTCAAACGGTTTCTAGTGATAGTGCGTTTTATTCAATATCAAATGATAGCATTACTTTACCTTTAAAGAGCCAATTTAAGGACGGAGAAAGTTTTTATGGTACAGAATTACATGAAATGGGACATAGTACAGGTGTTAAAAATAGACTAAATAGAAAAGGATTTTATGAAAATGATAAATTCAATTATGGGCGTGAAGAACTTGTAGCAGAATTAATATCGGCTTTGTCTGGTGTATATTTGGGTATTTCTGTAACCGTCAGAGAAGAAAATGCGGCTTATTTAAAATCATGGTGCAAAGCAATAAAAGAAGAACCTAAATTTTTATTTACTGTATTGGCAGATGCTATTAAAGGTAGTAAATTCATAGCCCAGCATCTAAATATAAGGCTAGATGTGGAAGAAGTTGAAGAAGAGAAAAATACAAAGGTTGCTTAAAGATTCCTTCCCCCCCCTCATTGGGGGGAGTTCTTTTTTCAAACGCCAAAAAAGAACCAAAAAGGCTTAATCGCTTCACTTTGTTACGCTCCAATAGTTTTGCTATCAGTAAACCCACCCACCCTTCTAAGGTATGTTTCTTTATCCCTTCTGCAATCCTTAGTAAAGTTCCACTACCTTTTAGGTAACTCCACTTTAGTAAGCATTGCAGAAGCGGAAACATGACGCAAATTAAAATACATTCTCACTTTGAAAATACATTTTAATGCGTCTTGTTGTCTAACCCAATAAGAACTATAGGGAAAGAAATTGATACCGTACTTTTCGGAGTTCCGGCACTGATGGGCAAAGAT
>NZ_QTNF01000062.1:0-15137 GCF_003603455.1 Bacteroides sp. AM37-9 | reverse complement strand
CTTTAGACTGGCTAAGATTTATGCATACCCCCAATGATTATCGGGTGAGCCGGAAAAACTTTAGCACTTGAATGATATTCTACCAACAAAAAGAAAACCCTCATAAGTACTTAACTTACAAGGGTTTCTTTTGGGGTGGCAGATGGGACTCGAACCCACGACATTCAGAACCACAATCTGACGCTCTAACCAACTGAACTACAGCCACCATGTCTGCGTTTCTCTAACGCGGTGCAAAGATAGATATTATCTTTTAATCTCCAAAAGATTTCACTACTTTTTTTTTGTAAAAAGTATATTCTTTTATTCCCTGATTGTGCTTGTTGAAAAGGGTTCGAGCATCATTTGTGAAGATCTTCAGAGAGTTACGTGCTTGTAAAGGAATTGAATCAGCAGGTAGGTTGACGGGGAGTAATTGATGATTTTTTTTCCCGGACTGAATGGGGCGGGCTGTCCAGACTAAACTATACTCGCAATTATTGAGACGGACTGTGCTGTCTTTTACTAATTCCATTCTTACCATCAGTCCACCATCGGTGCGGCGGGCGGACATATTGGAAATATAATTCCCCAGTGAATAGACTACGAGATGTTTGTCGTTCGTCACGCTGTCTGTGCGAACTTCAATGGGTTGAACTACGTGAGGGTGGGAGCCGATGACATGATTTACTCCTTTTTGAATCAGCCAGTCAGCAAGGAATTTCTGCTCTTTGTCCGGGAGCGACTGGTATTCGATTCCCCAATGCATACAAGCTATGATTGCGTCCGGTTTCATTGCTTTGCTCTCTTCAATATCTTTGGCGATAACTGTTGTATCAATATAGTTCACGATATTGGGAGGAGTAACGGGGATACCGTTTGTGCCATACGTATAGTTGAGCAGGGCGATGCGGAACCCGTTCTTTTCCAATAAAAGAGGATATTTCTTGTCGCGTTCTTCAGTGTTGATATACGTGCCTGCATGTGGAATTTTCAACGAGTCGATAAGTTGAATGGTACGCTCCAGTCCGGATTTGCCACGGTCGAGACTATGATTGTTGGCAGTCACTAAAACATTGAAACCTGCGTCATGAATTGCGGTCAGAAATTCGTCCGGTGCGCTGAAAGCAGGATAACCTTTGTAGGGTTTGCCTCCTAACGTAACTTCCAGATTGGCGATAGCGAGATCGGCTCTCCCTATTTCTTCTTTAACGTACGTAAAACAGGTGGAGTAATCATAGCCGGTTGAGGTTCGTGCAGCGTTGATTTGTCCTTGATGCTGCATGAGGTCACCTACGAAAAGGAGTCGTAGGGTATCAGTGGGGGAAATACTGTCGGTTGCGGAAAGGCTGTCCGACAGGGTATCGATGATAGAATCTCTCTTTGCCTGCGACCGGGAGGTGCAGGACAAAGAGAGAAGTAAAATCATCAGAAACAAGCTATGTTTCATTGATAAATGGCTTTCTTGCCAGCTAAGAGTGTATTTTTCATTAACGATACAATCGTCATCGGTCCAACACCGCCCGGTACGGGAGTGATAAAGGAACATTTTGGGGCAACTTCGTCAAACTTCACGTCACCAGTCAGTTTGAAGCCTGATTTCTTGGTTGCATCCGGCACACGCGTAGTACCTACATCGATAACTACCGCACCTTCTTTCACCATTTCGGCTTTTACAAAGTTGGGTTGTCCCAGGGCAGCGATGATAATATCAGCTTCCTGACATTCTTTTATCAGGTCTTTGCTGCGGCTGTGGCATACCGTCACCGTGGCATCGCCCGGATAGGCTTTCTGCATCATCAGGGCAGCCATCGGTTTGCCGACGATATTGCTACGTCCGAGTACAACACATTTTTTGCCGGAAGTCTCTATTTCGTAACGTTTCAACAATTCGAGGATACCGTTGGGAGTAGCGGATACATAGCACGGAAGTCCGATGGACATACGGCCTACATTGATCGGGTGGAAGCCGTCTACATCTTTACGGTAATCAATCGTTTCAATTACTTTCTGTTCGGAGATATGTTTAGGTAAGGGAAGTTGTACGATAAAGCCGTCTACATCGTCGTCTTCATTCAGTTCGCGTACTTTGGCAAGCAGTTCTTCTTCGGTCACGTCACTTTCATAACGGATGAGGGAGGACTTGAATCCACATACTTCACAGGCTTTTACTTTGGCAGCTACATACGTTTCGCTACCACCATCGTGTCCAACAAGGATAGCCGCCAGATGCGGGCGTTTTCCGCCACGAGCCACAATTTCGGCTACTTCGGCTGCAATCTCTTGTTTCACTTGTTCGGAAATGGCTTTTCCGTCTATCAGAGTCATATTTTCAGAGTATTTATTGGTGATGGGCAAAAGTAAAATAAATAACTGAACTCTCCAAAAGGATTGGAATTTTTGTCAGGAGATGAGCAGTATATTATCAGTTTGTTAGTGGAGAAACTACTTTCTACCGTAGGCTTCCGGATACAAAAAAGAGGAAGTCGAAACTTCCTCTTTTTTGTTATAATCAGTTTGGATCTATTGAATGATTATCTTTTCATTTTAGGCATCATCTTACCCATCTTGCTGCTAGTTACCATCTTCATCATTTTGCGAGTCTGGTCGAACTGTTTCAGCAGGCGGTTTACTTCCTGAATAGTCGTTCCGCTACCTTTGGCGATACGTGTACGACGTGATCCGTTCAGTATTTCCGGGTTGGAACGTTCTGCCGGAGTCATGGAATAGATGATAGCTTCGATGCTTTTGAAAGCATTGTCGTCAATATCAATATCTTTGATTGCCTTTCCTACTCCCGGAATCATGGAGGCAAGGTCTTTCAGATTACCCATTTTCTTGATTTGTGCAATCTGGCTAAGGAAGTCATTGAAGTCGAATTGGTTCTTGGCAATTTTCTTCTGTAAACGTTTAGCCTCTTCTTCATCATATTGTTCCTGTGCACGTTCTACCAATGAAACGATGTCACCCATACCGAGAATACGGTCGGCCATACGGGCAGGGTGGAATTGGTCGATTGCTTCCAGCTTTTCACCTGTACCAACAAATTTGATCGGTTTGTTCACTACCGAACGGATAGAAAGAGCCGCACCACCGCGGGTATCACCATCAAGTTTGGTCAGTACCACACCGTTGAAGTCCAGACGTTCGTTGAATTCTTTAGCCGTGTTTACAGCATCCTGACCGGTCATGGAGTCTACCACGAACAGAATTTCGTTCGGGTTGATTGCTTCTTTGATAGCGGCGATCTCGTTCATCATCTGTTCGTCTACTGCCAGACGTCCGGCTGTATCGACGATAACGAGGTCATATCCTTTGGCTTTAGCTTCCTGAATAGCGTGTTGTGCGATTTCTACCGGATTCTTGCTGTCCAGTTCGCAGTACATCGGTACTTCGATTTGTTCTGCCAATACGCGCAACTGTTCGATAGCTGCCGGACGGTAAACGTCACAAGCCACCAGTAATGGCTTACGGTTTTTCTTGGTTTTCAGCATCCGTGCCAACTTACCAGAGAAGGTGGTCTTACCCGAACCCTGCAAACCTGACATCAGGATAACTGCCGGACGGGCGTCGATATTGATCTCGGCTGTCTCTCCCCCCATCAACTGTGTAAGTTCATCATGTACGATCTTCACCATCAACTGGCTTGGCTTCACAGCCGTAAGCACGTTCTGGCCAAGAGCTTTTTCTTTCACTGTATCCGTGAAATTCTTTGCCACCTTGTAGTTTACGTCGGCGTCGAGAAGTGCTTTACGTACGTCTTTCAGCGTCTCCGCCACGTTGATTTCGGTGATTTTGCCTTCACCTTTCAGAATCTTGAATGACCGTTCTAGTCTTTCACTTAAATTATCGAACATAGTTATTTAATTACGAATTACTAATTACAATTTACTTGGGCGAAAGAGGGACTTTTCCGTCTACTCTTTATTTGAGCTTGCAAATGTACAAAAATCTCTTGTATTTATATCTTTTTATTCTGCCATTTTGCTTTTTTGAGATAAATATAACTTGTTATCAACAGCAAGCTATAATACACAATCTCAATCGTAAAGCAAATTTCGATCGGTGCTTTCAGCCACATTCCGATGAAAATGATGTATGATCCGTAGATGATAATTGTAATCGTTTCGAGCAACAGGGCTGCCTGTGTATTTCCTGTTCCGGAGATACCGTTGAACACTACATTGGCTACGGATGCGATAAGCATGGCAAAACAAATTACATATACCGAAGGTACGGACTCCGTAATGAGTGCGGCTTCACTGGTGTAGATAGAGAGCAGGAACTGCGGAAACAGTGCCGATACCGCTACTAACCCCAGCATGATGAAAAAGGAGAAACGCGCAATTTTATTAATGAGCGGCATCACGTGCTGGATGCCTCCTGCACCAATAGCATTGCTGACAAGACTGTTGGTAGTCGTAGCCAGTGCGTTGACCGGAATCAACAATACGACATAAATACTTCGGACGATATTGGCAATCGCCAGTTCCCGTTGTCCCAACCGTTCTACGGCTACGAAGAAAACAAACCAGGTAGCCATCGACAGGAAATATTGCAGCATGGTGAAGCAGGAGATACTAAGAATCCGCATCAGCAATGCTGGGTCGAATGTGCGCAGGCGGTTCATACCGTATTTCTTTAAATCGACCGTGGCATACGTATAGATGACGAAAAAGAGAATGGAGGAGGCTTCTGCCAGTACGGAAGCAATAGCAGCCCCTTTGATACCCATTTCCGGCAAACCGAACTTTCCGAAGATTAATGCATAGTCCAGTATGACATTGGTTAATGCCATGACAATGGCATTGATGGTTAGCACTTTAGTGCGTGTAATGCCGATATACAATGCCCGGAACATGACATTGATAAAAGAGAAAAAGAATCCGTAAATACGCCAGTCCAGAAACTCCATTGTTCCTTCGTAGATGGATTCTGAAGAAACTAGCAAACGCATGATGTTTCCACCGAATGCCTTGGTGAATCCAAATAGCAGCAGTGCCATCACGAACAGGAACATGACTCCCTGAATCATGACAGGGCCGACATCTGAATAGCGGCCTTCGCCATTGCGTCGCGCTATGACAATCTGCGAACCGGTACTGAATCCGAATGCGATGGTGAATACACATATATAAAATAACCCGCCCATAGCCGATGCTCCAAGAGCTACCTCGCTCACGTGTCCGAGGAATGCTGTGTCGGTGACATTGATGACATTTTGTGCCAGCAAGCTTAGTAGTATCGGGTAACTGACACTCCAAATCTGTTTGTTGGTATACATAATTAAGCGTTTAAGTTTACACTTTGCAAAGATAGTGCTTTATTTCGATTCGAAAGCGATGGGGTAGATGAAAACTATTTCCGGACCTTCGGGAGTTTTATCGTTAGTTGATTCGGAATGAAGCATGTCTCCCTTACGGCTTAATATGAACCGGATGATTCGTGTTTGCCGGTGTTCTTGGGCTATACTAGTGCGCTGCTTGCTTGTAAGTTTGCCAGCGAAAGAACTAAAAAGAGTGAAGATTTCTGTGTCGTCTTCACTCTTTTTTATTATTTATTTTCTTTTGAGTATTTCTCGAACTCCAGGACCTTCGTGGTTAGGGTAGCCGGGAGTATGGTTTCTGCATCGTGGATCAGCATCTACTTTCAAGCTTCGGTAGTCATCTTTTGTGCGGGTGATGTAATCATCAAGCATGGCACGGTGTTCTGCCAGAACTTTACTGTATTTCGGATCTTTGGCGAGATTCTTACGTTCTCCCGGATCTTTTTTCATATCATATAGTTCTTCTCCGTTGCCTTCCAGATAGTGCGTGTATTTGTATCTCGGTCCGCGTACCATACGTCCGGGGGTAACGACATATTCATATTCGCTGTGCCATTCGGAAACTACATAAGGGTGAGTTTTTTTCTGTTTCTCTCCTTTTAATGTAGGTGCGAGACTGATTCCCTGTTTTTCGACCGGAACGGAAATTCCTGCCAAATCACAAAGAGTAGGCAAAAGATCCAGCGTAGGCTGTGTCAATAGTTGATCTACCGGTTTTTTCTGTTGTTTGATGCCGGGACCTGCAAAGATAAACGGAACGTTTGTCATTTCATCATAGAAACTGATATGCTTGGTCACCATACGGTGTGAAGCCATTCCGTCGCCATGATCGGCCATGATAACAACGATGGTGTTTCTTCCGGCAGGAGTGGAGTAAAGAGCTTTTAATACACTGTCTACTTGCTTGGACACCATTTTAGTATAGTGTTGGAAAGCGGCAATGTAATGACGGTAATTCTCTTCATTCCAATGAGAGGCCTGGGTCATGCGGCGATGGCTGCAACAGATGTATTGCACCGGTTTGGGGATATTGTTCCAGTCTTTCACGTCGAAGTTGGCTGGTAGTTCAGGAAGAGTTCCGCTGATGGGGCGGTCGGTATGTACTCCTTCATTTGCTCCTACGAATCCGCAAATGTTGTGAGGGTTCTGAAAATCGGCAATACAGATGAAGGGTTCTTTGGGAGGGTTGCTTAAATAAGCAACAGCGTCTTCGCAGGTTCCTACGTCCAGGAAGCTGTCGTTATTGACCGGGAACTCCGGATCAGTGAATGGTTTGGCTACCGGTTCTTTGTGTTTGAATCCTCTTAGGGAGCCCATGTCGTGTGTTTTTCCGAAGTGTACGGCTTCGTAACCGTTTTCAGAGAAAAGGCTTCCTAATGTAGGTACATTTTCGGGAATACGTGTGTTGATAGGTTCGCTGGAGTTTGAACGCACATTCGTTTGATGAGGTGTCATGCCGCTCCATAAAGCTGCGCGTGAAGGTTGGCTGAGAGGGCAGCCTACATAAGCATTGGAGAAGATAACTCCTCGTGAAGCGACTTCGTCAATAGGGAGGGTGCAGCCTTGTGTTTGCCCGTAAGCTCCCACGACGCGTTGTGTCAAATGGTCGCACTGGATAATCAGGAAATTGGGCTTTTCTTGAGCTTGGGCTGCTACACCGCATAGGGCTAATCCCATGAATGGATAAATAGTTTTCATTACTGGTTAGAATTAAGTAATAGTTGATTTTGAAACAAAAGTAGGAAAAAAGGAAACGCAAAAAAGGGTGAAGTAGTGGTTTTGGACGCAAGTGAAAGTATTTTGTACAAAAATGTAATGTGTGATGGATTATTAGGGAGAACTATTGCTGATGAACGTTGGATTGTGAAGGATGAACGGCAAGTGGTTATTGATTAACGGGGTGGCTAAAAAAGAGAACGGTGAACAAACTGCAATTATCAGGACGCAGTTTGTTCACCGTTCATCATTTATCGTTTACCGCTAATTAGCTGTTCATGCTCATCAGGAATTCATCGTTATCTCTGGTCTTTTCCAAACGGTCTTTAACGAAGTCCATTGCTTCGATCGGATTCATGTCTGCAAGATATTTACGTAATATCCACATGCGGTCAAGAGTTGTCTTATCAAGCAACAGGTCGTCGCGACGAGTGCTGGATGCAGTAATGTTGACTGCCGGGAAGATACGTTTGTTGGACAGGTTGCGGTCGAGCTGCAGCTCCATGTTGCCGGTACCCTTAAATTCTTCGAAGATAACTTCGTCCATTTTAGAACCGGTATCGATCAATGCGGTAGCGATGATGGTCAACGAGCCGCCGTTTTCAATATTACGGGCAGCACCGAAGAAACGTTTAGGTTTGTGAAGTGCATTTGCATCCACACCACCGGAAAGAACTTTACCGGATGCAGGAGATACTGTATTGTATGCACGAGCCAGACGGGTGATAGAATCAAGGAAGATCACTACGTCGTGACCACATTCTACCAAACGTTTTGCCTTTTCCAATACGATACCTGCAATTTTTACGTGACGTTCTGCCGGTTCGTCGAAAGTAGAAGCGATAACTTCTGCATTAACGCTGCGTGCCATATCGGTTACTTCTTCCGGACGTTCGTCAATCAGCAGCATAATCATGTAAACTTCCGGGTGATTGGCTGCAATAGCGTTAGCGATATCTTTCATTAAGATAGTCTTACCTGTCTTTGGCTGGGCAACGATCAAGGCACGTTGTCCTTTACCGATAGGAGCGAAAAGGTCAACAACGCGTGCAGACATGGAGTCTGAATAACCGCCTTTGCAAAGTTTGAACTTTTCATCCGGGAAAAGAGGTGTCAGATGTTCGAAAGGAACACGGTCGCGAACGAAAGCTGCGTCACGTCCGTTAATTTTCGACACTTTTACCAACGGGAAATATTTTTCTCCTTCTTTGGGTGGACGGATAACACCTTCCACTACATCACCGGTTTTCAAACCAAAGAGTTTGATTTGAGATTGTGATACATAAATGTCGTCCGGAGAAGAAAGGTAGTTGTAATCGGAAGAACGGAGGAATCCGTATCCATCCTGCATGATTTCCAGAACGCCTACTCCGTTGAGAATATCATCGAATTCGTAAGGCTTTTCGCGTTCAATAACCTTGCGCTCCTGCTGTTGTTGCTGTTGTGCCGGAAGATTCTCGTTCGCATGGTTTTGCTGAGTGGCACGTGGCATCGGTAAGCGTTGTTGGTTCTGATTCTGAACCTGATTTTGATTATTGTTATTACGTTGGAAATTATTATTGTTGTTATTAGCGTTATTGCTATTATTGTTCACATTGTTATTACCGTTGTTATTGTCGCGTGGACGAACAATACGCGGGCGTTGCTGCTGTGCTTGCTGCTGTTGAGATTGTTGTTGCTGTTGAGGATGAGATGGCTGTTCAGGTGCTGTTTGCACAGGTTCTGTTTTAGTTGCCTCGAATTTGCCGAAGAGTTCGGTAGGAAGCTCTATTTTTTCAGAAGGCAGATCTTCGATTGGAATAAAATCATCATCGTCAACGCTGGATAAGATATTGCTTTCCTCGTCGATAACGGGTGCGGCTTTCTTTTGTGGTTTATCTATAACTTTTTTCTCTGCAACAGGCTTGTTTGGCTCTGCGGCTGGTTTATTTGTTTCTGCAGCCGGTTTGCTTTTTGCTTTCTTTTCAGCAGTCGGCTGTTGTGCTGGAGCAGCTTTTTCTTTTGTTTCAGTAGTTTTCTCTGCAACAACAGGCTTAGTTTCCACCACTTTGGGAGCAGCCGGTGTTACATTTTCTACTTCTTTTTTCTCTTCTGCATCAGCGCTCTTGCGTGGACGGCCCACTTTACGCTTGGGAGCAGTAGTAGCGTTTTCTGCTTTAGCTTCTACAACAGGAGCTTCTTTTTCTTTGTTTGTACTTTCTTCTTTCTTGGAAGGTTGTGGTGCTTTTACAGGAGTGGCTTCTTTTGTTTTATTAACCTCTCCACTCTTTGGTGTGGAAACTACCTTGTCTTCTTTTTTGGTAGGAGCTACCCGTGAACGCTTTTTCTTTTGTTCTTCATTTTTGCGTTCTTCTTTGAGCTTATCTGCGGCAACTTTCTTAGTAGCTCCTACAATAGCCTGTTCATCGAGTATCTTATAAACAAGGTCTTCTTTTTTGTATGAGTCTGCTTTTTTTATGCCTAACTCTTTGGCAATAACTTGAAGTTCCGACAGATTTTTGTCGTTTAATTGGATAATGTTATACATATAGTATGGTAAGTTATTAATATTTCTTTTTTTGCTGAATTACGGACAGCATTACTACAGCTTATGGCTACAGATATGCAAGCATACGTTTTGTTTTTTATTCTGAATTAGGGATGTATATGTTGAATCGTAGAATGTTTCAACGGGGCAAAGATAATAATTTTTTTTGGTTTCATGAACAATCAAACATTTTTTTCCACGTAAAAGTGTATCTTTGCTACATAAAAGAAAATGGTATGACAGTAAATGAAGCTCATTTAATTTATTTTTCGCCTACACACACATCTAAACAAGTTGCGGAAGCGATTGTTCACGGTACGGGCATAAAAAATATCCTTCCTATTAATGTAACGCAGCAAATTGCAGATGAAATCGTGATTCCTGCATCTGCTTTGGCCATTATTGTAGTGCCTGTGTATGGAGGTCATGTCGCTCCTCTGGCAATGGAGCGTTTGCAGTACATCCGGGGAGTGGATACTCCGACCGTTTTGGTGGTGGTGTATGGAAACCGTGCTTATGAAAAAGCTTTAATGGAACTGGATGCTTTTGCTATTCCTCATGGATTGAAAGTGATTGCCGGGGCAACTTTTATTGGAGAACATTCATATAGTACTGATAAACATCCGATTGCGGTGGGACGTCCCGATGAGTCGGATTTAGCCTTTGCTACGGAATTTGGGAAGAAAATCATGGAAAAAATACAGGCTGCTGATAGCATGGATACCCTTTATCCGGTAGACGTACGTGCTATTAAACGTCCGAGCCAGCCATTTTTTCCTTTGTTTCGCTTTTTGAGGAAAGTTATCAAGTTACGTAAAAGTGGAACACCGCTTCCCCGCACTCCTTGGGTGGAGGATGAGAATTTGTGTACCCATTGTGGGTTGTGTGTGGTCCGTTGTCCGGCAGGGGCTATAACGAAAGGGGATGAGCTGCATACAGATGAAGCTAAATGTATCAAGTGTTGTGCCTGTGTAAAAGCCTGCGTTAAGAAAGCACGGGTGTATGATACTCCTTTTGCGGCTTTGTTGTCAGATTGCTTCAAGAAACAGAAATTGCCTCAAACTATTTTGTAGATTACGACACGCTTAGTCGTTTCATCAATACGAAAGCGGTTGTCTGTTCGTTCGCCTATCAGCCACGCAATGTGTTCTCCACAGCAGAGTACCCACTGGCGTTCTTTTTGACTGATAGAAAATTTGCGGTCGGTCAGATAATCGCTTATTTTTTTCTTTCCTTTCATTCCGAAAGGAATAAAAGTGTCTCCTGTCTGCCATTTCCGGTAATGAATATCTCCATTCAGTTTGTCGGCATCAAAACAGGCTATTCCTTTGTCGCGTGGAATTAGGAAATCAGGGGTGTATTCTTTTTCTTCTTTGATGATTTGAAAAGGAGGAAGAATTTCATTTCCCGATTCAATAGCTTCTATTAATAAGAATTCTCTATCTTTTATCACTCTCCATTTTTTACTGCAAAATTGTTTGCCCGGTTGGCTGTGAAGCGAAAAGGCAATATCTTTGATTTGTGCAGAATTGAAGCCTAGAGGATGCAAGATTTCGAATAGAATAGCTTCGGGTGCCGGTTCCTTTACTAAATCACTGATTCGGATACCTTCTGTCGTTACAATATTATTTTTGGTTTCCTCTATGCATTTATTATATATGGTAGCTACATCATTCAGATAATTGCTCGTGTCTATCAGATTCTTTTTGACTGACGGATTGATTTCTTGCATAAGAGGAAGGAGATTGAGTCGGATTTTGTTACGGGTATATTCGTCTTCCAGATTGGTACTGTCTGTTACATAATCTTGTCCGATGCTCTCCAGATAATGAATGATATCTTCCCGATTGACGCAAAGCAGAGGCCGCACGATTGCTCCGTTGCGGGGGCGGATTCCTAATAAACCGGTAATTCCTGTACCTCGAATCAGATTGAGTAGTATGGTTTCTACGCTATCATCCTGATGATGTGCTACGGCGATCACATCTGCCTGGCATTCTTTTCTCGTTTTCTCGAACCAGTCATAGCGTAATTCCCGTGCAGCCATTTCAATCGAAATCTGTTTTTTCTTTGCGTATTGTGTCGTGTTAAAATCAATTGTATGCAAATGGATTCCGGTTCTTTTGCAAAGTTGGCGGACAAACAGTTCATCCCGGTCTGATTCTTCGCCTCGCAGGTGGAAATTACAGTGTGCGGCTTCGCAATGATAACCTGCTGTGTGCAGAATACATAGCAGCGCCACCGAGTCGGCACCGCCACTCAATGCAATCAGGACTTTGGCATCCAGTGAGAACAAATGTTCTTTTTCTATATATTTTGTAACGCGTTGTTGTATCATATCTGCAAAGATACGAGTTTATCAATAAGTTTTTTTATTTTTCCTAAATCTTTTGGAGGAGGAAAATGACTGCTATTTAAAAACATTCTAAATAATTTGCGTGCTCCGAAGTTATGAATTATCTTTGCCGAAAATTTTGAGAGTTATGCGTTTGTCCGAATTAAAAACAGGAGAAAAAGGTGTTATTGTAAAGGTATTGGGGCACGGTGGTTTTCGTAAACGTATTGTGGAGATGGGCTTCATTAAAGGTAAAACGGTTGAAGTGCTGTTGAACGCTCCCCTAAAAGATCCCATAAAATATAAAGTCTTAGGTTATGAAATATCTCTTCGTCGTCAGGAAGCTGAAATGATCGAAGTAATCAGCGAGGAGGAGGCAAAAGAACTGGCTGAAAAGACTGTTTATCATGAAGGATTACCCGAAGACCTTTCAGTAAAAGAAGAAGATATGAAACGGTTGGCGTTAGGTAAACGTCGCACCATCAATGTTGCCTTGGTCGGAAATCCGAACAGTGGCAAGACTTCTTTGTTTAATCTTGCGTCCGGTGCTCATGAGCATGTAGGCAATTACAGCGGTGTGACCGTGGATGCCAAAGAAGGTTATTTTGACTTCGAAGGTTATCATTTCCGTATTGTCGATCTGCCGGGAACTTATTCTTTATCTGCTTATACGCCGGAAGAAATCTATGTTCGCCATCATATTATCGATGAAACTCCTGACGTGATTATTAATGTCGTCGATTCTTCTAATCTGGAGCGAAACTTATATCTGACTACTCAATTGATAGACATGAATGTCCGCATGGTAGTGGCTCTGAATATCTATGATGAATTGGAAGCCAGTGGAAATACATTGGATTACCATTTGTTGAGCAAGTTGTTCGGGGTGCCGATGCTGCCTACTGCCAGTAAGAAAAATCGTGGATTGGATACGTTGTTTCATGTAGTTATCAATCTGTATGAAGGAGTAGACTTCTTCGATAAACAGGGAAACATGAATCCGGAAGTTCTCAAAGACTTGACTGAATGGCATGACTCTTTGGAAGACCGTAAGAACCATGAGGAAGAGCATCTGGAAGATTATGTGCGTGAACATAAAAAGACGGGGCGTGTCTTCCGGCATATTCATATAAATCACGGTCCTGATATAGAAAAAGCGATTGAGGCTGTAAAAAGTGAAGTGTCCAAGAACGAGTTTATCCGGCATAAATATTCTACCCGTTTCCTCTCCATTAAATTGTTGGAGAATGATCCTGACATTGAGCGTATTGTACGCACATTGCCGAATGCGGATGAAATTTTCCATGTCCGCGACAAGATGTCGAAGCGTGTTCAGGAGACAATGAATGAGGATTGTGAATCGGCTATTACTGATGCTAAATATGGATTTATCAGTGGTGCGTTGAAAGAAACGTTCACGGATAATCATCTGGAACAGGCGCAGACAACAAAGGTACTGGATTCGATTGTAACTCATCGTGTCTGGGGATTTCCTATTTTCTTTCTTTTTATGTATCTGATGTTTGAAGGTACATTTGTCATTGGCGAATATCCGATGATGGGAATTGAATGGATGGTAGAGCAGCTTGGTGAATTGCTGCGCAATAATATGTCGGAAGGTCCATTTAAAGATCTGCTGATTGATGGAATTATCGGTGGGGTAGGAGCTGTCATTGTTTTCTTACCGAATATCCTGATTCTGTATTTCTGTATTTCTATCATGGAGGATTCTGGTTATATGGCTCGTGCGGCTTTTATCATGGATAAGATCATGCATAAAATGGGGTTGCACGGAAAGTCGTTTATTCCTCTGATTATGGGATTCGGATGTAATGTGCCTGCGATTATAGCGTCCCGTACTATTGAGAACCGGAAGAGTCGTCTCATTACCATGTTGGTGAATCCATTGATGTCTTGTAGTGCGCGTCTGCCGATTTATTTATTGTTGGTGGGTGCTTTCTTCCCGAACAATGCAAGTTTGGTGCTGTTAAGTATCTATGTGATTGGTATTGTGCTGGCTGTGGTAATGGCTCGCTTGTTTAGCAAGTTTCTGATAAAGGGTGATGATACGCCGTTTGTGATGGAGCTTCCTCCTTACCGAATGCCGACAGCGAAGTCTATCTTCCGTCATACATGGGAAAAGGGAGCGCAGTATCTGAAAAAGATGGGCGGAATTATTATGATTGCTTCTATTATTATCTGGTTTCTGGGATATTATCCGAATCATGATGCTTATGAAACGGTTGCCGAACAGCAGGAAAATTCTTATATCGGTCAGTTGGGGCGCGGAATAGAGCCGGTAATAAAGCCATTGGGATTTGATTGGAAATTAGGTATTGGCTTGCTTTCCGGTGTAGGGGCGAAAGAATTGGTGGTAAGTACGTTAGGCGTTTTGTATGCAGATGATCCGGATGCTGACTCGGTGAGTTTGGCAGAACGTATTCCGATTACTCCATTGGTCGCTTTTTGTTATATGCTGTTTGTATTGATTTACTTCCCGTGTATTGCGGCGTTGGCGGCTATCAAACAGGAATCGGGTAGTTGGAAATGGGCGCTTTTTGCTGCCTGCTATACAACGGCATTAGCTTGGCTTGTATCATTTGCTGTTTATCAGATTGGAGGATTGTTTGTATGAATAATTGGCAAGAGTGGGTAGTCGGAGTACTCGTTGTGCTCTGCATTGCCCGTGTTGTATATGGAATATTTCTTTTTTTTCGTCGTACGCGGGAAAATCAGAATCCTTGTGACAGCTGCGTAAGTGGCTGTGAACTAAAGGATATGATGGAGAAGAAACGCAGAGAGTGTGATGTAAAGAAAAAAAGTACAAAGAAAAATTGCTGCGGATAGTTGGTAGTTTCAAAATTTGTACTACCTTTGCAACCGCAAACGAGAAATAATGGTTCCTTGGATGAGTGGCTTAGTCAGCGGTCTGCAAAACCGTGTACGGCGGTTCGAATCCGCCAGGAACCTCAACTATCACTTTGAAGCCCTTGAAAGTCAAGCACTTTCAAGGGCTTATTTTTTACGGAGACCGTTTCGGGGGACCACTTGAAAATTCGAGAATATTCCCGCATTATGGTATGGTATAATAGGCACTGTATTTAATTCTTTATTTTAGGCTTTTCCCTATCGACAATTATAGTATTCACTAGTTTTTTATGATTTTCCTGCGTTACTTTTGTTATAAACCAAAAGAAAAACGGCTCAGTCTGAAACCTTGGGGGATTGCGTTAAAATTCTTATTTTTGCATCAT
>NZ_QTNF01000061.1:0-17343 GCF_003603455.1 Bacteroides sp. AM37-9 | reverse complement strand
AAGTACCTGAGCAACTTTTTGTTGCTCAGGTACTTAAAAAAAATATTTTATAATAGTGTTGCGGAATTAAGGGCTACTTAAAAATTTGGTTGATTCAGACTTTATCATGCGGTATTTACCCTATATGGATGCAAAATTACCCGTGTTGCTTTGGCTGTAACAGTAAAATTCGGCTGAAACGGATAAATTTATATCTGAACCGCCCAAATAGGCGGTTTATTTTGAAAAACAGATTTTCTAAATGGTATTTCGGCAAACATAAAGTGCAACTCCATCCGTTTCAACATTCATTTTCATCACTTCAATGGTGATTTTATCCGTTTCAGTCGGTTTTATCCTATCAACTAAAGATGTAAATCCCTATTTTTGCGGAATATGAAGTAACTTTGTATCTGATATGGCCAACGAGAATATAAAAATAATGAATTGGAAGAACGGTCTGTTGTTATCAACCGTTTCCTATATGCTCTACCTCATTCTGTGGTTTATACTCGATGATGAAACCGCCGGCCAATTACCGGAGATGGCAATAGCCGATTATATCATCGATTATCTGTTGTGTATGCTGTTTACCTACATCTCTTTAGGATTTTCCTTTTTGGTCTTTAGGGTATTGCCATTTAGGACATCTTATGTGTGGGTGATTGTCTATGCTTCCTGCCTTTTTACCCTGAACAACGTTGTCGCATTCGGCATGATTTCTTTGTTCAACTTCTTATGGGGTGAAAACGGCAACGGGCTTCTTGACGAGCTCCTCAACATGAAAGGCGCATATACTTTTGCCATGATTTCCACATTCTTGTCAAGCGTCTATGCCAACACGTTCTATCTTCAGTCTTACATCAAGGCACGCAACGAGAAACAGGCACTTGAAATGGCACTGATGAAAGAAAAGGAGATAGCCTTGCAGTCACAGCTCAATTCCCTGAAACTGCAAATCAATCCGCATTTCATGTTCAACAACTTCAACAATCTGCTGGAGCTGATTGAGGAGGATAGCGGACTTGCCGGAAAATTCCTGAGCAATCTGTCGAAAGTATACCGATACATCATCACCAACTTGGACCGAAACCTGATACCTGTCGCGGACGAAATCAAGTTTCTTGATTCATACTTGTACTTGATGAAAGTGCGCCACGACGAAGGTGTCATTGCAAAAGTAAGTCCGGGCGTCAGACAATGCAAAGGTTTTCTTCCACCGGCTGTATTGCAGCTTCTTGTGGAAAACGCAATAAAACATAACAGCTTTTCATCTGAACATCCGCTGGTCATCGACATAAAGCTGTCCGATGATTATATAACAGTCAGCAATCTTAAGTCACCTTTGATGTCCCCAATCGAATCAACCGGTTTAGGACTTAAAAATATCACAGAACGATACGCTTTGCTTTGTGATAAAAAGGTCAAGATAGAGAATGCCGAAAACTTCTATTCGGTAAGTCTGCCCATCATAAAAAACACCATCCCCTATGAACATACTGATTCTTGAAGACGAGCCACGCAATGCCAAACGCCTCATAAGGCTGCTGAACGACATTGACAGAACATTTATTGTCGAAGGCCCTCTTGCCAGCATCAAAGAGACGGTCGAATTCTTTCAATCCGGCAAAACCACAAACCTCATTCTGGCGGATATCCGTTTGACTGACGGTTTGAGTTTCGAAGCTCTAAAATATGCCCCGGCAACCATACCCATCATATTTACCACCGCATACGACGAATATGCGGTACAAGCATTCAAGTTCAACAGTTTCGACTATCTTCTGAAACCGTTGGATTCGGATGAACTTGAAGCGGCCATTGACAAGGCGGCCAAAGCCGGTAAGAATTACACCGACGAAAACCTACAGCAGCTTTTCGATGCCTTACAGAAGAACAAGTTCCGTTATCGGGAGCGTTTCTTGCTTCCTTACCGTGACGGATATAAGACCGTGCGCGTTTCGGACATCAACCACATCGAAACAGAAAACAAGATTGTATATCTCCGTCTTAACAACGGCACTTCCGAAGTGGTCAATGTGTCAATGGATGAACTTGAACACCAACTGAATCCCGACTATTTCTTCCGGGCAAACCGCCAATATATTATCAATGTAGAGCACGTTTTGTTCCTCGGTAATTATTTTGGAGGAAAGTTGATTGTCCGTTTGAAAGGTTATCCGAAAACGGAAATACAAGTGAGTAAGGAAAAGGCGCAGAGGCTTAAGGAATGGATTGACAGGTAATTATTAACATGTGCGTAAAGTGAAATTATGTTCGTTTAGATTTGATTCTTACAAAATTTGCATTTGGCTCATCCTCTTTTAAACAAGTTATATCATTATCGGATTCACTTTCATCGTTTCTAAATTAAGGAACAGCCCGTGATGTTCCAACATCCCGTTACGGAACATCTTCCAAAGGATATTGCATCCGAGTTGTGCCAGTGTGGAGTTGATGAACAAGTCCTGCTTTTCCAACGCCTCCGCCAAGGAGCAGCTCGGTCCTGAATCCGCCTCCTTCACCCTCGCGTATTTCACGAACCGGGTAATGACCTTCAACGAATCGACAGTCTTGTACAACTCGGAAGCGGGCTGTTTTATTTTCTTGGGTATGGTTCCCAACACAACCTGACCCGTACTTTGTGTGTTCCCGAAATCCATCCAGTAAAGCGGTGTTTCGTAATCACGGTAATTCGAGGTGGGCACGGCTTTCAATACGTTCCATAAGTCAAGCCGTGACTTGATGTTGTCGGTACAGGTGACGGTGATATTCGCCATGTCATCCCGTCTGGCATCTTTCAGCACGGTCGGGAAAATATCCGGTACCGCTTTCCAGTCATTGCCGAAGAAATTGTTCACTCGGGTAATCAGGCATTGCGCCTTGTTCAGTCCAAGGTCGGAACAGCCGAAAAGCTGGCGACCGATGTTGGCATCCGTCACTATGTCCGGGTCATAAAGTGTTACGAACAATCCCGGATGTCCGAGTGCCCGCAATGTCACGTCCAGCCGTGCCAGACAGGTCAATACCTGCGAGCCGGTTCCTCCCGCGCCGATCAGGTTCACCGTGACCGGGTGCTGCGGGTTCAGCAGATAGTTATCTATGTAGTGTACTCTTTTCATTTCAATATATCTTTCAATTTCAAGTTATTCAAAGGTTTCAGTTCGTCGAGGTTGAAAGGCTTGTCCTTTGCGGCCTTTGTCACCAATATCAGGTTTGATCTGGTCGGGTTGCCCCCTCCGCCCAGGTGTGAAAACTCCGTCAGCCAGAACTTCTTCTCCCAATACTCCAACAGGTTTTTGTAGGTCAAATCTCTCGGCTTGTCTATTTTAGCGGAACCCAGACAGACATTTGCCCCTGTCACGTTGAAGAACGGTGCGGCATAAAGCTCCGTCTTTTCCGTCAGTTTCTTGTCCTTGTAAGCATATATACTCAACGAACTGCCACCTGCCACGTAAATGACTCCCGGCAGGTTGTATTTTGCATTCTCTACTTGAAGGGATTCCTTGAAAAACATCATCCGTTTCTGTGGGGAGTTGTACCAGATATACCTCTCACTGCCCTTGCGCGGGTCGCACCACAGCATATTGGGCGGAATCCTTCCGTATGGCGTGGTGCTGTGGCTTTCGGAATAACCGCGCACCAGTTCGTTCATGAAATCCACCGTGACGGGCCGGCCTTCTCCCATCATTCCGTTATCGTCTATATCCCTTATCTCAACAAAATAGTTGTTGTCAGAGGCATAAGAGTTGTCTTTCTCGCCTGAATAGGCAATCAACGCCGCCCTCGGATGGAGCAGCGTCCTCAATTTTTGGGTAAGTTCATTCGTTTCCAACATAATTCAACTGATTAAAGATATGAATTCGTCCGCCCACCGAAAGAACCGTTCCGGGTAATCGTCCATGCTGAACAGTTCTTCGGTATCGGGCGACAGGTCAAGGGCAGTCACCGGAGTGATGTCGTAGGTCTCCCTGCTACAGGAATTGTAATAGTCAACGAGATAGTCGGATACAATGTCGTTGATGTCATACACGACCCTTATCTGCTGTTGCAGGTACATCGGGTGGAAGTCCGGATTCTCCGAGTAATAGGCGTCATAAGCGTATTGCATGATGCCCCGTGCAGGCGTCAGAAACGGGAGACCCCGTTTCATCGCATCGACCAAAGGCTGTTCAAACCCGTTTTGGGGTTCGTATGTATCCAGTGCTTTCGGCAGGTTCTTGTAGTAGGATTTCGATTCCACCCGTTTGAGCAGCCTGCCGATTTTCCCTTCCTGATAGGAGTCCAGCAGTTTCATGCGTTCTTTCCACTCCTCCGGGTCGCTGCCGTCATCCTCCGAAAGCATTTCAAACAAAAAGTCCGATTCTTCGTAATCCACGAATGTATCAATGCCGTTTGCTTTCATCAGTTTATGGATAAAGGTAATGGCAATCCTCCTTAAAATGGGATTGAGCGATTCCAGAAACTTCACCGGGAAGTAGTACAGCGTGAAACTTCCCCACTTGTGGTATTTCCACAGCCGGAAGAAAAGCCTGCCGGCTTCCTGCTCGATGTTGACATGCAGTTCGTCACCGACAAGCGTGTTCATTTCATCGTACAGATTGGCGATGCCTTCCCCGATACTGTTTCCTGGCATGTGTACGCCCTCCTTCTGCAATAGCAGGGAATACCTGAAATACGAATCACGCAGGAATTCGTAGTTATCCCGCGTGATTACGTTTATACTGTTGCATTCGCCGCTGTCGTAACAATCCACGGTAAGATTATTCTGTGCCAGCGGTATGAAGGCTGTGCTTAGAAAAGAATTACGGCCCCGCTTGGAGCCGCAATCCGTTCTTCCCTGTTCACGCCGTACCGTACATTCCTCCGCGTCTGGCCGATGATGAGCCTCGCCAGCTGCCTTGACTGTTGTTCGTCCAATGGTACACATGGTTTCCTTTTCTTGTTGTTCTTTTTCTTTCGTTCCTTCTTCATGCTTCCTATCCTTTGGTCCCGATGGTGGTCTTGAACTCGTACACGGCTTTGTCGTCCTTGATGACCGGTCCGTGTACCGTTGCCGTTGTCAGCTCCGGGTAGAAGTTGGAGTAATAGCTCATGACCATTTCGGGGCTGTCCGACGGGTTGGGATCATCGAGCGTTACCATTCCGCTGCCTTTCTTGAATGTGAATGAGCGTGCCATTCCTGTTACTTCGAGTGCCATAATCTTATACTGCTTGATATTGTGAGACATGATTTTCTAACATGGACTGCGGAAAATCGGGATATTCCTCGTAATCCTCCGGACGGTAATTGGGTTCATCCTCTCCGGCGTGATAATGTGGGGAGAGTTCTTCAGGGTGCTGTACCGGCTCCTGCCAATGTGTCCCATGGTATCCCCCGTGTGCGGGTTGTGGAGCCTGTTGCGGTACTGGCTGCTGTCCCATATAGGGTTGCGGTTGTGGCTGGGCGTAATATTGTGCCGGTCCCTGCGGCGGTTGTTGCGGTGGCCACATTGTCTGCTGTTGCTGAGGATTGGCTGCCGGTCTCTGCTGTCCGCCAGGAGCCTGAGCCGCCATCGGTCTCTGTGCCTGCGGTTGCTGAGGATACTGTGGAGCCTGCCGCGGTTGTTGGACTGGTGCGGCTGCCGGTTGTGCCTGCGGCTGTTGTGGCTGCGGAGCCGGTTCTTCCATCAGTTCAAACAGACTGCCCTTGTTCATCGCCTTTGTCTGTTCCGCCACCATCTCGTCAATCTTCTTCTGGTCCTGCGGTTTGGCGTAAAGACGTGCCTGTCCGAGTGCGGTAACCGCCTCCTTGTGGTTCTTGGCAGCGATCAGTTCCTCCGCTTTCTTGAAATGTTTCTCGTACTTCTCCCGCTTCTCCTTTTCCTCCTTCGTCTCCTTCGCTTTGGTCTCCTTTGCCGCCTTGCTCTCGGACGCTGCCTTCTCAGCCTGCGCCTCGAACTGCGCCATGTTGGAAATCAGTCCGGTAGTCTTCTGTATAGGACGTGCTACGGCTTGTAGGAAGCCTGCGTCCAGTTCCTGCGGATGCCCGCTGACGGTCAGTGGTACGAGGTGGTTCTGGGCTTCGTCCTTCAGCCCGTTCGACTTCGGCAGTAAGGATACTGTCAGTTGTCCGTTCGCTTTGCGGATGACAAGCGTGAGATCCACGCCTTCGGTCATCATCTGGTGGATTGCTGTAAAAAACATAATTTGATGTATTAAAAGTTATTACTGGGTTTTATTCTTCACTGAACAGTTTGGCCAGCAGCCTGTTCCTGTCGGGATGGCGGCTGATTTCCAGAATCGGGTTCAACAGGGTGGAGATGTGTACCGGCCCTGTCGTCCCCCGTGGCGGGAACTTGACGGCAGGTTCGGGTTCCACCGTCCTTTTTCTTCTCGTTACCGGCATGGGCATCCTCATGGGAGCCGGCGGTGCGCTTGTTGCAAATGCTTGGTTCATGTCTCTTTATTTTTTTTAATTGTGAATATTCGGGCTTTGGCAGCCCGTGAACTACAAGGGCCCGACGGCAGATGCCTTCGGTAAGGCAAGGTTTTCGGGAAAAATACCGCAAGCCTCCGGCGAGGATGATTTTTTCCGAAACCGCAAGGCTTGACCTTGCCGTCCGAACAAAGGCATTTGCCAACTTTGCCCGGTAGTTTCCGGTATGCCAAGTCTGTGTTTTCATCCCTTTTCCTTTTATTCCTGTCGTTATGGTTTCCGGTTCCACAGAGGGCGGAAAACAAAAAGAGCCGTCCCGGAAGACAGCTCTGTTCTGTAAGGTTCCACTTGATTTTGTATGGCAGTTATGTTTCATGGTCAAATATTGTCAGGATACCAGAAAACTGAGTATGCAGAAAAGTATGGCCGCAGCCACCAGAAGGCAAGCTATCCGGTACAGGAACCTGAAGAATCCCCTAAAACACACGATGGCTACCGCAGCCCACACGGGGGATATGCCCCGTGTGTACATATAACTGAACACGATGAAGGCTGCAAAGCCCAATGCGATGGTCCGTACCCATCTGTTCGCTTGAATCTTGTCGATATATTCCCTTGTTTTCATGACATTCCGGTATTAACGGGTGAAACAGTCTTTTCCAATTTCAAGGGCCGGGATGCGTACCGCCTCCACAGGCAAGGTTTTCGGAGGAAAATACCGGAGCGGCGCGAGGATGATTTTCCCCGAAACCCGGAGGGCCTGACCTTGCCGGTGGAAAAAGGCGGTGCGCTACCTTTGCCCGCGAATTGGAATGACGGTGTTATTTTTTCTTTCCGTTCCCGGTTTTCGGGAACGAGAATACCGTGTTGTATTCCGCATCGAAGGTGACGGCGGCATCGAACGGTACACCTTTCTTTCCCTTGAACCCCTTGATGAGTCTGGTGGTGCCGGAGGAGAAAAGCTGTTCCATGTGGGTGTCGGTCAGTTCCTTGTTCAGAATACGGCGGAACACCAGCAGCCCGCACCCGTCATGGTCGCACCTGGCCACTTTGGAACGGAGGATGATTTTTCCCGTCTTGCACTTGGGGCAGGTGAATGCCCTTTCCTGCATCGCCGGAAAATCCAGACGCAGGATCTCTTCGGTTGCCCTGCGGGTGTAATCCAGGATGGACTGCATGAAGGTTTCCGTATCGAGGGTATGCCTCTCCACCTGCGCCAGGGTCTTCTCCCAGCTTCCCGTCAGTTCCACGTCCGCCACACGCATGTCCTTCACCGCCTCATAGATATACATCCCTTTTTCGGTCGGGATGATGCTTTTGCCGGAGCGGGCGATATAGTCACGTTTGATAAGGGTGGTAATGATGGCGGCACGGGTGGCGGGTGTGCCTATGCCCAATTCCTTGATAGCCTCCTTTGCCTGTTCGTCCGTGATGTTTTTCCCGCAGGTCTCCATCGCCGCCAGCAGGGTGGCCTCCGTGTACAGCGGCTTG
Source organism: Bacteroides sp. AM37-9 (assembly GCF_003603455.1). Classification (NCBI taxonomy): domain Bacteria; kingdom Pseudomonadati; phylum Bacteroidota; class Bacteroidia; order Bacteroidales; family Bacteroidaceae; genus Bacteroides; species Bacteroides sp. AM37-9. Next base: position 9,455 of record NZ_QTNF01000061.1, on the reverse strand, counting down.
GGTAGGGTCTTCTTCTGCGCCATCCCGTGTCCCATGACCGGAACAGTCTCGCCTTCGGCAAACTCCGCCGTCCCCCCGTCACGTTCCGGCTCGTCCTTCTCCCTGTCCTCCTTTCTGGCGAACACGCCGCGCCAGCCCGGTCTGACAATGGAGGAAGAGCGGGAACGGAACGCCATTCCCTCGCAGGCACATTCCATGACCAAAAGTTCCTTCTCGCAGGGTGGCGAGAATGCTTCCAGCATCCTTCCGGCTATCAGGGTGTAAACGGTAGATTCCGCCTCGGACAACCCTTCGGGTGAAATGCCCGTGATAATCAGGGCATGGTGGTCGGTCACTTTCGTGTCATCCACGCTGCGGGTATTCAGATCGGACATGTCGAAAGACTGTCCGTATTCCCTGAATTCCGGCATGGAAACCACTTTTCCCAGCAAGGAAGGAATGTGCCGCATGACATCCTCCGGGATATGGCGGCTTCCCGTCCTCGGATAAGAAATAAGCTTCTTTTCATACAAGGATTGGGCGATGGAGAGGGTCTTCTCCGCTGTCAGGTCATAATGGACGTTGCAATCTTTCTGGAGCGTGGTCAGGTCGTACAGAAGCGGGGCCTGTTGGAAAGTCCTCTTGTGTTCCGACCCAGTGACTGTCGCCACAGAACCGGAAGTGATTTTCCGGTATGCCGCCTCTGCCGCATCCTTTTCCTTGAACTCTTCCGTGTGGATGAACATGCGGTGCGCGTCCTGCCGTTTCAGCGTGAGGTGCAGCTGCCAGTAAGGGGTGGAGACGAAATTCCGGTTCTCCTTGAAGCGGGCACAGACCATGGCGAGCGTCGGGGTCTGTACACGTCCTATGGAGTTGTTCGCCGAGCCGGAGGCTACCGCCAGGGCACGGCTCGCGTTCATGCCCACCAGCCAGTCCGCCTTTGCCCGGCAGTCGGCGGCGGCATACAGGCTGTCGTAGTCGCTGCCGTCCCGGAGGTTCGCCAAACCCTCGCGGATGGCCTCGTCGGTGAGAGAGGAGATCCACAGGCGTTTGAACGGTTTGGTATAGCCTAAGTAGGAATATATCCAGCGGAAGATAAGTTCCCCTTCACGGGCACAGTCGGTAGCCACGATGATGCTGTCGCACCGGTCGAACACGCTGTCGATGATTTTCAGTTGTTTGGCGGCGGCGATGTCCGTCACCATCCCTTTGTCCGTCCTGACCTGGCGGGACACCAGACGGAACGGGTCCGGCAGCATCGGGAGGTTTTCGGCGGAGGTTTTCGTGTAGCCATACGCACCGGGCATGGCGAGCGACACCAGGTGTCCCAACGCCCACGTGACCATATACCCGTTACCTGTACAGTAGCCGTCTTTCTTGTCGGTAGCCCCGACCACACGGGCTATATCCATGCCGACACTCGGTTTTTCTGCAATGATTGCTTTCATGTTCGGATAAAATTTAAGCCGTTCCCCGCTACCGGAACCGGAAAACGGGAAACGGCGGTTTGACATTTTTTACTTGTTATAATGGATGAGCGTTTGTCAGGCCACCGGCTTGACACCGAGGATTTCAATCAGTGCCCCGTCGTCCTTGCGCACCAGTTGCAGGGTGGCGTCCATCACCACGTCCACGCCCAGCAGCACGAGGCTGAGTGACATCACTCCTGTCTTTTCTCCCTTGAGCAACGTATCAAGTTCCCCCGACATTTCCAGCTCGTCCTTCAGGATCCCGATTCCCGCGAGTTCTTCCCAGTTCACGTCTTCCGCCTTGAATGGCGTGTTGTTTTTATTGTTTACGTTCATATTTCTGTTTTTTTGATTTGACATTCATTCTGATTCACGCTCAGGCAATGCTTGCCCCCTTGGACTTGCGGCCAGCCTGTTCCTGTCCCTGCTTCTGGGCGTTCGCCACCACGTTGCGCTGCGATGCGTCACGCTTGCGGTCCGGGTTCTCGTTATAGAAGTCCAGCCTGCCCTGGTTGAAGTTCGCCTTGACATACTGCGAGATGGTCTTTCCATCGTAGCCTTTGATGCCCTCGACCAGTACCGCCTTGCCGCTCTGGAGGTCGGCACGCTGGTTTCTCGTCAGTTTTACGTCCCATACCTTTTCCGGTATCTTGAACTCGGCACGCTGCTCGAAGCCGTCCGGCGTGCGTGAGTAGCTCAGGCGTCCCGTTTCCAAATCCGCCTTGATGAAGGAGGAGAACTCCTCGCCCTTGCGGTTCACCATGTCGTTGAGGAAGATGACTTTGCCCTCGCGCAGTTGTTGCTGTTCCTCGGCGGTGATTTTCACGCCGCCTATTTCATTCGGGATGTAAATTTCACGCGCTCCCTCCGGGGAATCGGGATTGTAGCGTGTGTAGGAAGGTCTGCCCGTGGCCTCGTCCAGCTTGACATACGAGGAGAACAACTCACCGTCCTTGCGCTCCATACCCTCCACGAAGATGGCCTTGCCCGCGTTGAGGTCTTCAATCTGCTGCTTGGTAAGTTCCACTCCGCCCAGCGACTGTCGGTTGAAGAGTTTGTCGTTCTCGAAGATGTATTCGATGCCCCTGCGTTCGGCGTTGACCTGGATGTGGGCGTCGAACTCCTTGCCGTTATTGGAAATCATGCCTTCGATGAACACTTTCTTGCCTTCCCGCAGGTCGTTGATTTCCTGGTCGGTCAGTTTCACACCTTTGATTTCTTGCGGGATGTAGGCGTTTTCCGCGCGCATGGCGACCACCTCGTTGGTGAGCTTGTCGATGCTGATGAAAGAAGGGATGTATTCGCCGTTGCGCCCTTTCAGTTCCACCACACGCCCCATGTTGCCTGTCTCCAACAGGTTCTTCTTGTCCTCTTCGGAGAAGATGTGACCGAAGTACGGGCGTTCGAGTTCGGGTTTCTGGCGGATGCCGTGGATACCTAATACGATAGGGCCTCCCACGGACTGCTGGAATGACAGTCGTGCATCGGTACGTAATACGGCGGAGCCGAAATTCATGCTGATGGGTACCACCTGGTTGGTCTTGTAGCCCCTGAGCATCTGGTCAAGGAGACCGCGCTCCATGAGGTATTCACGGGAAAGTCCGAAATTCTTCAGTTCCTCCCAGTTGATCATGGACTCGTTGTAGCGGTACTTGGGTTGCTGCGTGCCGTCACCTTGGGTGGCCTGCTGCTGTGTCTCATTTTTCTTTGCCATTTCTTCTTGATTTTGATTGTTGATACTTTGGTTTTCCTTGTCGCGTGGAACGATTTCGTATTTTTTGAGGAAGTCTTCCACGGCTTTTGTCTGCTTTCCGGCGGCGAGGTCTTCGATGGCCTGCTTCACTTCCGGGCTGTCCAGCGTATCCGCCTTGACGGAGAGGATGCCGAAACGGGTCGGGTCTTTGAGCTGGCTCCAGAAGTTTTTCACGAAATTCTCGAACATGTTGGCGTACCGGTCGATTTTCAGGAAGGAGTTGCTGTGTTCCTTGTCTGCCGGAACGGTGCTGTATTTCCCGTCCTTTCCGATTTTTGACACCGCCTGTAAAATCAGTTCCATCTTGTCGAGTATGAACACGATGTCACTCATCTGTTCGTTCTCGCTCACTTGCGGCTTCAGGGGTTCGTCCCTCACATTTTTCTTTGCCATAACTTTGAGTTTTTAGAGTTGATAACTACTATTGTCACCGCAAATATATATAGCAAAATTTGATAAATAATTGATTTTTAATTAGTTGAACTACATATTACATCATTTGTCATCACGTTTCACCGCAGGGTGACAGCACGAAAACGAAAAAGGGAAAAAACAGAGGGAAAAGGGCGGGCCACAAGGTACGGGAAGGCAGAGAGAAACCGAAGCAGGGAAAGGGACGAAGAGGGAAAAAGAAAACCTATATTATGCAGAGTTGAGAGCGAGCTGCTTTTGTCCCTACTTCCTTGTATTTCTCATAAGACAGGCGACCGAAAGGAAAAGGATTTATGATAGGATAGATGTTCCAATTGGGACGGTCTGAATTTTATAAAGTACTCCCGTCAGGTTTTGTCTTGACCTTGTTCTATGCGTCGTAGGTCGCTTCGCTTGCTAAGTCCCGACCTTTTCACCCAACTCGGACGGCGATACCGGAACGTTTTTTCGAAGAAAAATTACCGCAGGGAATTTTTTGTACGAAAACCGGAGGCCTGAACGTGAAAGGTATCGTCCTCCGAGTTACCTTCTCAGAGGGACTTAGTGAGTGAAGCGTGACTTAGGATGGTAGTTTATGGAAGAATATGGAAAAATTACCCTTTGAACGAAAATGCGCATCTTTTTAGTGCAATGGTAATCATTTTTTGAGTACCTTTGCACTAAAATTACGCATTATGACAATACGTGAATGGATTAGAGATAGAGAGATAAGTGGATTTCCAACTTTTTCGGTTGAAGAAATTAGGTTGGCATTGCCACATTATTCAGAGCAGGTCATTAAAAATGATTTGTTCCGTATATCATCACAAGGTATAATATATCCGGTCTATAAAGGTTTCTACGTTATTATTCCTCCTCATTATGCTGCCAAAAGAATGGTACCACCGATATATTACATAGATCAGTTGATGTCGTATCTAAACAAGCCTTATTATATTAGTCTCTTAAATGCGGCAGAAATTCATGGTGCAGCTCATCAACGTCCACAGAAATTTTCTGTAATGTCGGTATTTCCAAAGTCTTCTGTTTCGCAATCAAAGAACAATACACTTGTTTGGGTATACCGCAAGGAAATTCCAACAGATTTTTTGTTATCAAAAAATTCTGAAACAGGAGTGATATATTATTCGAATGCAGAATTGACAGCTCTTGACATTGTACAATATGAGCAATATATAGGTGGACTTTCAAGAGCATCTACTATATTGGAAGAACTTACAGAAAAATTAGATTTTCGTGGTGCTTCCAATAAGTTGTTTGGTTATACATCAATCGCAACTATACAACGACTGGGATATATACTGGATGAAGTTCTAAATGCAGCAGAAATTGCAGATACGCTATATATGGAATTGACTTCATATGTAAAGCGTTTCAAATATATTCCTCTAACTATAAATAAACCAAAAGATTGCGCGGAAAGGAATAACCGTTGGAAAATTTTTGTAAATACGATAATAGAAACTGACGAAATATGATAAACAGAACAGCCATCACTCAATGGAATAAGATAGTTCCATGGAATGACAACGCACAAGTAGAGCAAGACCTCATTATATCACGTGCGTTAGTCGCTATTTTTAGCGATGAGTTTCTTGCTTCACAATTAGCATTCAGGGGAGGAACTGCACTCCATAAACTATATCTGACGCCACAGCCCAGATATAGTGAAGATATTGACTTAGTTCAAATTACTCCCGGACCGATAAAGCCAATAATGTTCAGACTTGGGGAAGTTTTGGATTTTTTGCCGGATAGAGTAACAAAACAAAAACGATATAATAACACGATGTTGTTTCGTATGGAATCGGAAATACCTCCCACAATTCCTCTACGCTTAAAAATCGAGATAAACTGTTTTGAGCATTTTAATGAACTTGGATTAGTCAAAATACCATTTGAAATGGAAAATAGTTGGTTCTCAGGCAAGTGCGGAGTAACAACATATCGTTTAAATGAACTGTTGGGAACAAAACTGAGAGCCTTGTACCAAAGGAAAAAGGGGCGAGACCTTTTTGACTTGTATGTCGCTTTGTCTGAAGCATCAGTTGATGTCGAAGAAATTATGCGTTGTTACCACCGTTATATGTCTTTTGTTGTTCAACAACCACCGACATACAAACAGTTCATTAATAATATGGAAGAGAAGATGTCTGACTCTGAGTTCTTAGGAGATACACAAAATCTTATCCGTCCGGAGAGGGAGTTCAATCCTCAGTTGGGGTACGACCTTGTTCGCTCTCAATTAATAGACAGATTGCAAAAATAGCATATCAATAAAAGTAACACCTGAAAAAGAAATATTGCCGGTATCTAAATTTGCCATATAACGATTTAATCTTTGATTTTTGCGGAAAACCTGCGAGAATTGATTTTTAATCCGTCAAATACAGATTTTAGCTTTCTGATTTTGGAGATTTCAGAATGAGCAGACGGAAATAAAATATGAGCGAAGAAAGTGTAAAAGGTAATCAGATTTTGAGTACTTCTGCGCTTTTTTCGCTCAACACAAACTGCGAAACGATTTTTCAAGTGTGTATGCTCCAGCCGTGAAACGGTCCACCAATCATTACAGCAAATGACCGATCCGGCTTGCCGTGATAGAGAAGCCCTCCGACAACGCCCCTTGTCCCGTCTTTCGCCACTTCAGCGAAACCGAATGAATATGGTGCGAAATCGGTGTACAGTTCGATTTCATACCTGCCATTGGAGTTGACCTCCCATTGCTTGAGCCGTTCAATACATTTGCTCAACGTTTCATCACCGATGCTTTTCGCATACTTGACGGTATTCTCGTAGTGTTCCTGACATTTGATTTTCATGTCTGATGTTTTTAAGTTGTTTGTAACAATTCTTCGTATATCCCGAAACCAATGCATCCGGCTATGATGAAATCCTCCTTACCTTTATCCGCCAGTGATTTTAAATTTTCCAAGCTGTCGCAGTAGAAGAATATCTCATCGTCCTTTTCGTTGTCGGAATCCATCGCCAGCGCAATCCTCACTTCTTCCGTTTCCAGCGTGTCGCACCACCGGATAGTGCAGTCCGCATAATGAGGTTCACGTCCCTGCTCACAGTAGAATTTCAGGAAATGGCTACCTATTTCCTTCTTGACTTCATCCGCCTTTTTCCAGATACTATCATCCACGATTTCAAATCCGAGTCCTTCCACCAGCAGGCATGTTCCCTTGTCATATACCATCATGGTGCGCTTTCCCATGTGTTTTTCGCGTATTTCCGCCCAATTCGGCAAGTCCCAACGCTCCACGGTCCAGATCCCTCGGTAATCCTTCGGGATGGAATTGTATTCGCTTAATGTTATCTTTCTCATAGCAGGTAGTTTTAGTTTGTTACAAAAGTCACCTTGTGAGTCTTGCACGGTTTCCCGAATGCCGGACGTGGGTTGAACTCCGTGCATGATTCCCAATCCACACTCATCGTGTAGCCGTTCGGGAAATTCTCGCCGATGAACCGGCTTATCATTTCCAAATCCTCGTTCGGCAGGAACAATTCTTCCTCGATGCCGTACTCCAATGCGAAAATCGCCCATTCAGGAATGTTATCCCAAACGAGCGTCTGTCTGTTTTTCTTGTGCATAATGTCAATGTTTATTGCGGTGATACCATAAGGCTGTTGATGATTCCTTCCAGTTCCGTTTCCCATTTGTCCGTACCGTCCATGACCGACGGATAGGTCAGTTGCTGCCACTGCCGGTAATCAAACAGTTTCATTCTCAGCGGATAGTAGTCGAACAATTTCCGGTTGCCAAAAAATACTCTCAGGTGGTTGGTTCCCACCTCCATCAGTTTCAGACCATAATTGTCAAGAATCTCATGGAATCTTTTCATCGGTGTAAAGTTGCTTCTCTTTTTCATGTCATTTCTGTTTTTTATTGTTTGAATTTTATTTCAGCAGCACATTCTGTACAGGTCATCATCGGTCAGTGTACATAGTTCCTCATCCGTGCAGTAACCGTCAATCTCCTCGCTCGCTTCCATCGCTTCATAAATGCCGTTATGCATATCGTTCACCAGCTCATCGCACAGGCTTTTTACTGACACCCTGAAAATGTCATTACCGACTTGGATTTCCCGAACTGGATAAGCCACTCCTTTCCAGTAGGTCTTTTCTATGGCTATTTCATCGGTACATCCCTCCATGCGTTCCAAGTATTCCTTGATGATGTCCCCATGACAAGGATTCGGCTTGCAGAAACACCCCAATGTCTTGCCCTGCAATTCTCCGATTCGTCTGCGGAACTTTTCATCCGTACTTAAACGATAGTAGAAATACTTCCTGTAACGGTCCAGCGTGCCGCCCCTTGTCATTGTCGCTTCCAGCCTGAACGGATTTCCGAAATAACCGTCTTTCCCTTGTCCCGCTCTTCCTATATATACATCACAGGATTCCTTGCGGATATTGACCACTCTTGTATTGCTCATAACTTGTTTTTTAGTTAAACAATTCCGACCGGCGAGCCGGTATTTTATTTCTTGCCTGCCTTACCGTTCCGTGCCGGATTGTGCAAGGCTTTTCGGGAAAATACCGCAAGCGGAGCGCGGAAGATTTCCCCGAAAACCCGTAGGGCTCGACCTTGCTCAATCCAAAAGGCACGGGACGACCTTTGCAGGCTAAAATAAAAAAGCGGCCTTTCAATGGCTATTCATTATCCTTGTCATTTTCTTCCTGTGGTATCAGGTGTTTCAAATCAGGGTCGTTCTTTATACGGGTCATCTCATCTTCGATTATCCGCACCACGTCCGCTTTTATCTGGGAATAGTTCCGGTCTATCTGCTGTTGCATGATGTCGTTGCCGTCCGCATCCTTGAACTCGTTGATGACGGGTATTTTCTTGTAGGCTTTGGTTTCCGCTGCTACCTTCTCATTATCGACAATAATGCGGGCATGGAAAATCTTCTGGTCAATCTCTTCCCCGAAGTTATCCGCTACGCTGCCCACGAATGTACCCTGTGAGAGGTTGGCTATTTTCGATGCCGGAATGAGCGAATCCATCTGCGTGTTGATGGAGGTGGAGGTGTCCTGCCGGTTGATGGAAATGGACTGCCGCTGTTGGAGTATCTTACCGAAGCGTTCCGAAAGGTTCTTAGCCGTTTCTCCCACGACCTGACCGCTGAAGATGTTGCCCACCGTATTTTGGATTACCTTCGCTTCTTTTTCACCGTAGTCACGGGTCAGCTGAGAGAAGTCCTGGAAGCCGAGACATACCGCCACCTTGTTGCTTCGTGCGGTGGCAATGAGATTGTCAATACCGCGAAAGTAAATCGTGGGCAGCTCGTCTATGATGATGGAAGACTTCAGTTGTCCCTTCTTGTTCACCAATTTTACGATACGGCTGTTGTACAGTCCGAGGGCGGCTGAATAGATGTTCTGCCTGTCGGGATTGTTACCGACACACAGGATTTTAGGGTGTTCGGGATTGTTCAGGTCGAGCGTGAAATCATCACCGGTCATCACCCAGTAAAGCTGCGGGGAAATCATCCTTGAAAGCGGGATTTTTGCCGAAGCGATCTGGCCTTGCAACTGGTCTTGTGCGCCCCCTTGCCAGGCGTCCATGAACGGGGAAAGGTAGTTTTCCAAAGACGGATACGAGGTAAGAATTGTGAAAATATCGGCATACGGCTTGTTCAGAAATTCTATCGCGTGAGGGAACGTGCAGTATTTTCCGTCCTGGTAGATGCGCAAATACCATATAATAGCCGCCAAAAGAATAATCGGGGATTCCACGAAGAAATCGCCCTGTTTCTGTATATCGGGTAAGTCAAGGGCATTGCTGCCCCCTTCTCCCCTAAGAACCGTACGTG
>NZ_QTNF01000060.1:0-17509 GCF_003603455.1 Bacteroides sp. AM37-9 | reverse complement strand
TAAGCCCTTTCAGGGCACTCCGCAAAATTATCATTTAGCTCATTTCTGCACGGTTATGAATCAAATTTTGGTGCAGTTGCCCTGTATTTTATCTGATAAGTCTAAATATCAATCTAGTTTTTTTATAACTTCGCAGCGCGAAGATCAAGAATTAGAATTAAAATGAATCATACAGCACAATCATGGTGGTTTATCTTTTACAAAGACCAACTGCTTCTTGAGAAAAAAGAGGATGGTATATATACCGTCCCATGTGGAGAAAGCTCTCCTATTGTTATTAAAGAAAAAACAACCGTACACAATATCACTACACTGGAAGGGAGAAACTGCAAGGCTTTCTCCCTATCCTCTCCCATTGAAGAATCGGAGCAATGGATCATGATAGGGCTTCGTGCCTCCTATGAATATCTTCCTTTGTCTCATTATCAGACAGCAGGAAAAGCACATGAGATTCTGCATTGGGATATAAACAGCCGCTTTTGTTCCGCCTGCGGCACGCCTATGGAACAGAAAGAATCTATCATGAAGCGTTGTCCGAAATGTGGCCGGGAAGTATATCCTTCCATTTCCACAGCGATTCTTGTATTAGTGAGAAAAAAAGATTCACTACTCTTAGTGCACGCCCGCAATTTTAAAGGAACATTCAACAGTCTCGTTGCCGGATTTCTGGAAACCGGAGAAACGCTAGAAGAATGTGTAGCACGTGAAGTGAAAGAAGAAACCGGACTGGATGTAAAGAATATCACTTATTTCGGTAATCAGCCCTGGCCTTATCCCAGCGGACTAATGGTCGGCTTTATTGCTGATTATGCCGGAGGGGAAATCAACCTCCAAGATGAAGAATTGAGCTCGGGAGACTTTTATACAAGAGACAATTTACCCGAACTTCCCAGAAAACTTAGTCTTGCCCGAAAGATGATTGATTGGTGGATAGAACATCCAAATGAATAAATCAAACATGGAAAATATCATCAAAGGAATCCGTCAGTATTATCCGGTATCCGACAGTTCTTTGGAAGTACTCTTCAGCTATATGAAGAAAATGGAGCTTCCTAAAAAACATTTACTGATACACGGTGGAGTACTAGACCGCCACGTCTACTTTATTGAAAAAGGATTTTGTAGGTCCTATTGTTTACGTGACGGAGAAGAAATCACGATCTGGTTTTCACGCGAAGGTGATATTACCTTTGCCATGAAAGATTTATATCATAATCAACCGGGATACGAATATGTAGAATTACTGGAAGATTGTGAATTATATGCCATACGCATTGAAGATTTAAATCAGATTTATGAAACTAATATAGAAATTGCCAACTGGGGACGTGTTATTCATCAGGAATGTTTGTTGTACATGGATATTCACCATATCAACCGATTGTATCTTCCGGCTAAAGAACGTTATGAACAACTTTTACGTGAGCAACCAGATGTCATTCACCGTGCCCAATTGGGATATATAGCCTCCTTTCTAGGCATGACTCCCCAACATCTTAGCCGTCTACGGTCCGAATCTTGATTCTTTTTAATCTATGTGAATTTTTATATCACAAGAAAGCAGTACTTTTGTCAGCGAATACAAAAAAACTGATAAGTATCGTGATTAACACATTAACTTCTTTACGAATATTATTTGCCTTGATGGTATTCGGGGCACATTGTTATGTTCTGGATCCGAGCTTCGACACACACTTCTTTAAAGAAGGATTTGTTGGAGTCAGCTTTTTCTTCATCCTTAGTGGCTTCATTATTGCCTATAATTATGAAGAAAAGTTATTGGAAAAGATCACCACCAAACGTACTTTTTGGGTAGCACGCATTGCCCGCATTTACCCCCTCCATCTACTTACTCTATTAATTGCCGCATGTATAGGAGGGTATGTTCAATACAACGATATGACAGACTGGATAAAACACTTCGCCGCTTCCACTTTTCTATTGCAACCGTTCTTCCCTTCTGCAGATTATTTTTTCTCATTCAATAGTCCTTCGTGGAGTCTGGGCTGCGAACAGTTATTTTATTTCTGTTTCCCCCTCATCATTCCTTTCTTAAATAGTAAACGGAATCTATGCATCACTCTTTTCATCTGCCTGCTGGTTATGCTGACAGGTATGCATCTGACTGCTGAAGAACAAATTAAAGCATACTGGTATGTAAATCCAATCACCCGCCTGCCGGACTTTTTTGTAGGTGTTTTACTTTATCAGTTTTATCGGTCGATATTCAACAAAAAGATTTCTTATTCCACCGGAACACTATTAGAAATAGGAGTAGTCATTTTATTTTTTGTTTTCTATTTTTGTACCGCAGACATTCCCAAAGTATACCGCTATTCTTGTTACTACTGGCTACCCGTTTCTTTGGTGATACTTATCTTTGCCTTACAAAGAGGGTATATATCCCGGTTACTATCCAATCGGGTCTTAGTGATAGGAGGAGAAATCAGTTACAGTTTCTACCTGATACATTTATTTATTATACTCACATACACCCAAATGGCTACTCTGTATCAATGGCACATGCATTGGATGATAAGTGTCCCCGTCATTTTTTGCATCACTATTGCGCTTAGCTTACTCTCTTATTATTATTTTGAAAAGCCTGCCAATAGATGGGTAAAACGAATACTAACTAAAAAACAATCATAAATTAGCCCCATGGAATTATCAACAAAAACACCCCGAATTGAAGTAGTAGATGCTCTTAGAGGATTTGCTGTAATGGCCATCCTTCTGGTTCATAACCTGGAGCATTTCATTTTCCCCGTATATCCGGAAAGTTCTCCTGAATGGCTCACCATTTTGGATGCCGGAGTATTTAATGCGACATTTTCACTGCTTGCCGGAAAGTCTTATGCAATATTCGCTCTGCTTTTCGGATTCACTTTCTATATCCAGTCGCACAACCAGCAGTTGAAAGGAAAGGACTTTGGTTACCGCTTTTTATGGAGAATGATATTGCTGGCAGGATTCGCCACTTTGAATGCTGCTTTCTTCCCGGCAGGAGATGTCCTGCTTCTGTTTGTTGTAGTCAGTCTTGTGCTGTTTATCGTACGTAAATGGAGTGACAAAGCGATTCTAATCACCGCCATCTTGTTTTCACTGCAACCGATTGAATGGTTTCATTATATAATGAGCCTTTTCAATCCTGCCTATACCCTACCCGATTTGAATGTCGGAGCCATGTATGCTGAAGTAGCAGAATACACCAAAGCCGGAAACTTTTGGGATTTTCTGATAGGTAATGTTACGCTGGGACAGAAAGCAAGCCTGTTTTGGGCTATCGGTGCCGGACGTTTCTTGCAGACTGCCGGACTTTTCCTGTTTGGCTTATATATCGGACGCAAAGAATTGTTCGTAACTACCGAATCTCATTTGAAGTTCTGGATGAAAGCACTTATTATTGCAGCTATCAGTTTCGCGCCACTGTATTCTCTGAAAGAACAGATCATGCAAAGTGACAGCAGTTTAATTCAGCAAACGGTAGGTACTGCCTTTGATATGTGGCAGAAATTTGCATTTACGATTGTACTCGTTGCTTCCTTTGTGTTGCTTTATCAGAAGGATCAGTTCAAGAAAACTGTATCTAATCTGCGATTCTACGGAAAAATGAGCTTGACCAATTATATTTCTCAATCTATTTTGGGAGCCATTATCTATTTCCCATTCGGATTCTATCTTGCTCCTTACTGTGGATATACTCTTAGCCTGATTATCGGTATTATTCTTTTCCTGGCGCAGGTTCGGTTCTGCAAATGGTGGCTGTCTAAACATAAACAAGGACCATTGGAAACAATATGGCATAAATGGACTTGGATAGGCACGAAGAAATAACAGAAAAAAAGAAATAGCACTGACTGAAAAATAGACTAAAAAAGCAGGCCACGAAATACACATAACTACAAACGAACAACTTACGAATATGAAACTGAACGTATCACTCTAAAGCATCAACAAAACATGTGTATCCGCAGCCTGCGGGTTGAAATTGAGATGATGTCAATACAACAAGATTCGGGCAAGAAGGATTAGCAAGTGGACTTAAAGAATGCAAAGGAAATGAAAGAACTGTGCCAAGTTGGGGAAAAAGCCCGAAAATAGGCAGAATCAGAGCTATGTATAGAGAAAAAGAAGCGCCTCCATAATCTTCGAAAAGACCATGGAGGCGCTATTTATTTATCTTTCGTTATCTATATCTGAAATTTCAGAAGAAACAAAATCAGATACCCAATGATTTCTTCACTGCTTCAATCTTTTCCATTGCAGCAGATTCGGCAGAAGCATAACAATTGCGGCAACCCATTTCACCCTGAACTTCCATATAGAACTTAATCTTCGGTTCTGTACCTGAAGGACGAACAGAAACTTTGCTACCGTCTTCAGTGAAATATTGAAGTACGTTAGATGGTTCCGGCATATCGATTGCAGTTACGTTACCTTTATCATCTGTCTGTTTCAGTGTCTTATAATCTTTGCTCAAGATCACTTTAGAGCCACCCAATTCTTTCGGAGGATTGGCACGGAAGTTCTCCATCATCGCTTTGATTTCTTCTGCACCGCTCTTACCCGGTTTCACTACGTTTACAGTAAACTCTTTAGAGAATCCGTATTCTACGTAGATATCCAGCAACAACTGATACAAGGATTTACCATTATCTTTTGCCCATGCAGCAACTTCAGCAATCAAACAGCAAGCTGATACGGCATCTTTATCGCGAACGAAATCTTCGGCAAGGAATCCGTAGCTTTCTTCACCACCACCGATATATTTCTGTTTGCCTTCACGCAGACGGATTTCACGGGCAATCCATTTAAATCCGGTGTAGCAGTCAAGCATTTCGATATTGTTCTTATCTGCGATTTTCTTGATTAGTTCAGTTGTAACGATTGTCTTCACGCAGAACTCGCCACCTTTAATCTTACCCAGTTGTTTGTACTGTGTCAGAATATAATAAAGGTACATCATACAAGTCTGATTACCATTAATCAGTACCCATTCGCCTTTATCATCCTTGCAAGCAATACCCACACGGTCAGCATCCGGGTCGGAAGCCATTACGAGGTCAGCGTCAATTTCTTTGGCAAGGTTTACAGCCATAGAAAGAGCTTCCGCGTTTTCCGGGTTCGGAGATACGACAGTCGGGAAGTTACCGTCCTTAATCATCTGTTCGGGCACAGTAAATACGTTTTCGAATCCCCACATTTTCAATGCACGAGGAATCAACATCATACCTGTACCGTGGATCGGAGTATAGACAATCTTCATATCTTTGTGACGGGCGATAGCTGCCGGATCAATAGAAACAGTTTTCACCATGTCCAGATAAACCTTATCGATGTCTTCACCAATAATCTGAATCAAATCCGGATTTCCCTGGAATTTGATATCGGCAGCAGAAGCAATTGCATTCACTTCGTCGATGATACCTTTATCGTGTGGAGCCAATACCTGTGCACCATCGTCCCAATATGCCTTGTAACCGTTGTATTCCTTCGGATTGTGAGAAGCAGTCAGGATGATACCGCTTTGGCAACCGAGGTGACGGATGGCGAAAGACATTTCCGGTGTCGGACGCATGTCGTCAAACAGATATACTTTGATACCATTGGCAGAGAAAATATTAGCAGAAGTCTCCGCAAACAAACGGCTGTTGTTGCGGCAATCGTGACCTACTACTACAGAAATCTGCGGCAGGTCTTTGAAGTTCTTTTTCAGATAGTTGGAAAGTCCTTGAGTGGCAGCACCTACCGTATAGATATTCATACGATTGCTACCTACACCCATAATACCACGCAGACCACCAGTACCAAATTCAAGATCTTTGTAGAAAGCTTCAATTAGTTCGGTTTTATCATCGTTTTCCAACATACGTTTCACTTCAGCCTGGGTTTCAGCATCATAAGCCGGGGTTAGCCATTTTTCGGCTTTTTCAGTGACCTGTTTAATAAGTTCCTGATTTTCCATTTCGATTGTTATTTATTGGTTAATGAATTATTTATTATCAATTTCTTGAGCACACAAATGTAAAATAATAAGTTTATAATTCCTAGTTATTTAATGAAGAATTAAGAATGAAAAATGAAGAATCGCATTATAAGACATATTTGCAAAGCATAATTCTTCATTTTTCATTCTTAATTCTTCATTTTACCAAATATCTGTCACCAGTCTGCTTGACATATTCCTGCAAGAATTCTTTCGGATATCCGGGACGCATCACTCCGGCAGGTTGTCCAATAGAATTACGCTCAAACTGACCGTCTTTAACACGTTTCACCACTCCATCATTGTACTTCACAATCAAGAATGTACCCAATTGTTTCCAAGTATCGAAAGTGCTCTGTGCGGTCATATTTGTATAGTTTGTCAGAAAGTCAACCGCTGCGTTCTTATCTTTTGCCAGCAGTTTGGCAGCCATTTCTTCAATGCCTTCCTGTGCATTGTTGAAAGTAGTTTCCATTTCTTTCTGCGCTTCCCGTACATCACCGATCATCAAATCATAACGCGGATAGACCATATTAGATACCCAGTTGAAAATCCAGAAAGCAGAATTCCAGGAGAAAGTAATATAATCGGCCCCATCTACACGGGTATAACATACCGGCACTTTAGTAGCACAACAATAAACCGGGGTAAATACAGCCATGTTCGCATCATCCACACCAAACCAAAGTACACCGCCTATCGGGTCCGGCTTATGAGCCCGCATTTGTGCAACAAATACAAACCCGCTTTGTTGAGTGGAAATCGGACGTTCGTTGAAATATTCCTGACCATCTACCTTGAAGTTCAGAGGAGAAAGACGGTAAGGTGTCTTATAAGGTCCGGCTCCAAAATCATTGGAGATGTCAAGAGGCGTTCCTTCATAATGGTCGCGCATCATATCTTTCACATCTTGCACGGATAACTTATGTTTCGGTTTCACAAAAAGAGGCATCGGCGTATTGGTCTTTCCCTCAATGTAAGGAAGATAATCTTTTCCGTTATCTGTGAACTTATTAAAATAGCTCCACACACGAGCCTCACAGAAACGGCGGGCACCAAAATCAAGAGGCGCATAGGCTAATGAGAAGCTAAAGTCTTTGTTTACTCCATTAAAATATCCCTTCTCGCGGGCAAAAGAAACGACATCCGGAGAGTACATGCAGTTTTCCTTGTCGTTCATATCAAACTGGTGGATACGTGACTGGTTGGCATGGGCCGAAATGCAATCATCGGGCACACGTACAGCTACCCAAACTGCTCCACGGATGCCGGGACCTTTACCAATCATTTCCATAATCCATATTTCGTTCGGATCGGCAATAGTAAAGGATTCTCCTTCGCTATAATAGCCGTATTGCTGCACTAAGTCGGTCATGATCTTAATTGCTTCACGGGCAGTACGCGAACGTTGCAAACCGATATAAATCAGACTTCCGTAATCGATAATCCCTGTAGAATCGGCCAATTCCGGACGTCCGCCGAAAGTTGTCTCACCAATGGTAACCTGATATTCATTCATATTACCGACTACATTGTAAGTCTGGCGTGCCTGCTCTATTTCTCCCAGATACTTACCGGTATCCCATTCATAAACTTTCAGCATCGTACCTTTTGGATAGGTAGCAGCCGGATAATGATAAAGTTCTCCGAATAAGCCGTACGAGTCGGCAGAATAGGAAACAATCGTCGAGCCATCGGCAGACGCATTTTTTCCGACAATCAGGTTGGTGCAGGCGAAGGTGTTCGCCACAGCCGCCATCAATACGGCGGCACAAAGAATAATTCTTCTCTTCATAATAAATATATGATTCACTTTTAATAATTTACCAAACAAAGCTTTCACGGGCTACTGTTTCATTCCCACAATAGTCGGTCACTGTAAATTCAACAGTATGCTTGCCTCCCTTCTTTACGTGTTTGGGGTCCAACGTACATTCCCAGTATGATTTCACAATATTGGGACGTCCGAAAAGCGCATACTTTCCGTCAATCGTTCCACGATAGGAAGCAATTCCCGCGCCCTGATCTTTCAAACGATAGACAATTTTTCCGTTTCTTCCCCACTGATTCTTGTTGACAGGGATAATCTCCGGCGGGATGGTATCGATGGCAACAGTGTAAGTTCCCAACTCCCGGATAGATGCTTTCATGTATCCGTCTTCATACTTTCCGCCTACGCTGTACTTTCCTCCTTTGGGAGTTATGCGGGCCACATAATATTTCGTCGTATCGGCAATTGGTTTTCTACGCAACCCGATACACAGTTCACAAGCTGCATGCAGCGGAACCGCCTTATCATTCAGCTGATAAGTAAAAGCAACGGCACCACTATCCGCCTTCACCTGATAATTGAGGGGAACATCATCATACAACATTCCTTTCGGAACAACCAGGTTCAATCCCGGTTCTTGCAGATAATTAGTCTTATTCCAGGTAAAATAATATTTCTCCCGATGATTCAACGGTTCAATCGGCTGTTTCCGACCCCGTACGGTGAAACTATATTTGGAAGTGTTTCCGAAAGCATCTTTTAATGTATATAAGAACTGATAGTCCCGTTCCTCATCAATTGTCACCAAGCCACGGTTATCATTCGATGCTTTTAGCAGACGCAAAGTGTTGCCCGGATCAATGAAAGATTTCATATATTGCCCGTAAGTCCAGGAATTAATCATCCGGTTCTCTTCCTGCGAGAAACGATCTACGGTGCTACGAAATATTTCATTTCCATCTACCGTAAGCACAACTGAATAAACTCCATAATGGTTATTCACTCCATCCATGTAATCGTATGCTTTGATCCCCACACCTATCACTCCCCATGCTTCCACCGGACGCTCACTATTGGGAAGGATGGTTTTATTCTCTTGCTTTCCATCCACTACTCCTTTACCCAGTTGCGGAAAAAATAGAATGCCATCCGCTTTCGGAGCACGCGTATCTTTTATTTTCGATTGAAAGAAAGGCATAGGGTCAATATAATCTCCCGATTCCGTTTCAAATACATCCAGGTGAAGATGCGGACCGAACGAATATCCGGTATTTCCGCTCCATGCGATCTGCTGACCTCCTTTCACCGGATATTCTCCCGGTTCGGGAACAATCTCTACTTCCCAGCTTTCTTCTTCATATTGAAGTTTCTCCACCCTTTCGGCAATGGGAGAAACAAAACCACTCAAATGGCGGTTGATCGTTGAATAGCCATTGTGATAACAGACATCAAGTACATATCCCGAACCATTCGTGACGCGAATACGCGAAATATAGCCATCAGCGAGAGCACGAACGGGTTTACCGATAACTCCGCCTGTCTTAAAATCCAGTCCGCCGTGGAAGTGATTGGAGCGGATTTCTCCAAAGTTCCCACTCAATGTAAGAGGAAAGTCAAAAGGAGGTACAAAGGTTACTTGCTTCTTCTCTTGTCCATACCCTCCGATGCAGCAAGCCAGCATCAAAGCAGTGATATATCGTCTCATCATTCCGTTCACTTTTTTACTCCCGCAAATGTACACTATTCCCACTAAACTATGAAATATCCGAGGAGAATGATGACCGTAGATACTAGTTAATATTTCTTTTTAATGTTATATTCATTGCAAATTAGTAGTCATTATGTTATTTATATTAGTACTTTTGTAGCCGTTTTTTAATTATAATTAAAAGTTAGAAACTCAATGAGAATGTATGTAAAAGTAATGGCAGCGGTCATTGCATGTATATTGCTGAGTGGAGAAGCGCTCTCGGCATTTGCAACTACCCCCGCTACAGAAAATCTGAGTTGGTTTAAAAAGAAAAAGAAAAAACCAGAAGAGAAAGAAGAGAAGAGTAAAAGCGACTACGAGAAATTAGTGGAAGACAGTAAAACGACCAAAGGGATGTTTGCTGTACATCAAAAGAAGAATGATTATTATTTTGAAATTCCCACCTCACTTTTGGGACGTGACTTATTAGTTGTCAATAAGCTGCAACGAGTTCCTGCCGAACTTAATGATGCGGGCGTAAACCGCGGAGTAAACTATGAAAACCAGATGGTTTGCATGGAATGGGACAAAGCGACGGGCAAACTAATGTTACGCCAACAACGTCCATTACCTCTGGCCCCCCAAACGGACGCTATCTTCCGTTCGGTAAAGGATAATTTTATCTCTCCGCTGATTGCCGCATTCAAGATCGAAGCAGTCAATGCAGATTCTACGGCATTAGTAATCAAGGTGAATGATATTTATGATGGTACGGAAACCAGTATCAATAACGTATTTACCAATATTAATCTGGGTACTTCGGCTATCAAGAATTTATCACGTATTCTATCCATCAAATCCTTTTCAAACAATGTCGTGGCAACTTCCGAGTTGACTACCCGGGTAACGGAAGGTACTACTACTGTTTATGTAACGGTGGAAGTTAGTTCTTCTATTCTCTTATTGCCCGAGAAGCCGATGATGGGACGATTCGACAATCAGAAGGTCGGTTATTTCACTAATCCGTTATTAAGTTTCAGTGATGCGCAGCAGCGTACGGATAAGACACAGTATATCACCCGCTGGCGTATGGAACCCAAACCGGAAGATCGGGAGGCTTATCTGAAAGGTCAGATGGTGGAACCTGCCAAACCGATTGTCTTCTACATTGATAATTCAACTCCTTACCAATGGCGTTCGTACATTAAGAAAGGTATCGAGGACTGGCAGATTGCCTTTGAAAAGGCTGGTTTCAAGAATGCGATTATCGCCAAAGAAATCACGGACAGTATGCATGTAGACATGGATGATGTCAATTACTCCGTACTGACTTATGCTGCTTCGGAAAAGAAAAATGCAATGGGACCTTCTCTGTTAGATCCCCGTTCCGGAGAAATCCTGGAAGCTGATATTATGTGGTGGCACAATGTGCTTTCTATGGTACGTGAATGGATTACTGTCCAGACCGGAACAGTGTGTCCGGAAGCACGTAATGTACAATTGCCTGATGCTTTGATGGGAGATGCCATTCGATTCGTCGCCTGTCATGAGGTAGGCCACTCTCTGGGACTCCGCCACAATATGATGGGTTCATGGGCTTTCCCGACAGATTCATTACGTTCCGAAGCATTCACTTCCAGAATGAACTCTACCGCTTCATCTATCATGGATTATGCACGATTCAATTATATCGCACAGCCTGGAGATGGCGTGAAAGTTCTTTCTCCGCATATCGGTCCATACGATATGTTTGCTATCGAATATGGTTATCGTTGGTACGGAAAGAGTACTCCGGAAGAAGAAAAGGATATTTTATTCGATTTCTTGAGCAAACATACTGATCGGCTTTATAAATATAGTGAAGCACAGGATGTCCGCGATGCGGTAGATCCACGTGCACAGAACGAAGATTTAGGTGATGATCCGGTTCGTTCTTCTTTACTTGGTATTGAGAATCTGAAACGTATCGTTCCACAAATTCTTCAATGGACTACTACCGGTGAGAAGGGACAAACTTATGAAGAAGCATCACGTCTCTACTACGCTGTAATCAACCAATGGAACAACTATTTATATCATGTCCTTGCCAATATTGGCGGCATCTACATTGAAAATACAATTGTAGGAGACGGCGTTAAAACTTATACATTCGTAGAGAAAGAGAAACAACAAGCTTCACTGAAATTTCTGATGGATGAAGTTTTGACATACCCTAAATGGCTGTTTGACACGGAAGTGGGGCAATATACTTATCTACTTCGCAATACTCCCATCGGAAAACAGGAAAATGCTCCTACACAAATCTTAAAGAACGCCCAAGCCTATATCCTTTGGGATTTACTTGGCAATACTCGTTTGATGCGTATGATAGAGAATGAATCTGTCAACGGAAAGAAGGCCTTTACAGTAGTGGAGCTTATGGACGGACTTCATAAGAACATTTTCGGTGTTACCGAACGCGGTGGTATCCCTAATGTTATGGAACGTTCTTTGCAGAAAAACTTCCTTGACGCATTACTTACAGCCGCTGCAGAACCGGAAGCCGTTAAAATCAACAAGAAGATCGCCAACGAACATTTCTTGCTTGACCACGCTACTCCTTTCTGTAGCTGTTACGCTGCCGAACAACGTGCACTTCGTCAGGAAGACCGGATGGGTGCTCCACGTGTGCTCAATTTCTATGGCAGCCAGCTCAACCGTATTTCAGATGCTATCTCTGTGAAACGCGGTGAATTATTACGTATTAAGAAGTTGTTGCAGAACCGTCTCGGAACTTCCGATACTGCTGCACGCTATCATTATGAGGACATGATTCTGCGTATTAATACGGCTTTAGGAATCAAATAAAACCACTTATTACTTTAACTATCTACATTAATGAGAAAAAAATACTTGTGCATTCTTATATGCCTCTTTGCAAATGCGCTGGCCTTTGCCAGCGCTGCTAATCGTACAATCACCGGAGTCGTTATATCCGGTGAAGATAATGAACCTCTGATCGGTGCTTCCGTATATGTTAACGCAGATGACTTGAAAAAGGCCGGAGCATCACAGACTTCTCTAGGTACTATCACTGATATGGATGGTAAATTCTCCATTTCCATTCCGGAAAAGGTGACTAGGTTACATTGTAGTTATATAGGATTTGAAGAACAAGACATCGTTTTGCAAGCAGGAAAAGATACTTATCGTATTGTACTTCAAGCTTCATCACACACATTAGGAGACGTAGTAGTAACTGGTTATCAAGAACTGGAACGTCGTAAACTGACTGCTGCCATTGCCAAAGTAGATGTTACAGATGGAATGGTAGGTGCTGCAAAAAGTATCGATCAGGCGTTAGCAGGACAAATCGCCGGTGTAGCTGTTACGACAACTTCTGGTGCACCGGGAGCTCCAGCACGTATTCGTATTCGTGGTACGGCTTCATTAAATGGAACACAAGACCCATTATGGGTATTGGATGGAATACCTTTGGAGGGGACAGATATTCCAGAGATTAACAAAGATAACGATAATGACATTGTAAATATGTCACAATCTTCTATCGCAGGTTTGAGCCCAAACGACATTGAAAGCATTACGATATTAAAAGATGCAGCTGCTACTGCCATTTATGGCGCACGTGCTGCAAATGGTGTAATTGTGGTAACAACCAAAAGAGGAAAAACCGGAAAACCTGTTATTAACTTCAATACTAAATTGACTTATACTCCAAATCTCAATACTTCACGGCTCAACTTACTAAACTCGGAAGAGAAAGTCGATTTGGAACTTCAATTATTAAAAGAAGCACGGTTTGACATATTATGGGGATTAACAGATCCGATACCGGTATTTCCTGAAAAAGGAAAAGTTGCTGCTATCATGAAACAATATAACTTAATAGACATCTATAAAGAACAGGGGTGGAACGGACTGACACCTGAAGCCCAAAATGCTATAAACAAACTGAAAACAATCAATACAGACTGGAATGATATATTATTCAGAGATGCTTTCACGCAAGAATATAACTTTAGCATTTCCGGTGGTAGCGAAAAGGTTACTTATTACAACTCACTTGGTTATGTCAAAGAAAACGGAAATGTACCAGGTGTAAGCATGAGCCGTTTTAATCTGACCAGTAAAACGTCTTACCAAATCAACAAAATATTAAAAATTGGAATGTCTATTTTTGCCAACAGACGCAAGAATAACACATTTATGACTGATACTTACGGACTTATTAACCCTATATATTATTCACGTATCGCCAACCCTTACTTTGCTCCGTTTGACGAACAAGGAAACTACCTTTACGATTACGACGTAGTCAGAAGTAATGAAACAGATGAAAAGCAAGGCTTTAATATATTCGAAGAACGAGCAAACACCAATAAAGAATCTGTCACCACAGCCATCAATTCTATCTTTGATGTTCAGCTACGTTTTAACGATCAGTGGAAAGTTTATTCACAGATTGGTGTGCAATGGGATCAATTGTCGCAAGAAGAATATGCCGGGATAAATTCATATAATATTAGGAATATACGTGAAACCAATAAATATTGGAAAAATGGTGTACAAACCTATCTTATACCAGAAGGAGGCATGCTTAAAACAACTAATAGTACAACCTCACAACTCACATGGAAAATCCAAGGAGAATACAAAAACACATTTGGGGATATACATGATATACAAATAATGGCTGGTTCGGAAATTCGCAAAAACTGGGCAGACAACCAAGCCTCAACCGGATACGGATATGATCCCAAGAAACTAACATTCCAGAATCTCATATTTAAAGATGAAGCACAAGCCAATGATTGGAATCTAAAAACTAAATCGTACAAGGAAAACGCTTTTGCTTCTTTCTTTGCCAATGGTTCATATACTTTAATGAATCGTTATACATTGGGAGGAAGTGTGCGCATGGATGGTTCTGATTTATTCGGAGTAGATAAGAAATACCGTTTCTTACCAATCTATTCGGTAAGTGGTCTATGGCGTTTATCAAATGAGTCGTTCATTAGACAATACAAATGGGTTGATAATTTAGCTCTTCGCCTTTCTTATGGCTTACAAGGAAATATTGATAAGGGAACCTCTCCATTCCTAGTCGGAAAATATGATAATGTGAATATTTTACCAGGTTACAGTGAAGAAAATATTATTATCAATAGTGCTCCCAACAGTAAATTACGCTGGGAAAAAACAGCATCTTACAATCTAGGAATAGATTTTTCTGTACTCAATCAAGCCATCAATCTTAGTGTAGATTACTACTATAGAAAAGGAACAGACTTAATTGGTTCTAAAGCATTAGCTTTAGAAAATGGATTCACTAATATGTCTATAAACTGGGCTAGTATGGAAAATAAAGGTGTAGAAATAAACCTGCAGACACGTAATATCACCACTAAAAACTTCTCTTGGTACACTACTTTCAACTTCGCATATAATCAAAATAAAGTACTAAAAGTACTTACAGATAAAAGCCAAGTGACTCCTAGTCTGGAAGGATATCCCGTAGGTGCAATCTTTGCACTAAAAACAAAAGGTATAAATCCTGATACAGGACAAATCTATCTTGAGAATAAAGAGGGAAAAGCTGTCACTGTAGAAGAGTTATTCAGAATGACATCGAATGAAGATGGTCTTGGCACTTACCAAATAGGACCAAGTAGTGAAGAACAAAGAGACTTTTACAGCTATGTTGGAACGTCAGATGCTCCCTACACGGGCGGTTTTCTAAATACGTTCAATTACCGAAATTGGGAACTGAATCTGAATTTTTCATATAATTTTGGAGCACACGTAAAAACAACTCCAAGTTATAATGTATCTGACTTAGACCCAGGGCGCAATATGAATAGAGACATACTGGATAGATGGACACCGGAAAATACAACAGGAAAGTTCCCTGCATTAGCAACGTACAATTACAATCCGGCCGACTACTACTTGTTCAGTACTCGAAATGACATTTACAGATCACTGGATATCT
Organism: Bacteroides sp. AM37-9; assembly: GCF_003603455.1. Lineage (NCBI taxonomy): Bacteria > Pseudomonadati > Bacteroidota > Bacteroidia > Bacteroidales > Bacteroidaceae > Bacteroides > Bacteroides sp. AM37-9. Next base: position 2,067 of record NZ_QTNF01000060.1, on the reverse strand, counting down.
GGGTAAAAAAGCTAAGCTTTGTACGTCTACAAAATATACGTCTTGCTTACCGGGTTCCATCCGAATGGCTTCATAAACTAAGTATCGGCGGAGCAACTGTAGGATTAGAGGCTCGTAACCTATTCGTTATCAGCTCTAATTATGATAATTATATGGATCCGGAATCAATGGGCAACTTATACTCTACCCCAGTTCCCAAATCCATTACCTTCAATCTAAGTCTTAACTTTTAAAAAATATATTATGACAAAGAAAATATATTATATATTCACATTAATAGGAAGCCTGTTATTATCTTCCTGTGATAGTTATTTGGACATACAACCAGTAGGCCAAGTAATTCCCAATACGCTAGCTGAATACAGAGCTTTATTCACAACAGCTTACAATACAGCACTCAATGACAGAGGAATATGCGAAATCAGAACAGATATCGCAACCATATTACAGTCTGATGCCACTTCCAAAAATTCTTTAGGAGATGTTGAAAAATGGAATGATGTTAATCCGAATGCAAGTACGAGACAATTTGGATGGGCGGCCTATTATACCAATATCTATTATGCCAACGCAATCATCGATAAAAAAGATGAAATATCAGAAGGAAGCCAAGAAGATATTAATCAATTAGTTGGAGAAGCTTACCTCATGAGAGCATATATGCATTTCATATTGGTCAATCTTTATGGACAACCTTATACAGCTACCGGAGCATTAGAAACCAAAGCAGTTCCTCTAAAACTCAATACTGATTTAGAAGAAATACCATCAAGAAATACTGTAAAGGAAATATATACCTCTATTTTATCTGATATAGAAACAGCACGGAAACTGATTAATAAAAAAGAATGGGAAATTCAATATTCATACCGTTTTTCAACATTATCAGTAGATGCTATGGAATCACGGGTATATTTATACATGGGTGAATGGAGCAAATCTTATGAAGCTTCGGAACGTGTATTAGCCGGAAAATCGACATTGGTAAACCTAAATGATGAAGGAGGCAAACTTCCTAATGAATTTACATCTGTAGAAATGATCACTGCCTATGAAGTTTTTCCAAATAGCGATTATGCCGGATCACTCTTACTTTACCCTTCATTTTTACAAGAATATGAGGAAGGAAAAGATCTACGTCCAAACAAGTATTATCAAGCAAATAAAAATGGAAATTATACTTCCATCAAAAGTGGTGAATCTAAATTCAAATGTACTTTCCGCACTGGAGAGTTTTATTTAAATTCAGCAGAAGCTGCTGCACATTTAAACAAATTGCCTGAAGCACGTTCACGACTTCTAAAGTTAGTAGAGAATCGTTATACACCAGAAGGTTATGAACAAAAGAAGAATGAAATAAATGCAATGAGCCAAGAAAAGCTAATCACAGAAATTCTGAAAGAACGCGCTCGTGAGCTTGCTTTTGAAGGACATCGCTGGTTTGATTTACGCCGAACTACCCGACCAGAAATCAAAAAAGAAATAGAAGATGTGACCTACACACTTGTACAAGATGATTCCCGCTATACATTGCGTATTCCACAAGATGCAATTGATGCCAATCCTGGATTATTAAACTAATAACATATTACCATCTATACTCTCATAGATATCACTAAATAACAAACTATAAAAAACTCTCTTTACCAAAAGCGTAAGGGGAGTTTTTTTATTCTGTCCACTAACTACTTTATATTTTATCTACACATCTCGTCCATCGCTAAATCTTTATCCCCCAAAAGAATTGCCGATTAACAGAAAATCCGTACCTTTGTAGCGACTTATTACGATTAATAACGTAGAAGCGTTTAGAATATTATCTCTATTCAGAATCTGGTAAATTCTTTAATTGGGGAGATAATGGCAACTAAGCGTTCACGTCTTTGTTATATGCAAGGGCGTGGACTCTGTTGTTCATTTCCCAATAGGTTTACCAGAGCCTTGAATAGAATGAACTAACGACGTCCACGCTTCTCTTGTATATATATGGTATCCGGACGCTTACCACACAAACAATGGCTCACCCGCAATTTCTTGGGGGTAACTATTTGTAGCTTTCTTTAAAGT
>NZ_QTNF01000006.1:0-220099 GCF_003603455.1 Bacteroides sp. AM37-9 | reverse complement strand
GTACGGTTCTTAGGGGAGAAGGGGGCAGCAATGCCCTTGACTTACCCGATGTGCAAAAGCAGGGCGACTTCTTCGTGGAGTCACCTATCATTCTGTTTGCCAGTATTATCTGGTATCTCAAAATCTATCAGAACGGGAAGTTTTGCACGTTTCCCCATGCTATCGAGTTTCTGAACCGCCGTTACGAGGATATATTTCCGATACTGACCTCTTATCCGGAGCTGGAGAACTACCTTTCGCCGTTCATGGATGCGTGGCTTGGAGGGGCTGCGGAGCAGCTCATGGGTCAGATAGCGTCGGCAAAAATCCCGCTTTCGAGGATGATTTCACCGCAGCTCTACTGGGTGATGTCAGACAGCGAGTTTACGCTGGACATCAACAATCCCGAAGAGCCGAAAATCCTCTGCGTGGGTAACAATCCCGACCGTCAGAATATCTACGGTGCGGCACTCGGTCTGTATAATTCCCGTATCGTGAAGCTCATCAACAAGAAGGGGATGCTGAAGTCATCGGTCATCATCGACGAGTTGCCCACAATATACTTCAAAGGGTTGGACAATCTTATAGCTACCGCCCGAAGCAACAAGGTTGCCGTGTGTCTGGGCTTTCAGGATTTCAGCCAGTTAGTGCGTGACTACGGGGACAAAGAGGCGAAAGTGGTGATGAACACTGTCGGCAATATTTTCTCCGGTCAGGTGGTGGGGGAAACAGCCAAGACGCTCTCCGAGCGGTTCGGTAAGGTGTTGCAGAAACGGCAGTCCATCTCCATCAACCGGCAGGATGTTTCCACCTCCATCAACACGCAGATGGACGCGCTCATTCCACCGAGTAAGATTTCCGGGCTTACGCAGGGAATGTTTGTCGGTTCTGTATCCGACAACTTCAACGAGCGTATCGAGCAGAAGATTTTTCATTGCGAGATTGTGGTGGATGCCGAAAAGGTGAAACGGGAAGAAAGTGCCTACAAGAAAATTCCCGTCATTACAAACTTCACGGACGAGGACGGCAACGACCGCATGAAGGAAACGGTGCAGGCGAACTACCGGCGCATCAAGGAAGAGGTGAAGCAGATTGTGCAGGAGGAACTGGAGCGTATCAAAAACGATCCGGTGCTGTGTAAACTGCTACCAGATAATGAGACTGTCTAACAAGTCCCCAAAATTGAAAATTATCCCTATCGAAGTTTGAAGTGACCCCCAAAAGTTGGATACAATTTTTTTGGGGGGCACTTCAGTTCTGACGGGTAAAATCGTAAAATTCGGACTTGTTAGACAAATACTTACGCGGTTTCAACCTCAGGTACTGAATCTATCGAATTGACAAATTTAACCAATTGCGGATCTGAATCTTTTTGTATGAGGTTTCGGAGACTCTTTTTCAATTCATAAGCATCATCCCCTGCTGTATTTATTAAATCCATATAAAAATCTTTGTTTTGCAGAATCAATGAACGGCATGCCCCATCGGAAATTACAGGTTTCACTATTTTATCAATAACGTCTCCAGCTTGACTTTTCAAATTACCATGCGATCTAAGCCATGTTTCGAAAAATTGAAACTTTATTGCATTGATAGTCTTTTTACCGATGCAGAAATCATTTCTTATATCGGTAACTGTCGATTTAATTTTTCGTTTATCCAATCTTTCAACTATATTCTTGAAACAATTAGGGAAAGGATTCAAACTTTGAGTTCCAGAAGCAATATCCATCAGAATCTTTTTGCCAAATTCAGTCAAGTTATCTGGCAAGGATTTGATTTTAGCCAGTAAATGTTTTATTGCGACAAACCAATAATATGATGTATGTGCTGTTCTTTGGGCGTATAATGTATCAACACTTATTTCAGACAACGCTTCGAACGCTATTTTATTGATATGATCGGTCAGGACATTGCTTATTTTAGTGGTCAAATCGTAAAAAGATGCGTCAGGAATTACATCTTTAATATTGTTCTTAGTGATATACTTATCCAAATCGGTATTCCACTCTGCTAAATGCTCGATAAATACCTCATCCGTTACACCTATTCTGTTCTTAATATCTTCAAATTGGGGCAATATGTCTGAGAGCAATAATTTATAGCCAAGTTTATGATTTACCATGTATTGTAGTGTTTCATTTAATAGCGGTATATTCCATCCCACACTATTTACTAATAAGTCTCCATGATCCACATAATAGTCCATGAGTTCTGCAACATATTTTATATCTCCACCCTCTATTAAGGAAACGGAATGACCATGTGCCAATTGCATGGCGACTAAATCGTAATATCCAGACTCTTTAATGTTTCGGCCATCAGTTTCTAATTCAGAATGCAACTGATTTATGTAGGTTGAATCTAACGTTACAGGTAAAGGTCTTTCTTCGTCAGATGCCAATAAACGATAGGTTGTAAATATAGCCCCTTTATTTACATTCTGTTCATCAATGCAATTCGTGATCGCTTGCAAAAGCGTTGGAAACGTATAGGTAGAATTATCTTTTAACGTTTTTACAATATCTGCATGGTCGAAATTATCGGGTAGTAAGTTTGCCAAATAATTATCGAGCGCCTCCGAATTTGTTGCTACTTGATAATATTTATATGCTTTAGTTGTCGCGTTATCCCGATAGGCAGCATCTGTTGCATTTGCAGCTTGAATATAATCGATAAATGTATTTGGCTTGACTGTTTTTGCTTCAATCAATGACGTAAAATCGCACGCCAACTTATTTTGCGCAATAAACCTGTCTATTGCATCTAACGTTTTGAAATAGTCGCCGCCATTGAAGTCATTGAACCGAACTATCTTCTTATATAATTGAGCAATCACATGGTTTTGGCTTTCCGTGTCTAAATGCAACAGCAGTTCTTGGTATTCGACAGGGAACACCTGCTTCTCTATGGATTCTTTTAATTTCAATTGTGCTATTCTTTGCCATACACGCAGAATAACATCGCTCTTTCGAGTTAATTTATGCAAACAATGTATAATCTTATCGATAAGCGCATTGTCCATACATTGTATAACTTCTTCTAATACAGTGTCAAATTGTTTATTAGTCTCTGCATATTGATTTATGTCGTGGTCTTCTTCTCCGTTGATGCAGCCTTCAATATATTTTTTCAATGGAATTTGTCGAGCATCTTCAACATCGACACCATATACCAAAGCTGCAATTTCGCGTTGTGTTTGCAGATCATTGTTAATTATTGTTTGAATGCCATTCAGATAGTCGCCGGACAATATTTGTTCTACTGGATTTGCCAGAATATCCGTCTTCTTCAAACAGAACAATGCTATGTTTATCATCAAAATTTCGTTACACCACTCTTGTTTAAGAGCGACCATCTCATTGATATATGATATAATTTCCCTAACATTGGCATTAGGATTTACCAATCTGAATATCCGATTTATAGTTTCTTTCGCTTCATTTTCTGTTTCTCCAAATGCTTCAACAAACAGTTTGTTGAATATACTTCGATAGTCGGTAATAACAGGAGGAGCAACACGATAAACAATAGGGAAAGTTTTATTGATAAAATACTTGGTCAGTTGTTTCGTTTGTTCGTCGGTCTCATCTCCGAATGCACAAGCTAAATGTGTTTCATCGAAAGGAATAACAGCCCAAACATTTTCAAAACCGCTATCGGCGAAGAACGTATGGATAGAAGACCATAATTCTTTTACTTTTTCAGCGGGGAGACGATCCATGTTGTCAAAAACAAGGACTAATTTACGTTGTCCTTTTTCCTTGATAAAATCAGAAATGTCTTGCATCCATGTTTTGAACTCGTAAACCGTTGGTTCGTCTTCGCTCAAAGTCTCATAGCAAACGTCCTTTTCGACTTTATCTTGATAAATAGCTAACATATAACTCCATCCATATTTATGATCTTTGCTATATGCCCATTTCCAAACGCACAATGCAATAAGAACTGGCAGTGCAGCTATGATAATAGACAATAAAGAAAACCACCATGTTGTGGGTGTAGGTTTTACTGCATACGCAATAAATGTAAATATCGGAGTTAAAACTGCAACCAAAAATGCCGCAACCATACCATTACTGATAAGGGGATATTTTTCGGTTACGGTCTCCGTTTTACGGGCTAATAAATATTTCAGCTTTTCAGACCATGATACGGTTTTCGTACCTCCACCTTTGACTTTTATTGTTGCATTTCCAGATAGGATACCATCATCAATAAGTTTGCTTGTAAGCAATTCCAATATAGAGCGGCGTTGCAAGTCCTCTTGATGTCCCCATGCGTCATACTCAAAAAAGTAATAGTCGTCTGATAATTCACGTTCCAACATTTTAACCACGTTGGATTTTCCAGATCCCCAAATACCTTCGATGCCGATAATTCGAGGTAAAGTACATTCCTCATCCAATGAATCATTCTGACAAAAATGGCGAGCAATAGTTTTTGCCAACCTTTCTTGCGAACCTCCATCGAATTTGTCAATACCACACGGTTTATTTTGGATAAACCGCGGATATTGCTGTTTGGATTGTAGTTTTGTTTCCATATACGTAATTTATTGATTATACGAACTCCAAATAATTCTCCCGATTTACCACATGAAACTCGGCATAGGGATAGGCTTCTTGGAAGGCTTTCGGTGCGGCCGGCATTTTATTTCCCCACTTGAACTCCAAGGCGGTAAGACTGTCGGCACTCTCCTCAATCAGGTCGATTTCCTGTTTGTCGTAGGTGCGCCAGAAATAGAACTCCCTGTGCAGTCCCTCATTGAAGTTCGCTTTGCGCCGCTCTCCGATGATGTAGTTCTCCCACAGCGCACCGACATCCTGCCGAATGGCCAGCGGTGAGAAAGCCCCGATAATGGCATTGCGAATGCCGTTGTCGTAGAAGTACCACTTGCCAGCTTTTGTAACCTCCTTGCGTAGGTTACGCGAATAAGCCCCCAGACGATAGATAACGAAGACCTTTTCCAATAGGTCGAGGTATTTTTCAACGGTCGTCTTGCTCATGCCGAGTTGTTTACCTAACTCTTCGTAAGAAACTTCGCTGCCCAACTGAAAAGCTATCAATCGCAGTAGATCGCGCATCTTGCTCGAATTTTTTAAGCCGTCAATTGCTAAGATATCTTTAAGCAGGTATGCACCGACAATATCACGTAGGTAGTCTGTTTTACGTTCATAGTTCTCCATCATTACTACTTCGGGATAGGAACCGTAAATCAAGCGCGCTTCGAGGTTCTGGCGGGTTTCAAGTGCCGTTTCCGTCTGTGCGATTTCCCGTTGCGAGAATGGTGTAAGGAGAAATTGCGTACTGCGGCCGACCAACGGTTCACCAGTCTTATTCAGCAAATCGAATGACGAAGAACCACTTGCCAAGACACTTATTCCCGGTATTTCATCAACTATCAACTTCAGAATACTACCGATTTGTGGTATGTTCTGTGCCTCATCAATAGCCAGCAAATCAATACCATCCAATAAATGCCGATAATTGGCTATTGAGCGATTCTCCAATAGTGCTAATGTGTCGTAGTCTTCGCCGTTGAGCATCATCGTCCTACCTGAATAGTTGTCCACAATTTTACGCATCATTACCGTTTTACCAACACGGCGAGCACCAAAAATCAGTACTGCTTTATTGGGCGCGATTCGTGCTGTAATCTTCTCTTGAAGTATTCTATTTACTGTTTCCATACCTTATAAAATATAATGCAAAGATAATCATATTTTTTTAATTGGCGAATTTTACAAAAAAAACGGGCTATTAAATGGCGATTTTTACAACCACAATCTTATGGAAGTTGTTTCATTGTTTTTAGTAATGATATATGTTCATACTATGATGACTCAATAATTTACCAGACATACGTTTCTGAAATTTGTCCTTATAGGAATGAAAAACTCACATATATTGTGCTAATTAATATATAATTAAATGAAAATAAAAAGACAGGATACGAGTATTCCTGTCTTCTCATATGTAATGGATATTTTTTTATTTTCTCATCCGCTCCAACTCCTCATCACGCAACATTCTCTCGTTCAGTTTTTCCTGCATCCTGTCAATGAAATAGGTGCGGCTTTCGTTCTTCCGGCGTTTGATATCAGTGTAGAAGCGGTAGCAGTCTTTAGAATCAACCCCGAATATCTTATAGAGAAGTGGGGCGAGCTGTTTGAGCGGCATATTGCCGTTGTTGATGCAGCCCATCACGTCTATGCCGTAGATAAGTTCCACGAGGTCGATGGCATTGCCCGTCCATTGAAGAAGGCTGGCGGTGGTTTCTGTTGCGTTGTTGGCGGATATTAGTGGTGGCACTTGGGGCGTGGCAAGGAATTTCTGCATCTTTCTTACGAAAGACAGAGCCTTGCTGACGTAGGCGGCAATCTCTCTTTTTTCTTCTGACAGATTACGTACGGGATGGTGCTGCAACTCGATTTCGATGTAGGCAAGCGCGATGACGGTAAGGTTCATGTCCATGCCGCCGTTGCACAGTTCGATCACTTGGGTGGCGAAAGCCGTGTATGCCGTTTCCATATTGCAGTCGCCGGCTTCGTTTATCAGGCGGAAAAAGTCGGTTTCCGCCAGCAAGAAATAATTCATGGTTCTGTCAATTTTGAAAATTACACTTTGTTTTCTGCGTGCGCACATGAATATAATTGGCAAAAAACGCGGCAGAAAATAAAAAATCCAACACTCAATTTTACAAAGTGCTGGATTTCAGAGGTATAAAATTCAGTATTTTTTCACAAGGACAAATTATCTCCGACTTAAATTGTTTGTAATCGGAACATTTATTCTATTCCTGAAAATAGAAATGTATGCTTGCCGCACATTTTGGCTATCTTGCTTTTTTATCAAGGATATAGATAATGCGACATACACCGTTGGGATAGCTTTTCAAAGAGGAAAGCGTCCAGTGTTGCTCTGGCAGAGCCGACTTAAAAAAATGTCGTCCGCTTCCGGATATGAAAGGAACGGTGTATAGTATGATTTCATCCACAGCGTGCATCCGCAGCAGTCCGTTTATATAGTCTGCCGTGTCCGGTGTGGCTTCCGCGAGGTAACGGATGTTTGTGCAGTCTTTTCTCCATTCGTGCAGCATTGAAATGGAATAGTCCGGTGTCACACGGTAAAAGGCTTTCTTCCTGATTTCATCAAGACCGCAACGGTCAAGGCACAAATCCTGATGTGCTTTATCATATAACTCTGAAGAAAGACATCCGTCCATCGTCAGTACGGCGAGAATCTGAACTTTACCCATAATCGTTTCCTTTCGTTAGGCAAGGGTAAAAAAGTAGCGTGCAATTCACACTACCTTCAAGCGATGGCTCTGGTAAAGCCTTTACGGAGAGTACGTGAATGCACGCTATGCGTAAGCATAGCATAAGCATCACGCAATCGTCTCCGTAGTTCCAATTTACCAGATTTTCGCTTGAAACGCCTTGCGGTCTTATCCTATATGTTGGCGGCGAAAAGCTCCTGCCAATCGCCGTTTTTCTCAAATGTTATGCAAAGATAGCCAAATTCAGTGAATTACGGGCTATGATTGCTTGAATTTATATTTAAGTCCATACTCTTCAAGTTTGCTGTATAGTGTTGTCCTGCCTATGCCGAGCAGTTCTGCGGCGACACTCCGGTTGCCGTTTGCCTGTTTCAACGCACGCAATATCCGCTCCTTATCCTCCGCGTCATTGCGCAAGGCGAAGCTGACAGTAGAGGTCGGTTTCGTCACGGCAAGTTCCAGATGCTCTTTCATGACAACACCTTCCTGCGCCTGCAATACAGCACCCATAACTTTCTGCCGAAGTTCCCGCACGTTGCCCGGCCATGCGTGTGTCAGCAACGCTTTACGTGCTTCGGAACTGAACCCGCTCACGCTACACTCCAGCTCTCTGTTTGCCATATCACGGAAGAACTCTGCCAGCGGCATAATGTCTTCTTGACAGTCACGCAACGGAGGAACGGTTATCCCGAAGTCGTGCAGGCGGTACAGAAGATCCTGCCGAAAACGCTTTTCATTCACCGATACCTCCAAATCTTCATTGGTAGCAGCGATGATGCGGACATTGAAATTCCGGTCTGCCTTGTCTCCGACCGGGCGATACCGCCTCTCCTGTATGGCACGGAGCAACATCTGTTGGGTTTCCAACGCGAGGTTTCCTACCTCGTCCAGAAACAACGTGCCGCCTTCCGCCTCATGGAAATATCCTTTCTTGGCATTGTCCGCACCTGTAAATGCACCTTTGACGTGTCCGAAGAAAGCCGACGGTGCAAGCTCTTTGGAGAGTGAACCGCAGTCCACCGCCACAAATGGCTTGCCTGCACGTTTGCTCTTGTCATGCAACAGGTGGGCAATATGCTCCTTGCCCGTGCCGTTCTCACCAAATATCATCACGCTCATATCGGTGGCGGCTACCAGCCTTATGCGGTGCATGATTTTCTGAAAGGCGGAACCTTCACGGGCGAATATAGGCATACGGCGTTGTCCTGCCTGACGTTCTTTCAGTATGGAACGGATCAGGGGGACAAGTTTATCCTCCACAAGCTGTTTGGGAATATAGTCTATCGAGCCGAGTTTCATGCTTTCCACGGCGGTATTAACTTCGGCGTAGTCGGTCATAATGATGAAGGGCTGCATCTTTCCCTCCTTTCGCATCCAGCACAAAAGGTCTATGCCACTGCCGTCAGGCAGACGCAGGTCGGCAACCACGATATCATTATCTGTTGCCTGTTGCAGATGTTTCTTCGCGGTTGAGAGGTGGTAAGCCTTCATATTGCGGTAGCCCTCCCGTGACAGCATATTGCAGACATATTCGCAATACACGATGTTGTCTTCCACCACAATTATTTTTGTCTTATTCATCTTCGTATTTTCTCCTTTCCTCTTCTGCCAACCGTATTATTTCCACTCCCTTATCCAGCACGGCAGTCACGGCATGGCTTAACGCTTCACCATCCGGGAGAGCATCGCCACGAAGCAATCCGTAAAGTACATTCAGCGGTTGGTCGGCACGGAGCACCTCCCACGAACTGCGCAGGTGGTGGATCAGGGAATCCAGCTTTTGCAGGTCTTTTTCTTTTGCTGCATCCCGTACCGCCTGCATTTCCTTTTCTGTTTCAGTTATCAACTTTTCCAGCATGACGGCTTCATTGCCATAGGACAATAAGGCGGAAAAGTCCGGTTTCCCGTCCGGTGTCGCTTTTATGGCACACCTGTCGGAAACCTCCATCAGTTCCGATATGGAGAACGGTTTGAACAGGCATCCGGCAAAGCCTTTTGCCAATAGTTCCCCTTTGTTACAACTGCCCGAAGCGGTTGCCACAACCACCGGGATTGTTGGTGAATTGCCCACGTTGGACGAACGCAACAGTTCCAGCAATTCGAAACCGTTTATATCGGGCATATTCAAGTCTGTCAGCAACAGGCTGTATTCTTTCTGGCGTATCATTTCCATCAGTGCCGCAGCATCGGTGCAAGTGTCGCAGTGTATTCCTTCTTGGGAATACATCTCTTTCAGCATCAGAAGTAATACCTCATCATTGTCAATGGCGACAACATCATGGAATTTATTGTTATGATAAACAGGTGTATTGCTTGTATATCCAAGCTGTTCTTCAGCTTCCTGCATAGAAATTTCAACTGTGAAACGACTGCCTTTCCCTTTCTTGCTGTCTAAACGGATTGTTCCGCCAAGCATCGACACAATATTACGCATTATGGCAAGCCCAAGCCCGAAACCCTCCTTTGCGGCGGCATTTGATAGACGTTCAAACGCACCGAACGCTTGTTTCTGTTCCTCTTCTGTCATGCCTGTACCTGTATCTTCAACGACCAGTGTCAGAACTCCATTATCATATTCAGTAATCAAAGAAACACCGCCTTCTTCTGTGAACTTGACAGCGTTTGACAGCAGGTTATTCCCGATTTGTATTATTCGCTCTTTGTCGGTCAATACAATGGCATCGTGTCCAGTCTTCACGGACAAGGACAGCCCTTTGTTCACGGCAACAGGCATGAACTCCGTTTCAAGTGTGTGCGTGATTGCTGAAATCCGGCAGGGTGACAGACGGGGCTGTTCCTTGCCGTTGTCCAGGCGGAAGAAGTCAAGCAAAGTGTTAAGCATATCCCGCATACGGTCGGAGGATTGCAGTATGTTTTGGATATACTGCCCGGACTTATCCTCACACTGTTCTTTCCGTATCAGTCCGGCATAGCCTGTTATTGCTGTCAGCGGTGTGCGCAGTTCATGGGTGATAGTATGTACCGCCTTCTTCCTTGACGTTATCAGTGCCTCGTTCCGTTGTACGGATTGTTCCAGTTGCCTTATCAAATCAGTTGTCTTGTGCTTGTATTGTTTAATGCTTTTTGCATCACGATGTATGATGATGTAGGAAATTAACAACAATAGAAGAACGAATCCCATTAAACCGCCTACTTGCATAAATGACTTTTCACGCATGGCAACTATTTCGTTTTCCCGGCTTTGCAGTTCGGTTTGTACCTTTTCTTCTATTTGGCAAATCAATTCTTGCAGTTGTCTGTTAAGTTCTGCATTACGAGCTGCAAGGCTGTCGGCTTGTTCCGACAATTGGCGATCCTGCACTTTCTGTTCGCTGATTACGTTTCTATTGACCGAATGAAGGATAGTGGTTGATACTGCTGGAGTTACTTCCTTTTTTTTGCCGAATATGCCTAAGAAACCTTTTCGTTTTGGCTTTTTGGACTGTTCCTGCACACTTTTCTGTACAATAACCGGAATTTGATTGGCTATCTTCTTGTTAATAGATTGTTGTTCATCCATTAACCGGACTATCTGGAACATCTGTCGTTCCTTATCCTCTAAAAGACTGCGCACACTATCGATGCGCTCTGCTGGATAGGTGGCCTTGAAACGGCAGAGCATACTGTCCATTGCCATACGCCGTGCATGGTAATGCTCGATATCTTTATCGTTCCATTCCAGTATTGTTTCACCCAATAGAGAAAATTTTATCATTTGAATATTGATATTGTTTATTTCTTTTCGGAGCTCGTCTATTTTTTTATTGCCAAGTTCTAATGCTTCTATCTCCTGCCATTCATAGAGGCTATTATATGCCATACATCCGATAAGAATGGAGATAAGTATATATCCCAACCGTATTGCCTTATAGAAATTTCCTGACCGCTCCATTATTTTAATGACATTGATTTTTGGAACATGAATAAAAGTTTATCTTTTTCGTTCATGCGGATATTATCAGAATAACCGTCTTTTGTTATTTGATACCCACATGGCTTAACCATAAAAATGCCTAAGCCCTTAGTGTACGAACTTACTTCTGAGGCATAGTCTTTACTTGTATTTAATGGAACTTTCCCTTTAATATGACACCACTCATTATTACAACTGATGTCTTCAATCTCAGACATCAGTTTTTGCAAATCTGTAATAGCTTTGGAACTCGCTACTTGGGGTATCTGCAACTCAAAACAGAGCATCGGTTCGAGAATGTCCACACCTGACTGTTGCAAAGCCAGCCTGAAGACATAAGGGGTCAGCTGTCTGAAATCAGCAGGTGTACTTACCGGGCTATAATACTCGGCTTGAGTAAAAGTTACTTTCAGATCTGTCACTTCCCATCCATGTAAACCAGATTGGCAAGACATACGAATCCCTTCAAAAACGGCATTTTGAAAAGAATGGTTCAGATAACCATAGGAGATGTCACTTTCGATTTGCAACCCTGCCCCTAACGGTAAGGGTTCAAGAGTCAGCCCTATTGTGGCCCAGTAAGGGTTGGGTGGTACTTCGATCTGAATAATCTTATTGACCTTTTTTATAGGTCGTTCTTTGTAGATAGTCTTGATCTCATCAAAATGGACCTTTACGGAAAATCGTTCTTCCAGCAATGTCTGTATGATTTCCTTTTGGGTCAAACCATATAACGAGATTTCCAATTCATCACTATATGAGTTTATGGAAAAGGACAAAGACGGGTCTTCAATCCACAATGTATTCAGAGCGGATATCACCTTGCTTCTCTCTTCGGGCTTATTTGGCCGGACGGAGGATTTGAGAGCGGGATGCTGATGAGATAATCCTTGAATCAAACAAGGTTTAGCACCTAAATAATCTCCGATTCGAAAATCTTCTATATCTTCTACAATCGCGATATCATTGGCACCCACTTCATCAACATTTATCTCTCTGCCCTGATAAATAGTCTTTAGATTTTTAATCTTGATGAATTTTTCCGAATCGTTGATTCTTACAACGTCTCGAAGTCTCAGACTTCCGTCAATTATTTTAAGAAAACTTCTTTTATGCCCTTTGGGGTCATGCTCTATCTTATAGAGATAAGCTGAAAGTCTGTTTGAGACTGATGCCGGAGGAAGTATAAAAGAAGAAATGGCGTCCAACAACTCATTGATACCGATATTGAACATTGCTGATCCATGTAGCACCGGATAGACTTTGGCTTTTGCCACAAGAGCGATTATCGTATTCCAATAATCAGCCGGTGAAATTTCGCTATCCGCCAAATATCGTTCTAATATATCGTCGTCATGGTTGCATACAAATTCTTTGTATTCTTCCTTTATATATGTTTGGGAGCAAACCGGATAAACCGATCCATCGACAACAGTTTGCATAAACAGGACATCTTGCGACAGATTTGTTTTTATATCCATATACAAACGCTCCAAATTCACACCGGCACGGTCAATCTTATTGATAAATATAATTGTCGGGATTTGCAGCTTTTGTAAAGTACTGAACAGCAACTTTGTCTGCGCTTGTATGCCTTCCTTTGCGGATAAGATGAGGACTGCTCCATCAAGCATTTTGAATGTCCGCTCCACTTCCGCAATAAAATCCATGTGTCCCGGAGTGTCAATGATATTGCATTTCACTCCATTCCAGATAATAGATGTCGTAGAAGCCCGGACAGTAATTCCTCTACGTTTCTCTATATCCATAGAGTCCGTTATGGTGTCACCATTATCCACACGGCCGCACTTTTCCGTTGCTCCACTGGCAAACAGCAGATTCTCGGTTACGGAAGTTTTTCCTGCATCAATGTGAGCAAGAATTCCTAAATTTATAATATTCATTTGGATTAAGCAATAATATACTACAGTAGATGCATTGTCGAAACGCACCTTTTAATACCTCCTCGTAGCATATGAGAACTACAGGATTACTAACTCGTATTAATATGTATATTATTACTGCCGCATAACGATTACAAAATTACACAAAAAAATATATCTAACAAAAGTGGGAGGATTTTTTAACTTTTTACCATAGACATTTTATTAGGGAAGCGTAGGTTCAACTGGCAAGTACAAATAAGTAGAAATGTTTGAACAACACCGTTTTAGGAAGTTGAAAAATCAAGTTTCTCTCTCGGTATAGCGTTTATTTTGGCCAATATCTTCTTTAGTTTAGCATTTGTGTATTTCCCATTCGTGTTCTATTTAGCTCCTTATTATGAGTATGTAGCAAGTTACTTATCAAATTCAGCCTCTTTGAGGGTCAAATATGGTTTTGCAAATGGTGACTGACAAGACATAAACAAGGTCAGCAGGAATTTTTTACATAAATGGACATGAATGTATATAACCTAAAATAAGAATAAATTTTAATAAGGGCTGCCCAAAAAGAAAAAAATGCAGTTGCCATCCTATAGATACTTGCAGAAAGGATAAAATTTACTTTTAGACCTTTTGGGATAGCCCTTATTAATACTTCAGATAAAATTCCTTAGGTTATATTTTCAATCCTTTGGACCGGGTTTCCTCCTTGGCATACAGTCCCGGACGCCCGATTATGACATGGTTGGCAACGATACTATCCGCCGGACTGCGTATCTGCGGCGGTGCATTTTCGGGATATTGCGCCTGCCTGTTCCTCACATCTTCCGCTTCCGGCTTGAGCTGTTGCCCTTCATTCTCCTTTTCTGCGACTTCGGGCGTGGGTGGCGCAAGCTCCAGCTGAATTTTTCGGTCAAGGGCGGCAAGTTCGGACTTCAACTGCTTCAGCTCGTCCTCCTTCTTCCACACCTTACCCGCTATCTCCTGTAACTGCGGTATCTCCATCTCCAGCACCTCGTTCTTCGCCTTGTACTGGTCGATGATGGAGGGTATCCTCTCCATCGCGTTGAGGAAGTTGCGGGCGGCGGCCAACGGGTCAGCCATCGCCAGATGCCCGTTGTTGTAGGTGTACTTGTAGTTCCCCTCGACCACGAAGCGGTTGTCGGTGAACTCCAATCCCTCTTTGAGTATCCTTTCGCTCACCACCTTTATCGGAAAACCGTAAAGTTCACCGACCTGCGTGTACAACCCTCCGGTCGTGGCATTCTTGGCTATCTCCTGCAAACGCTTTCCGATGACCTTCTCATCGGCGGAATCCACTCCGTCCACCTTTATTATATTAAGGCGGTTGCCCTCCTTGTCGGTCTGCACCACCGACAGGAAGCGGTTCCAGTCCTCCGTCATGGCATCTATGAAAGCCGTGTTGTTGCGCAACTCGCCGGTCTTTGACTCCAGCTTGAACTCCGAATCACGCTTGCCCTTGTTGAACGACTTGCGTTCCCCTTCGAGCGATGCGATCCGCTTTTCCAGTTTCGCCTTGTCCAACAGGTCGGTATTGCCGGAGAGCAACGCCATGTATTCCGAGAAATTCATGCCCGATTTTTCGTCCATTGCCCCCTCGTCGATGGTACGCGCACCCATCGCACCGCTTTTGAGCTGGCTTATGAAAGTCTGCTTGCAGTGCAGGAGGTTGAACTTGTAGCTGTCCAGTGACTTCTCCACCGCGTAGATGATTACATCCACGTTGTTCCCGGCGAAATGTTTGGCAATCTCATTACCTGCCCTAACTCCGCGTCCGTCACGCTGTTGCAAGTCGGACGGTCGCCACGGCGTATCGAGATGATGGATAGCCACACACCGTTTCTGGGCGTTCACACCCGTTCCGAGCATAGAGGTAGAGCCGAACAGCACACGCACCGTCCCGGCGTTCATGGCGTCTATCACCGCCTTCCGCGCCTTGTCGGTCTTGCACTCCTGAATGAAGCGCACCTCGCTTGGCGGTATACCGTAGTCCTCCGTCAGTTTGCGCTTGATTTCCGAATAGACGTTCCACCCGTCGCCCGGCTGGTATGTCCCCAAATCAGAGAAAACGAACTGCGTGCCTTTCTGGGCGTCGTATTTTTGATAATACTCCGCGATCATCTTGGCACAGTGACTCGCTTTGTTGTCGGGATGATCTTCGTAATTCGGGTCTATCATGCGCATGTCGAGTGCCATTTTCCGGGCATAGTCCGTGGCGATGAGCATCTTCGCCTTTTCTTCCGTTTCCGAAAGCGGCAGCCTGCCCAACAAGGTGGCATCGCCCGTCTTGGCGAACTGCATCAGTTTCTGTATGAAGTCCTCCTGTTCCGGCGTGGGCGGTATATGGTGCAGTATCTCGTTCTTGGCAGGACGGTCAACGCCCACATCCTCCGCCGTGCGGTAGTCCGTGATTTCATTATAGAAGGCGGCAAGCTCCGGCACTTTGATGAAGTAGCGGAAACGCTCCTTCTGGACCACATTGTTCGTCACGTTAAATTCAAAATCCGTCGTCTTCTTGGCAAATATCGCCGCCCAAGCGTCGAAACACCTTATGTCCTGCCGTTCCAGCTCCTTCGGGCGCAGGTACTTGAACAGCAGGTACAATTCAGTCAGTGAGTTGCTGATAGTCGTGCCGGAGAGGAAGGTCGCACCCAAGTCTTTTCCTGTGCGCTCCTGTATGGTGCGTATGGCAAAGAGCATGTTAAGTGCCTTCTGGCTTCCCTCGCTGTTTCCCAATCCCGCCACACGGTCGTGGCGCGTGTTGAAAGTCAGATTCTTGAACTGGTGGCTCTCATCTATGAAGATGTGGTCGATGCCCATCTGCTTGAAATCCACCACGTCGTCCGTGCGTGACTTTATGGCGTGTTCCACCTTCTCCAGCTTCGCTTCAAGGTTGTGCTTGCGCTTCTCCAATCCTTTCAGCATCGCCCGCGACACGTTCTTTCCCTGCTGCCGTAGCACTTCGAGGTTTTCCTCCACCGTGTCAAGCTCTGCTTGCAGGATGCGCTGCTGCAATTCCGGCGACTGCGGTATCTTGCCGAACTGGTCGTGCGACATGATGACGCAATCGTAGTCGTTGTTCTTTATATTATTGAAGAAGCGCACACGGTTGGCGGTCGAAAAGTCCTTCTCCGAAGCGTACAGAATACGTGCGTTGGGATATGCCGCCTGATAGGTGGCTGCAATCTCCGCAACGTTGGCTTTCAGCCCGATAATCATCGGCTTGTGTGCCAAATTCAGACGCTTCATCTCATGCGCGGCGATGCACATTATCAGCGTCTTACCGGTTCCCACCTCGTGGTCGCAAATTCCGCCGCCGTTCTGTTTCAACATCCAGACGCAATCCATCTGTGAGGGATAGACGCTCTTGATACCCCGGCTTGCCAGCCCTTTCAGGTTGAGGTCGGGAAAGGTCTGATGGGAGCCGTCGTAGCGCGGGCGCACGAAACAGTTGAACTTGCGGTTATACATCGTCACAAGCCGCTCCTTGAACTGCGGCGACTGCTCTTCGAGCCATTCGGAGAAGCCGTTTCGTATCTCGTCAATCTTGGCGTTGGCGAGTTGTATTCCCTCGCTGTCGCGCATCTTGATGTCGTTGCCATGCTCGTCCTTGCCGATGGACTTCATCATGTCAGGGCAGGTGTTGTGCAGGGCGTGTTTTAGGAGGTGCATACCGTCATAGTTCCGGTAATACCCCTTCACCAGAAACTCGTCCGTGATTTTCATGGTGCGGTAGCCGCACACCACCGAAAACTCGTCCATGCTTGCGGAATAGGCGATTTTCACCTCCGTGTCGAACAGCCGGCTCATGTAGGCGGCATAGACACCCGTCGGAATCCAGCGTTCCCCGAAATTGAAGTCCAGATCCTCGAAGGCGATGCGCTGCGGCTCGGCATCTTTCAGAGCCTCCAACGCCTGCTTCACCTCCGGCATACGCTCATTTTCGGGATTGTCACCCATCCATGCCTCTATGCGTTCCGCTTTCTCTATGACATTTCCGGCGATGAAACGGTCTTTGATTTCGTAACCGGTCACGAGCGGATTGTAGTAGATGCGCCCTTGCAGGGCAGTGAGCAAATCCTCCGCCGTGCTGTCGGTTATCTCCCGCATATAGTCGAGATTGACCGTACCATATTTGTTGAGCGACGCAGACAGGGCTTCTTCGGGAGAGCCTACGTTGGCATGGCTCTCCACCGCGAAGGAAACAGGATGCTCGAAGATGTCCGCCTTGACGAACTTTCCGTTTTCCATCCGTTCCAGCGAAAGGATGTCGCGCCCGCCCGCATCCATCATCACTAACTTCACGTTCTGCTTGGCGTTGAGGTTGCCGTAGCGCATGACAAACTCATCGTAACAGGTATTCAGATGCTCTCGCCACGGAACATTTGCCTCGCGCCGGAGCGATTCATAACGGTACAGACGCTCGTAGGCGTCACGCAGCGACACATACAACAACGCCTTTTCCTTCTGGTATCCTTTCAGGTCGAGCGGCTGGAATGTCGCCCCGTATGGCGTGATGTCTTTCAGGTAGCCGATGTTATGACGCCCCCGGTCAGCCACCAGCGACCCTTCGCGCAGGTGCATCTCCGGCGTGCGGTGGTAGGCACGCGGAGAAAGGTCCACGACTTCCTCCTTCGGCTTTTCCGCTTCGATGTCGGGGAAAAGGAAAGTCCCCACCGCTTCCGATGGGGTATCTGTAACGGCAGGTGCGGCGACTGCCTCCGGCTGTGTTTCCTCCTGTCGTGGCTGCTCACGGGAAGTTTCCGGCACGGCTTTCACTTCCGTCTTTTCCGCCACTTGTTTCTCGTTATGCTGCCTTGCCAGTTCCCGAAGTTCTTTCCTACGCTCCGGCGTCAAACCCATCATCATTTCATAGAAACCGTTGATGGGAGGATTGGTATCCCAGTCCAGTGTGGCATAGATGTCGTCCGGGTCGGCAGGCTTGGCGGTGTTCTCCGCTTTCACCTCCTTATTCTCCATTGCGGGTTTTGCAGTTGGAGCTGTCGGTGTAACCGTGACTTTCGGTTTGGGCGGAGTGGACTTTGCCGTAACTGCCTTTTTCACCGTCTTTTTCTTTTTGGAGGTTTTCGGTTGGCTGACCTCTTCCGTCATCCCCCAGAGGTCAAGCAGGGTGAGCTGCACGCCTGCGGAATATTGCGGGCGCGGTTCTATCTCCGGCTTTTCATCTGCGGGTTGCGGCTTTTCTGTCGGAGTTTCCACCGTCTGCGCCGAGGATACTGTTTCCAATTTTATGGCAGGACGCTCTACTTTATTTTGAACGGCAACTTTTTCTTCCGTTCCTGCCTGCCGGATTGAACCCGAATACAAGCGCATGGCAAGCCTGTAATGGAAATCCTCGTCGAGCATACGGCGCAAATCCCCGGCGATGCCTGCTGCCTTGCCCTCGTGCAGATAAACCATAGCGGGCTTCCCGTAGGGGTCTGTGTCAAGTTTCGCCATCGTATGCACGATGCGTTCCGGGTGGTGGATGAAATAGGCGTTGTCGGTCAGGGCGGTTTTCGTGTCCGTCTGTATCACGGTCATCAGCCGCTCGTCCTGCGACATTTCCTTCTTGCTGAGGTTCTTTTGCAGGACAATCAGGTCACTGCCCACCTCCGTGCCCGCGTTGTCCGTGAACAGGTTGTTGGGCAGGCGTATCGCGGATACCAGATTGGCCTGACTGAACAGCTCGTTACGCACGGAGGTCTTGGTGCTATTCAATACCCCTTGCGAGGTGATGAACGCCACGATACCGCCGTCACGCACGGCATCCAGTCCTTTGAGAAAGAAATAGTTGTGGATGGTTTTCTGGGCGGAGCGTCTGCCGAAAGAGTCGCTCCGCTGAAACTCCGCGTCGAACACGGCAATGTCACCGAACGGAATGTTGGACACCGCCAAGTCGAAATAATTGTTGAACGGTCTTTCGATTTTCTCAAAACCGCAGGTGCGCATTTTCTGGTCGGGATAGAGATGCCTCAAGATTGTACCCGTGAGCAGATCCTTCTCGAAAGCCATCACATCCGCATTGGGGCTGTGCCGCAGCATGGAATCCACGAACACGCCGACACCTGCCGACGGTTCGAGCATACGGGCGGGGCGGACGCTGTAATCTGCCAGCACGTCCGCGATGGTGTCGGTTATCTCTTTGGGGGTGTAGAAAGCGGTCAGCACGGACGCTTTCAGCGAATCCACAAACCGCTTGTACTCTGTTTCGTCCTTGCTGTTCTCACGGATAAGCCTGTGCAGCTCCACCGTCGGGGCGAACAGTTCGAGGTCGGATTTCGCCCACCGGACGGCATCCGTCAGTTCCTTTGCAGGGTTGAGGATACATTTCAGACCGCCGAAACCGCAGTACCTTTGAAGTATGGCACGCTCTTCGGTTGTCGCTGTCCTATTTTCCCTGTCAAGGATGAATGCCGTCCGTATCGCCTCGATGTTGTCCCGCAGTTTCTGTTTGCGGTTAAACGCCATATTCGTCTAAGTAAAGGACGGTTGCTCCCGTCAGCTCCGTGTAGAGCAGGTCGTAATCGGAAGACAGGGCGAAATTGTCATCCGAGAGGTCATAGACGGAGAACACGTTGCCGACAAGCGGCAGCAGTTTCAGGACAAAGGCTTCACGCTTCTCTTCCGGCACTTCATCGGCAAACTCGTTTTCCACGACTTCGCGGAGGATGGCGTAACGGGAATAATGCAGCCCGCGCAGCAGCGTGTCCATCGCCAGTTCCTGCGCACCATCGGCGGGATAGCCTTCAAGCCGTGCCCTCTCATACGTTTCGGCGGCACGGTCGGCCCGTTCCCGTATGAAAGCGGTGTCGTCAGCCTGTTCAAACTTGTTCGTGCGGAGATAGTCCAGCAGGTACAGACCGTAATAGGAAAAGTCGGTCTGACCCTCGTTTTTCTTCTTGTTGTTCATTACTTTGGATTTAGCGGATTGATAATTAACGGGATAATCGGTTGGAAAAAGGAAGAAAAAGGCACTCGGTATCCCTCCGAGTGCCACCACTAAATCCAAAGTATGAGTGTAATCCGGTATCGAAGAACAATTCATTACTCTGAACAAGTGGCAAAGTTAATACTATTTCTTCCGTCCTGAAAATTTCTTGTCCTTTTTAGCCTCCGGGAACACAAAAGTCGTGTTATATTCCCCGTCAAAGGCGACAACAGCATCGAAACTCTTGCCCTGTTTGCTCTTGAACCCTTTGAGCAGCTTGGTATGCCCTTCGGTGAGCAGGTCTTTGATTTCATCGTCGGACAGGGTGCGTCCCGCTTTCAGCCGGAACACGGGCAGTCCGCACTCCGTGTTGTCGCAGCGTACCACCTTGCCGTAGAACCGCATCCTGCCCGTGCCACACTTGGGACACGCGCAGCCGGAGTCACGGCTGCCGAAGAGCTTGTCGCACGAGATCAGTTCGGAGGTTATCTCACGTGTGTACGCCTCTATCTCCTTGCGGAAGGTGTCGTCGGACAGTTCCCCGCGCTCGATACGCGCCAGCTCCTTTTCCCATTCGCCCGTCATGGCAACATCGGCGATGCGCATCGTCTTGACGACGGAATTGAGGGCAAGTCCTTTTTCGGTGGGAACAAGCGACTTCTTGCAGCGTTCCATGTAACCGCGCTTGAAAAGCGTTTCGATGATGGAGGCGCGTGTGGCGGGAGTACCGATGCCACAGTCCTTCATCGCCTGCCGCAGTGCGTCGTCCTCAATTTCCTTGCCCGCCGTTTCCATTGCCGAGAGCAGGGTGGCTTCGGTATGCAGCGGCTTGGGTTTGGTCTTTCCTTCGGTAATGGACGAGCCTTTCGGTGTCAGCGTGTCGCCTTCCTGCCAGCCGGGGATGGTAATTTCCTCTTTTTCCTCGCCATAGACGGCACGCCATCCGGTTTGCTTCACGACGCTGCCTTTTACGGTAAACTCCACTCCGGCACATTCCGCCGTGACAGTGGTCACATCCTTGACGCATTTCTCAGAGAATGCCTCGACCATGCGCCCGGCAATCATCTGATAGATGGTATTGTCCTCTTTGGAGAGGAAGAGCGGTTTCTCACCCGTGACGAGCAGGGCATGGTGGTCTGTCACCTTGCCGTCGTCCACGCTGCGGCGTGTCGGGGCGGCTTTTGCCCGCACCTTGTCTTTCCATTCGGGCTG
The DNA here is from genome assembly GCF_003603455.1 of Bacteroides sp. AM37-9. Classification (NCBI taxonomy): domain Bacteria; kingdom Pseudomonadati; phylum Bacteroidota; class Bacteroidia; order Bacteroidales; family Bacteroidaceae; genus Bacteroides; species Bacteroides sp. AM37-9. The sequence goes on along the minus strand of NZ_QTNF01000006.1, from coordinate 198,875 downwards.
TGTGCCGATGAAAGCGAGCAGTTTGGGAATTTCGGCAAACACGTCTTCGGGGATGTAGCGGCTTCCCGTTCTCGGATAGGTTATCAACTTCTTTTCGTAGAGTTTCTGCGCGATTTCAAGCGTCTGTTCCGCCGTGAAGCCGTGCTTGGCGTTGGCTTCTTTCTGGAGCGTGGTCAGGTCGTAGAGCAAGGGAGTTTCCTCCGTCTTCTCCTTGCGCTCGGCTTTCGTGACAGTGGCGCAACCTGCCGCCTTTACCTTATTATATAGTTCCATCGCCGGTTCTTTCTCTTTCCATTTCTCGGAGGATGAGAATTTCACGACTTCGCCGTCGCAACCGTCCGTTGCGATATGGAGCTGCCAGAATGCTTCGGACGTAAAGCGGCGGTTCTCCCAGTAGCGTTCACATACCATAGCCAACGTTGGTGTCTGCACCCGCCCCACGGAATACGTGCCGTGTCCGGCGGCGATGGATAACGCCTGTGTGCCGTTGATGCCCACGAGCCAGTCGGATTCGCTCCGCGCTTTGGCGGCGAGGTAGAGGTTGTCGTATTTGCTGCCGTCTTCGAGTTTCCGCAGTCCCTCGCGGATAGCTTTGTCGGTGAGAGAGCTGATCCACAGGCGCACGAAAGGAGTGGTGCAACCCGTATAGTGGTAGAGGTAGCGGAAGATAAGCTCTCCCTCGCGTCCGGCATCGGTCGCCACGATGATATGTTCGCTTGTGTCGAACAGTCTTTTGATGACTTTTATCTGCGACACCACGCCGCTGTCGGGCTTGTAACCTTTCTCCGTCCTGACCTGACGGGGGACGAGCGTGAATGTGTCGGGAATAATCGGGAGGTTGTCACGGACAAATCCGCGCACGCCGTAGCCGTCGGGCATGGCAAGCTGAACGAGGTGTCCGAATGCCCATGTCACGGCATAACCGCCTCCCTCGAAATATCCTTCCTCTCTCTTTGTCGCGCCCACGATGCGGGCGATTTCACGTGCCACGGAGGGCTTTTCTGCAATGATTGTCTTCATGTCTTCTTCTTTTTTGTTGATACTTTGGATTTTATTTTGGATTCAGTGGCGGACACGGGATTACATTTTCATGCCCTTGCCCGTTTTCTTCTGCGGCTTCTCCTGCTGCTGTTGCTGGCGGGCGTCCTTCGGGTTGGTCTGACCTTTCTGCAACGGCTCTCTCAGATTCTTTGTAGCCTCGTTGGTCTTGCCATCGTTGTTCACCGCCACCTGCGTGCGGCTCTCGTTGGACGGAGCAACCTGCTGTGCATTGTCAGGGTTCGTGTCGTAGCGGTACGGGCGTCCCTTCTCCGGGTTGAACTTGATATACATCGTGGCATGGAAGCCCTGCTTGTCGGTCACGTTCTCCAGCTTCACGGCTTTACCCGCCACATAGTCGGCTTTCTGCTGGTCGGTGAAGCTCACGCCGCTCCATTTGCTGATGGGGCGGATGCTGCCGTCCTCGTTCGTCCACGTGTTGCGGCGTTGCTCCTTCTTGGTCTGTGCGGCATTTTCCCCGCCCTGCGCCTGACTTTTCGATGTGTCGCCTTTGGTTTCCTGTGTCTGTGCGGTACGGGGCGACTTGCCGGTTCCCGGCACGAACTCCACGCCGCGCTGCTCCACGTTCACTTGCAGGGTGGTGACGAACTTTCTGCCGTCGTTGCGCTCGATGAGCTTGTCGCGTACGGGCAGTCCGGCGCGGAGCATGTCCCGCTCCTGCGTGGTGATTTCCGTCTTGCCGATGCGCTCCGGGATGCGCACCCTGCTTGCCGGAATGTCCGTGATTTCATTCGTCTTGCGGTCGATGCTGATGTAGGAGGGGATGATCTCGCCCGTTTCCCTGTCCACAATGTCCACGACCCTACCGAGATTGCCCGTTTCGCGGAGGTTCTTCCGGTCATTGTCGGAGAATTTGTGTTCCTTGTACTCATCCAGCTTCTGCTCCTTGCGGATGAAGTGCGGCACGAGGCTGATGTTTCCCTCACCGTCCTTCTTGAAGGAGAGGCGGGCGTCCAGCTCGAATGATTCGCCGCCGAAGGTCGGTTTGACCTTTACCAAGTCGGACTTGCCATAGTTGAGCATCTTCGTAAGGTCGCCGGACTTTTCAAGGTTGTCCCGCTTTACGCCCCATCTGTCCTCCAGCTCCTGCCAGTTGATTTTACTCTCGTCGATGGGCTGGTAGCCACGTTTGCCCTGCATCTGTTCGGATTTGTCCTGTTGCTGTTCTTTCCGTTGTTCCATGTTCTCCTGTTTTTGAGGTTCTTGTTTCTCTGTCTGTTGTGCTGCCATCTCTTCCTGCACCTTCTTCTCATAGTCGGAGGTGTCCACCTTGTGAGGGGCGAGCAGCTCCTTGTTCGCTTCGGGGTCTTTCAGCAGTTGCTTCATCACCTCTAAGAGATTTTCAGCTTGGTCTGCCGCAATGCGGTAGAAACCGAAGCGGCTGGGTTCCTTGCACTGCCGGAAGAAGTTCTTGAAGAAGTTGTCCAGCACGTCGCCATGTCGGTCGAATTGCAGGAAACTCTGCGCGTTCTCCGCTTTTGCGGGGGTGCGCTTGGGTGTGCCGTCCGCGTTCAGCCCGGCTACCACGCTGATCTCGCCTGTCTTCTCGTCACGGACTACCAGCACGTCCTTTTCGTCTTTTTTCTTTGCCATCTGAAAAATGTTTTAATGGGTTATTTATGAAAGAAATTATGGATACGAGCCTTGTAGAAGGCTATATCTTCCTTTTTGAAGTCCTTGATATGGTTGGAAAGGAATGTCAGCACGTCCTCCTCGCTGTAATAGGTCTTCTTGCCCAGCGTCTTGTAGGGCAATGCGCCTACGCTGCGGTAGCGTTGGAGGGTGCGTTTGCTTATCTGGAGCAACATGCACAAATCCTGATTGTCGAAAAGGCGGATGCTTTCCGTGATAGTGGGCTGTTTCCCCTCAGCCTTCATCGCCAGCAGCAGTTCGTCCTGACGGTCGAGCCGTTCCATCAGCTTCTGCATCCAGCCCTCGAAGTTGTTTCGTGTGAGCAGTTCCATGACCTATGTCCTCCTTCCTTTTGGTTTGCCGCCCGTGCGCAGCGTGTGGTTGTGGAACAGGGTGTCTATTGTCCCTTCCTCGTTCCTTACTGTGTTGTCCTCCAATAGCCGCAGTATCTCGGAAAGGCGGTAGCGGCAGCTTCCGCGTACCACCACATACTCGATACGGTGGTCGGTGCGCATACGCTGCATGGTGCGCTTGCTCACGTTGAGCATCTTCGCCGCCTGTGCCGTGTCAAGCAGCTTGTCTTCGGTTTCCCGCTTCCGTTTCTTCTCGTCCCTTGCCTCGCGGATGTACCCTGCGATGTTCGCAATCTGCGCCATCATCTCCTTGTAGGCGGAACTTTCCATTGTTATCACTTTCATGTTCAGTCCTTTCTTTTTGTTTCTGCGACAAAATTCGGCAATAAACAAAAGGGGCTTTAACAACTCACTACGTGACTCACGTAAGATTTTTGCGGAAGATGGCTCCGTAACCCGGTCAAACGGCGCAACAGGCAGCCTTTCAGCGGAAAACGATACGTCTTGTATGCCGTTTCGTTACCTTTGCGGCAAACTCTAAATGACATGAATATGGAAATAGTATCTATCGAGAAAAAGACTTTCGAGATGATGGTGGCGGCATTCGGCGCACTCTCGGAGAAGGTCGCCGCCCTGAGGCGCAAAAGCGACACGGGGCGCATGGAAAGATGGCTCACGGGCGAGGAGGTCTGCGGGCAGTTGAGAATAAGCCCGCGCACGTTGCAGACGCTGCGTGACAGGCGGCTTATCGGCTACTCGCAGATAAACCGCAGGTTCTATTACAAGCCAGAGGAGGTGAAGCGGCTGATACCGCTTGTCGGCACGCTCTATCCGCACGGCAGATGATTTGATTTATTCACCCACTGAATCCGAAGTTATGATGAACGAGAACAACGATGTTTTTACGATGGAAGACGAGCCGATAGCCTCTGTGGTGCAGGATATGCGCAAAGGCTCGAAATGGCTGTCCGCATTTCTGGAAAGCTACCGTCCTCCGCTGGACGGGGAACGTTACCTGACGGACGGCGAGGTGTCGGAACTGCTCCGTGTGAGCCGGCGCACCTTGCAGGAATACCGCAACAACCGCGTGTTGCCCTTCATACTTTTGGGAGGGAAGGTGCTTTACCCGGAAACGGGGCTGCGCGGGGTACTGGAAGCGAACTACCGCAAGCCGCTGGAGTGAGGCGGTTTCATGAAAAAGTAAACGGGTGACACCTTTTGTGGTGCTACCCGTTTACTTGTCTTATGGGGTATGTGCAATCAGCAATACCCGGCTTTTCCGTTCTGTATGAACATCACGTATGTCTGCCGTTTCTCTTGTGAGAGTGCCTTTCCCACCAGCCATGTGCGGAACAGGTGGGTGTTGTAGGTATTCACCCTGAAAGCGACCGGGATGATGATTTCAAGGGCGTACACGTCCGCGTGCAGCCCGTTTTCAAGCTGCATGTAGCGGCACACCTCGTAGTCGTTCAGCACGTCCGACTTGCGGACGGCTCTGATGGCGGCGTTCACTGCCGGGACGGTCGTATGGAACAATCCGGCTATTTCGGTGGCGGTCATCCACACGTCGTTACCGGTTACGCTGACTGCCTTGTCCTCGATGATGATTGTGTCACGTTTCATGGCTTTTCTTTTTAGATGGTGCAACCTGCAAATTCCTCGACGCCGTTCAATCTTGCGGCAAGGTTCTCCATGTCCTGATTGAGCTTCTCTTTGGTTATCTTTGCGTAAATCTGCGTCGTCTTTATGCTCTTGTGTCCGAGCATGGAGCTGACCGTTTCGATGGGAACACCGTTGGAGAGGAATATCGTCGTGGCTGCCGTGTGGCGGCTCTGATGCCACGTGATATGCTTGGTGATGCCGCAACGCTTGGCGACGGCACGGATACCGGCAAGGCACGTGTTATAATGCGGAACGGGAAATATCCTGCCGTCCCCGCACAGTCCCCGGTATTTGCCGATTATGCGGTTGGCGATGTCGAGCAGGCGGATGTTGGACACCACGCCCGTTTTCTGGCGGTTGATGTTTATCCACTCGTGTTCGTCGAAGTAGGTGCGGATATTCTCTTCCGTAAGGTTGCGCATATCCGCGAACGACAGCCCCGTGAAGGCGCAGAACAGGTAGAGGTCGCGGTACAATTCCTGTTTGGCGTTTTTCAGTTTCCCCTCCATCAGCAGGCGGATCTCATCTTTGGTCAGGAAACTGCGTGTTGTTTCCTCCTTCTTGATTTCATACTCGCGGAACGGGTCGCGCGTCAGCCACTCGTTGTTGATGGCGATGAATACCATCGTCCGTAACGGGCAGACGTACAGCCACACGGTATTGGTGCAGCAGTGCTTGTCCGTGCGCAGGAACATCTCGAAGTCGGAGATGAAAGCCGGGGTAAGCTCTTTTAGGGCGATGTCCTTCACATGGTAGCGGATGTCGAGGAACTCTTGCATGTGCTTGTAAACGGTGCGGTACTTCAGCAGCGTGCCTTTGGCTTTCATGCCTGCCTCCACCTGCTTCTCGTAGTCCTCGTTGTGCTGGCGGAACACCTGCATCAGCGTGTGGTAGCGGTGTTCCAGTCCGAGAAAGGCGTTCTTCACCTTCTCCGCCGTGACGAAGTTGTCACGCTCCATGATTTCCTGATAATGCCTGTTGATGCGTACCCGCATCTTGTCAAGCATACGGTTCGTTTCGAGTGCCGCCGTGCTTCTGCCCGTGACACGTCCACCTTTGGTGTCCCACAGTTTCGGATCGACAGTCAGTTTGCAGCTGAACTGTGTCTGGCTGCCGTCCACCGTGATGCGTCCCATGACGGGAACTGTCCCGTCCTTTTTCACTACCTGACGCTTGAGGTAGTAGATTACTGAAAATGTACTCTTCATTGTCCTTAATTTTTGGGTTTCAAAATTAGTTGGTGAAGAGTCCGGTGTTGGTACGCAAAACGGGGAGGAACGGCGCAATCTTTTTCCGTAACCTGATTTTTCGCATGAGTTATGGATAACTCACTATTCCTTAGAGCCTTGTTTCGCTATTCGTACCCGTTTGTCGCATTTTCGGGCATGGTTACGAACAAGTAACGTAGCGGCGTCAGGATTTGGCTTCGGCAGGGATTGTAATGGCTTCACGGATTATCGCCACTTCAACCAAAACCCTTGTAACTCAATTCTATCACTATATCTTTCCGCATTTCACTTTTTTGTAGTAACTTTGCAAGGTTATTTTTAAATTACCGGTTATGGATACCATTCAGATAAAAGACAAATTGTTTACCGTTTCCATTAAGGAACAAGAAATTCAGAAAGAAGTGATTCGCGTAGCGAACGAAATTAACCGCGATTTAGCAGGTAAGAATCCGCTTTTCCTTAGTGTGTTGAACGGTTCGTTCATGTTTACCGCTGATTTATTGAAGCATATCACCATCCCTTGTGAAATCTCATTTGTGAAGTTGGCGTCTTATCAGGGCATCACTTCCACCGGAGTGATTAAAGAGGTAATCGGCCTGAATGAAGACATTGCCGGACGTACCATTGTGATCGTAGAAGATATCGTAGACACAGGACTGACGATGCAGCGACTGCTCGAAACATTAGGTACACGCAATCCCGAAGCTATTCATATCGCTTCTCTGTTGGTGAAACCTGAAAAGCTCAAGGTAAACCTCAACATTGAATATGTAGCGATGGAAATCCCGAACGACTTTATCGTAGGTTACGGACTGGATTATGATGGTTTCGGACGTAATTATCCCGATATTTATACAGTAGTAGATTAATATTAAATAGGTACCAGTTTAAATGGTAAATAGTAAATCGTTAAATTGTAAATAACAAAATGTTGAACATCGTAATTTTCGGTGCTCCGGGTTCAGGAAAAGGAACACAGAGCGAACGTATCGTAGAAAAGTATGGAATCAATCACATCTCGACAGGAGATGTATTGCGTGCTGAAATCAAGAATGGCACAGAACTGGGTAAAACAGCTAAAGGTTACATCGACCAAGGTCAATTGATTCCTGATGAATTAATGATTGATATTCTGGCAAGCGTATTCGACAGCTTCAAAGATAGCAAAGGTGTAATTTTCGACGGTTTCCCAAGAACAATTGCACAAGCAGAAGCATTAAAGAAAATGTTGGCAGAAAGAGGACAGGACGTTTCTGTAATGGTTGACTTGGATGTTCCGGAAGAAGAACTGATGATACGTCTCATTAAACGTGGCAAGGATTCCGGTCGTGCTGATGATAACGAAGAAACAATCAAGAAACGTCTGCATGTATATCATTCACAGACTGCTCCACTGATCGACTGGTACAAGAACGAAAAGAAATACCAACACATCAACGGCTTGGGTACTATGGAAGGTATCTTCGCTGAAATCTGCGAAGCAGTAGATAAATTGTAATAATACAATATTATAAATAAATAAGTCAGTAGCCGGAGTGTTCTAATTAACTGCTCTAACTACTGACTACTTTAACTTTTAAAAAAAATATGGCTGAATCGAATTTTGTTGATTACGTAAAGATATACTGTCGCTCGGGTAAGGGCGGAAGAGGCTCTACGCACATGAGGCGCGAGAAATATTGTCCTAACGGAGGTCCCGACGGGGGCGATGGTGGAAGAGGAGGTCATATCATCTTGCGCGGTAACCGTAATTACTGGACATTGCTGCACTTGAAGTATGACCGTCATGCAATGGCCGGTCATGGTGAATCGGGGAGCAAAGGACGTAGCTTCGGAAAAGACGGTGCGGATAAAATAATAGAAGTACCCTGCGGAACGGTAGTTTATAATGCCGAGACAGGGGAGTATCTTTGTGACGTAACAGAAGACGGACAGGAAGTGATTTTGCTCAAAGGCGGTCGCGGCGGTCAGGGTAACTGGCATTTCAAGACGGCCACCCGTCAGGCTCCGCGTTTTGCGCAGCCGGGAGAGCCGATGCAGGAAATGACCGTTATCATGGAGCTGAAACTGCTTGCCGATGTCGGTCTGGTAGGTTTCCCGAATGCGGGAAAGTCAACTTTGCTTTCTTCCATTTCGGCTGCCAAACCGAAAATTGCCGATTACCCGTTTACTACACTCGAACCCAACTTGGGCATCGTTTCCTATCACGGTGGAAAATCCTTTGTGATGGCGGACATACCAGGTATTATCGAAGGTGCCAGTCAGGGAAAAGGTTTGGGACTGCGTTTCTTGCGTCATATCGAGCGTAATTCATTACTGCTGTTTATGGTTCCGGCAGACAGCGACGACATTCGTAAAGAATACGAAGTCTTGCTGAACGAACTGCGTACCTTCAATCCTGAAATGTTGGACAAGCAACGTGTGCTGGCCATCACCAAGAGCGATATGCTCGATCAGGAGTTGATGGACGAGATTGAACCTACATTGCCGGAAGGCATTCCACATGTATTCATATCTTCTGTTTCCGGTTTGGGCATCTCGGTATTGAAAGACATCCTTTGGGAAGAACTGAACAAGGAAAGCAATAAGATAGAGGACATCGTTCACCGTCCGAAAGACGTGACCCGTCTGCAACAGGAACTCAAAGACATGGGCGAAGATGAAGACATCGTTTATGAATATGAGGAAGATGGCGACGATGATATCGATTATGAGTACGAAGAAGATTGGGAAGAAGAATGATTTCTCTTACAAAACATAACGAGTTGAAGGGATATAAGTCATTAGATGCATATCCCGAAGTAGCTCATTTCGTAACTACACGTCACGGAGGTATAAGCACCGGAGCTTACGGCTCTTTCAACTGTTCGCCTTATACCAACGACTCATGTGTGAACGTCAATCGCAATCAGAACTGGTTGTTTCAGTGCATGAATCATCAGATAAAGGAATTATTTATTCCTGAACAGAGTCATGGTTGCGCCAGTCTGATTATCAATGAATCATTTTTTAAAGAATCATTGGAAAGGAGACGGCTACTTCTGCGAGGAATGGATGCTTTGATAACGAATGTGCCGGGATATTGCGTTTGTGTCACGACAGCGGATTGTGTTCCTGTATTGCTGTACGACAAAAAACAACACGTTGTGGCTGCCGTTCATGCCGGATGGAAGGGAATGGTGAAGCATATTGTCAGTCATGTGATGGACAACATGACTCAAAAGTTCGGGACGCAAGGCGAAGATGTAATAGCTTGCATCGGGCCGAGCATTTCGCTCGAATCATTTGAAGTAGGCGATGAAGTGTATGATGCTTTTGAAGAAAGCGGTTTCGATATGTCTCTTATTTCTATGAAGAAGAAGGAGACAGGCAAATATCATATTGATTTGTGGGAAGCCAACCGGATTGAATTACTGAATCGCAGAGTGCCTGCAGAGCAGATAGAAGTGGCTGGAATCTGTACCTATATTCATCATGATGAATTCTTCTCCGCACGTAGATTGGGAATAGATTCCGGTCGTATATTGTCGGGAATAATGATTAGAAAGTAATAATTAGTGTCCGTAATCGCAGGACGCTGATGATTGGTTTATGATAAGTTATGTTTGAAATAAAAGTATCTAAAGAAATAAAAGACGCATGCCCGGTTTTTGCCGGAGCCGCCGTGTATGCTGCGGTGAAGAATACTGCTTACAGCGAAGGGCTTTGGCAGGAAATCAATGCTTTTGCCGGGCAACTGACTTCCACTACACAGATGGAAGACATCAAACATCAACCTGTTATCTTTGCTACCCGTGAGGCTTATAAGCGTTGTGGCAAAGATCCCGGACGTTATCGCCCGTCAGCCGAAGCTCTACGCCGCCGCTTGATGCGTGGAATCCCGTTATATCAGATTGATACGTTGGTAGACCTTATTAACCTTGTGTCTCTTCGTACGGGACATTCGATCGGTGGTTTTGACGCGGACAAGATACAAGGTACGCGCCTTGAACTCGGTATCGGCAAAGCAGGAGAACGGTTTGAAGGTATCGGACGCGGTGTATTGAATATCGAAGGACTACCTGTATATCGCGATTCTTTCGGAGGAATCGGAACCCCGACAAGCGATCATGAACGTACGAAAATGGATCTCGGAACCACTCATATCCTAGCCATAGTCAATGGTTATAACGGAAAAGAAGGTTTGCGAGAAGCTGCTGAAATGATACAGACCTTATTAAGAAACTATACAGAATCGGATGGAGGCGAAATCGTATTCTTCGAATAATTAGAATGAGTGCTCTAAGAAAAAAGACATGAAAAACATACTTATCTTACTGACAGTTTTATTATTGCCACTGACTGCCGACGGGCAGGATAAACCTTTCTTCTCTGCCCGCGAAATGGCTGATGTACGGGTAGCTACTCCCGGATTATTTGCTAAAAGCAATCATATCTATCTGCATTTGGATTCTCTGAAAGACCATGAATATGCTTTCCCATTACCCGGAGGAAAAGTAATCTCTGCCTATGGAACTCGCGGAGGACATTCGGGAACAGACATTAAGACCTGTGCAAAAGATACGATTCGTGCTGCTTTTGATGGAGTGGTGCGTATGTCGAAACCCTATTATGCCTATGGCAATATCGTTGTAATCCGCCACGCTAACGGATTGGAAACACTTTATAGCCACAATTTCAAGAATCTGGTTAAAGCTGGTGATGTCGTAAAAGCCGGACAAGCTATCGGGCTGACAGGACGTACCGGTCGTGCCACTACCGAACATGTACACTTCGAAACCCGTATTAACGGGCAACATTTTAATCCGAATCTCATTTTTGACTTAAAAGAGAGAACATTGCGGAAAGAATGTATCAAGTGTACCAAGAACGGGAATAAAATCGTTGTGAAGACTCAAATTCCTGACAATCGGATTGCTCAAAATAAAAAGTAAAGGGCTATCAGTAGTTGATGAATAGCCGGGAGATTATGACAAATTATGGCACAAATTTTATGCAGACCGGCTTGTCTACTTTTATATCCTGCTGTACATCTGTTAATAGTCCTGTATCTGTATCTCTTTCATAAACTTGTATCACATTGCTATCTCTGCAAGCAACCAACAAGTATTTGCCATTAGGCGTGATGATGAAATTGCGTGGATGAATCCCTGTCAGTTGGTAGCCTGCTTTCGCCAACATTCCGTTATCCGGGTGAATACTGAATATGGCAATACCATCTGCTTTCAAACGATTGCTGGCATACAGGAATTTTCCATCCGGGCTGATATGAATGTCAGCACTTCCTTGTGCGTTTACCGTATCGGCAGCGATTGTCTGGATCTCTTTTAAATCTCCGTCTTTGTATTCAAAAGCGATTACTGTGCCCGATAACTCATTAATCAGATAGGCGTAATGACCGTTTGGCGAGAAAGTCAGATGGCGGGGACCCGAACCGGCTTTCACTTTAAAGGCAGCAGGCGATCCTTCTTTCAGAAATGCTTCCTTATTTTCTGCATTTGCAGCTGGGTTAATGATAAACTTATGTATTTGATCTGTACCCAAGTCATCGGCAAACAAGTATTTACCATCCGGAGTGATACGGACACAATGCAAATGCGGTTTCTCTTGTCTTTCCTTGTTTACTCCCGTACCTTTGAATTGTATAATATCGGAAGCGGGTAGGAGCGAGCCATCTTTTGCGATAGGGAAAACGGAGATGCTGCCGCCACTGTAGTTGGCGGTTATCACATTATTTCCACTGGCGATGATATAACAGGGATCTTCACCTCCCGTTTGCTGTGAATTTAATAGTTGCAAAGTACCTTTTTCTTTATTGAAGGCAAATGCATTGGCGGCAGCTTGCGTATTATTGAATTCACTGACTGCATAGACGAATTTCCCGTCGGCAGATGGAACAAGATAAGAAGGATTTTCAACTTCCGTGTCACTTAACGGAGTGGCAGTCCCGTCTTCTTCGTTGAAGCGGTAGCTATATATCCCTTTACTGGTTCCTGATGTGTAAGTACCCACCAACATGGTTAGTTCGTTTTCCGTTGTATCGGTTGTTTCCATAGGAGTCTTTTTTTTAGAAGTACAGCCACTGATACTGATTCCGAATATGCAAATAGCGGCAAATGCTTTGAATATAGATGTTTTAGATAGATATGTCTTAATCATAAGTAGCTTATTATTGGTTGATTTTTCATGATGCTTTTTCACCTTAAATATAAAATAGCTCCGTAAAGATAGTGCTTTGATATAATATTTGCTAACGTCTTCTCGTAAATTAGAAAACATTTCCTATCTTTGCACTCTTAGAAAGCGTTCTAAACAATCGCTATTCTGTACGAATAAAAATTTGGGGTTGACTGGATTTGACAGCGGGCAGAAATGGTAGGTAAGCATGCAGTGGGTCGGTAATTTCCACTTAAATATCAGTTATCAAAATTTTATCTGGCGAAACTAATTACGCTCTTGCTGCTTAATCGAATCACAGTAGATTAGCTTAATCCAGGCACTAGGTGCCAGGACGAGACATCACTCGGAAGCTGTTGCTCCGAAGCATTCCGGTTCAGTGGTGCAGTTACATCGGGGATAGTCAAAGGCGGCCTCGCACTTTTGATGAAACTTTAGAGGATAAGGCAGGAATTGATGGCTTTGGTTCTGTTCCTGCACGAAAATTTAGGCAAAGATAAGCATGTAGAAAGCTTATGATTTCCTCGTTTGGACGAGGGTTCGATTCCCTCCAGCTCCACAATAAATGCTGATTTTAAGTATTTTATGAGATTTGCGCCCCGCTTTACATCCTAATAATGTAAAGCGGGGTGTTTTTGTTTTTTAGTATATGGCTTTTGGATAGCCTCTTTTTATTATGGAGTCATAAATGAAGCACTCCCACCTCGCGAACCATTTATTTTTATATCCGTATCAGGCAATAATCTTTTAGTACGCTCTATTCCCTCTTTAGTAATCTTTCCATATAAATTCAACGATCCGATTTTAGTCTTTGATATTTCATCAGGTATATCAATTGTGTCGATAAACTGGATATCCAACCTTTTTATTTCTTTGAGCTCCAACAGTACAGCCGGAAATTCTTTTACTCTGATATTGATGCCGCTTCCCCAACCATCCTTTTGAGCATCAGCACTCAATTTACTTTTTAATCCCTCCTTATTAACATCTTTCTTCCTGACCATCCAACCAATTTGCGGTCGCAGAGCAAAAGTCTTGCTGTTTTGTTCTAATCCAATGAAACCTGCCCAAAATTCTAATGGAGTTTCTTTGACAGCGTCGCCATATACTTCCTGATACTTTACATCTACCTTCACTATCTCATCAGGGAGACAATTTTTGCCTTCCAGCTGTTTCAGATTATTTCTTTTCCCTTCCTTATCATAAGGGAAAAACTTCACGATCCATCCATCAATAATGTTTGGGGCTCCGTATCGTTTCTGTGAATGATATTTAAACATGTTGCGCCAAAAGTCCTTATTGACTTCTCCTTTAGATGCTTTGACAAATTCTTCCAAAAGAGGTTCCAGTTCTGAAATCCACCAATCGAGTTTGTATTCTTTCAACCCTCTGGCTTTGTGCAGTAGTTTTTCCCAGTCCTCCGGTGTTCCTTCGAGAGTTATTTCAGGTATTCCACAGACAATGCGTATGATGATAAACTCAAAGTAAGGTTTTACAGCCTCCATGATTGTTATTTCGGAAGCAACTTTCTCTAAAGAGGTAGTCGTTGAAAAATTGCAGGTGAGCAGTTCGGTCAGATGCTTACCGGCGTATTGGGATATTTGTTCTGTAAATTGCGGAAAGATTTTCTCCCACGAAAGAGTAGGGTCTTCCAATTTTTTGTCTTCTCTTACAATTAAGGATAGTTTGCCGGAGAAATCAACAAGTTCATTTCTCATAGATTCCTGATTGGCATTGATATGGCGTGCAAATCCCTGGCTGATTAATAGCCAAATTATGTCCGGGGACAACACGAATGGCCTGTGATCTGCATAAGCCTGATACATACCGTTGAAAAAAGAATTAGGACCAAAAGAAACGAGACTGTCGGGAGATTCGCTCTTTGCAATGATATGATAAGGAACCTTGATATTCTTCTCTTTTATCTCATAAGGCTCTATGTTCATATCTGATAATATAAGACTTTCGTAAATTGCATTCGGGGAGTGTAGATGAAGTAATTCTTCAGGCTTTGAAAGCTTTTCGACCTTAAAAGTGATTCCATTTTGAGCGAATGTGGAAACACTGCAAAATATGAATAAGCAAAATAATGTGTTTTTCATAATCTTAAAGAGTTGTATGGTGGCACAAACTTATTAACTACCTCTATATTTTGAATAGACGATATGCAAATATAATATAATAAGAACTGTCTTTGACAAGATATTGAATGTTTTTTTGGCTTATATCTATAAAAATCATAAGCATATTATTTCTTGAACCGATAAGCAGGATTTATTCGGGAATTTATAGTAAGTTTGCTCTGCTAATCCTAAACAATGATGCAGAGAAAGATTATACATATCGACATGGATGCCTTCTATGCCTCTGTAGAACAGCGTGATAATCCAGAACTTCGTGGCAAGCCTTTAGCGGTAGGTCATGCAGAAGAGCGGGGAGTTGTGGCTGCTGCCAGCTATGAAGCCCGGCGTTACGGTGTCCGTTCCGCCATGGCTTCGCAAAAGGCGAAACGTCTTTGTCCCCAACTCATTTTTGTACCTGGCAGGATGGATGTTTATAAATCCGTTTCCCGTCAGATACATGAGATTTTCCACGAATATACGGATATCATCGAACCTCTGTCTCTGGATGAAGCTTTTCTGGATGTCACAGAAAATAAGAAAGATATTTCCCTGGCTGTGGATATAGCAAAGGAAATAAAGCAGAAGATTCGGGAGCAGCTCAACCTTGTTGCGTCTGCCGGAGTTTCTTATAATAAGTTTCTGGCTAAAATAGCTTCGGACTATCGCAAACCGGACGGCTTATGTACCATTCATCCGGAACAGGCCCTTGATTTTATCGCCCGTCTTCCTATCGAATCTTTTTGGGGAGTGGGTCCGGTGACTGCAAAGAAGATGCATTTACTTGGCATCCACAATGGACTTCAACTACGGAAATGCTCTCTTGAAATGCTGATAGCACATTTCGGAAAAGCCGGCGCACTGTATTATGAGTGCTCACGAGGAATTGACGAACGCCCTGTCGAAGCAATTCGTATCCGTAAATCCATTGGCTGCGAACGTACATTGGAACGTGATATTTCAGCCCGTTCATCGGTCATTATCGAACTATACCATGTGGCGGTAGAGCTGATTGAACGTCTTCAGCGAAAAGACTTCAAAGGCAACACGCTTACCCTGAAAATCAAGTTTCATGATTTTAGCCAGATAACCCGAAGCCTTACTCAATCGCAGGAACTCACCACCTTAGACCGGGTACTCCCACTTGCAAAAGAATTGCTTAAAAGCGTCGAATTTGAGCAACATCCAATCCGGCTCATCGGTCTTTCCGTCTCCAATCCAAAAGAGGAAGCCGATGAACAACACGGTGTCTGGGAACAGTTGAGTTTTGAATTTAGCGATTGGGATTGAAGGCGAAGAGGAAGAAATAGAGGAATGAAGAGTAAAGAATAGGGGATGAAAAAGAAGAGAATCAAAGAATGAAAAAAGAAAGAGGATAGAATATCCAAACAGATACTTTGTCTGAAGTAAAACAGATACTCTATTTGAAATAAAATAGAGCCTTTATTTGCCCTAAACAGAGCCTCTGTTTGGAATAAATAGAACCTCTATTTTCTCCAAAGGAAGCCTCTGTTTTCTAAAACTGTATCTTTGTTTTTCCGAAATGAAAACCCGGTTTCCGTGTGACTTAATTTGTTTTTATAGTGACTTAAATTGTTTCTACAATGACCTAATTTGTTTTTATAATGACTTAAAAGCCTAAAATATAGCAATTAAGAGTACTATTTTTGAACTATGTACTTTTTTGTCATCAGGTTCGTATGATTTACTCACCTCATTTTTTATCAGATACGTTATCTTTGCAATACTTAAATGAATGAAAATACCATGAATCGAATGAAACATTTATTTTGTGTTCTTTTACTAGCAGCTTTAGGAAGTTTTTCTTTCAAGGCAAACGCTTACACCGAACGCAATATGCTGCAAAAAGCGGTAGACAAAACTACGTTGAAAAACGTGTTGGTAATGAAACAAGCATGGGTGCCTTATCCTGCTTATACAGATCGCGCCGCCTGGGATTCTTTGATGGGCCCCAATAAGCAACGCCTCATCGAAGCCGGCGAAAAACTCCTCGACTATAAATGGCAACTGATACCTGCCACCGCTTATCTGGAATACGAACGCAGCGGTAACCGTAAAATAATGGAAGTCCCTTATGACGCCAACCGCCAGGCACTTAACGCCTTGATGCTCGCCGAACTGGCCGAAGGAAAAGGGCGTTTTATCGACCAATTACTGAACGGAGCATATATGAGCTGCGAAATGAATTCATGGGTTCTATCCGCACACTTGCCCCGTCAGAGCAGCAAACGTTCACTTCCCGACTTCCGCGAACAGATTATCGACCTCGGTTCAGGCGGATACGGAGCTTTAATGGCTTGGGTACACTATTTCTTCCGCAAACCATTCGACAAAATCAATCCTGTGGTATCCTTGCAAATGCGTAAAGCAATCAAAGAACGTATTCTCGATCCGTATATGAACGACGACGAAATGTGGTGGATGGCTTTTAACTGGAAACCGGGAGAAATCATCAATAACTGGAATCCCTGGTGTAACTCCAATGCCCTGCAATGTTTCTTACTGATGGAGAACAATAAGGATAAGTTGGCGAAAGCTGTTTATCGCTCCATGCAGTCAGTCGATAAGTTTATCAACTTCGTGAAATCCGATGGTGCCTGTGAGGAGGGAACCTCTTACTGGGGACATGCCGCCGGAAAGCTCTATGACTATTTGCAGATACTCTCTGATGGCACAGGCGGTAGACTGTCTCTGTTCAATGAACCGATGATTCGCCGGATGGGAGAATATATGTCCCGCTCATACGTGGGCAATGGTTGGGTGGTGAATTTTGCTGATGCATCGGCACAAGGCGGGGGCGATCCTTTGTTAATCTATCGCTTCGGTAAAGCTGTAAACAGCGATGAAATGATGCACTTTGCCGCATACCTGTTGAATGGAAGAAAACCGTATGCTACCATGGGAAACGATGCTTTTCGTTCGCTTCAATCTCTACTTTGCTGTAATGAGCTGGCAAAAGCAACTCCGAAACATGATATGCCGGATGTAACCTGGTATCCCGAAACGGAATTCTGTTATATGAAGAATAAGAACGGTATGTTTGTTGCCGCTAAAGGCGGATTTAATAACGAAAGTCATAACCACAACGATGTAGGAACCTTTTCTTTATATGTAAATACAATTCCTGTGATAATTGATGCCGGTGTAGGTACATATACCAAACAGACGTTCGGCAAGGACCGCTATACCATCTGGACCATGCAGAGCAACTATCATAACTTGCCGATGATTAACGGAGTACCGCAGAAATTCGGGCAGGAGTATAAAGCTACCAATACCGTTTGCAATGAGAAGAAACGGATGTTCTCTACGGATATAGCTACTGCTTATCCGGCAGAAGCGAAAGTGAAAAGCTGGGTTCGCTCTTATGCTCTTGATGATAAAAAACTTATTATTGGTGATATTTATACGTTGGATGAGGCTATTGCTCCTAATCAAATGAACTTTTTAACTTGGGGCAATGTGACTTTCCCGTCAGCCGGAAAAATCCGCATCGAAGTAAAGGGACAAAAGGTAGAAATGAACTATCCGTCGCAGTTTAAAGCCGAACTGGAAACAATCAAACTGGATGATCCGCGCCTGTCTAACGTATGGGGAAAAGAGATTTACCGCATCACACTAAAGACTGAAGAAAAGAAAGTGACTGGTAAATATGGATTTGTTATTCAACAAGTGAAGTAGGATGAAATAGATTTTTAAAGCTAGAAAAAATAAAGTATAAACAATTAAATCACAGTAAGATGAAAAAAGTATTATTTGCCGGGCTTTTGGTCCTTGCAGGAGTAAGCGTAAGTGCGCAGAACCTGATAAAAAACGAAAAATTCGCCACTGAAGTAAAGACTAAAGTGACTAATGCCAACAAAGCTACCGCAGGAGAGTGGTTTATCATGAATAATGAAGCTGACGGCGTAACTACTATTGCCTGGGAAGAAACAGGAGATGCCAAATATCCGAATGCAATGAAATTGGATAACTCCGGTGCCGAAAAGAATCTCTCTTGGTATAAAGCTTTCCTGGGACAACGTATTACCGATGGTTTGGACAAAGGTATCTATGTTCTTACTTTCTATGCAAAGGCTAAAGAAGCAGGAACTCCAGTCAGTGTATACATCAAGCAGACCAATGAGGAAAAGAACGATAATGGCAAGTACAATACTACTTTCTTCATGCGTAGAGACTATGACGCAGATGCTCAACCAAATGCTTCGGGCGCACAATACAATTTTAAAATTAAAGATGCCGGTAAATGGACTAAAGTAGTGGTTTATTATGATATGGGACAAGTGGTAAATGCTATTAGCAGCAAGAAAGCAAATGCTAACTTGGAAGTGTCTGATACAGACGATGATGCTGCTATTCTGAAAGATTGTTATGTGGCTATTCTTTCCCAGAACAAAGGTGGCGTTGTAGAAATCAGCGACGTGACATTGAAGAAGAAATAAAGAGCAAAGGATTTAATATAGTAGGTTAACAAAAAAATAGGGCAGTGAAGTAGTGATACTTCGTTGCCCTATTTTTTTTGTTATATGAATATAATGGAGAGTTCCGAATAAATAAATGTATGAAACAGTCAATCTCCCTTCGGGACTGATTTCATGCGATTTATTGAATTCCGAGTTTCTTCTTCAGTTCCTTAGGCAGAGAATCTTTGTGTACCATCACACAGATTGTTTTAGCACGTACATAGCTTTCAGACATATTCAGATAACCTCCGGATTTGTTGCTTTCCGCTCCCCAGGAATTCTTGGTGATATAATATTTAGTACCATTCTGATCTTTCACAATACCGGTGATGTGCATCAGGTGGTCGTCAGTTGTCACAAACTTCTCGTAACCATCCTGACGGATTTCCGGTGTTACGTTGATTTCCGGATAAGGATGCTCAAACTTGAACACTTCGTCCATTCGTTGATATTTTGGCATTTTCTCAAAACGGGCACGGTCGGTAGTCGAGTAATCTTTCACATCCTCCACTTGCGGGTTAATGGCGATTCCGTTCTTGAAAGAGAAACCCTGTTCGCTTACGTCACCGTCCCAACATACGGTATATCCTTTGTTCAGTGCATAGTCGATAACCCCGATCAGTTCGTCCAACGGAAGATTATACATCGGCTGGTTTTCCCAGTTGTCGGGAACTTCAGGTGAGAATGTCTCATAATAAGGCTTGTGAGTGAAACTAGTCAACTCAACGTAATCATCCATATTCAATCCCAGACTTTCAGTGAAAGATTGAGGAGTATATTCTTTTCCTTTATAAGTGAATTTTTCGGGAAGCTTGCCCAGATAAATGTCGAACAGATTATTAATAAGTGCATCAAATTGCGGAGTACGCTTTTTAGATTCAATATTTGCGTCTACCAATGCTTTGAGGTAGCGTGACAATGCTCCGTGATTGTGGTCTTTGTTATCGCCCAGCAATCCGGTGTACACTTCTTCCGGAACGATTCCCGCTTTCTTATAAGCGTTTTTGAAAGTGTGTGCCAAACTTCCTTCACCGATACTTCCTTTACCACGACGGAGATAATTGTCCTCCATCTGATTCATGTACTTTTGGCGGACGATAAACATTTCCGAGAGATCATATTCTCCTTTTCCCATTCGGAGCAGTTCCGACTCCATGAAAGAAGCGGTGGCAAAGCACCAGCAGGTTCCTGTGGAACCCTGATCTTTAACAGGCGTTGCTTGGTGGGATACAACGGTTGTGAACTCATAACCGGGTGTTTGTGCAAAAGAGGTTACGACCAATAATAGGAGCGCAACCGACATAAATAGCTTTTTCATAATGTGTTTTATTATCTTTCTTCTGCAAATGTATAAAAAAAGCGAAGATACTCGAAAGTTCCTCGCTCTATTTATTATAATTAGTGTGTTTATTTACATGGCAACCTGCTGTGACAGCAGTTTTTGAAGTTTACCGTTTAATGTTTGGCACATGGCACCATTTCCCATTGCTTGATAGCGTTTAATACGGTACTGTAACATCATAATTTTTTCATTTGCATTCTTTTTCATAATTTGTTTCCTCTTTTTTTGCCCTCCACGTTTTGAAGAGCGGTTTTACATCTTGTTTTCTCTAATAACACTGCAAAGATACAAATTGTTTTCGAATTATATGCTGTAAAACATAAAAATCTTCTTTTTCTTTTGAATTTTCTTTTTATAAGGGTTCGAACACGGTCTATATTACAAACCTGTTACAAAATTCCCGGATTTTCCCATCAATGACAATATTATTCTTATCTATCACATTTTTATGTACTTATCTAGGTATTCAGAAAATATTCTTCTATTTTTGTCAGTCAGCAACCTTATTAATAGAATAAACCAAACACTTATATGAAAACATTCACCCATCTTTTGTGCGTCCTGATTTTGTCGATTGTACTGTTTGCTTGTAACAATGCTCACTTCCTCAAAGAAGAATCCTACCGGAATCAAGTAGTTCAAGACTTTGAGCAGAAAAAACAGGCACTTCCTCATGGAGATTTATTTGCGATCTTTGGTGATTCCGCTCTGTCAGTGTACGAGCGCGAAGCATTGATGTTTCTCTACGCTTATATGCCGATAGGGGATGTGACGGACTATCCGGGAGATTATTACTTGGAGAATGTCCGGCTGTCGAAGCAGACACGTGACGAGATGCCTTGGGGCAAAGAGATTCCCGATGAAGTGTTCCGTCATTTTGTTCTGCCGATCCGGGTGAATAACGAGAATCTGGATGATTCCCGTCGTGTGTTTTATGGTGAACTAAAAGACAGGGTGAAGGGGCTGCCGATGAAAGACGCGATATTAGAGGTGAACCACTGGTGTCACGAGAAAGTGGTCTATCGTCCGAGTGATGCGCGCACCAGCTCACCATTGGCATCTGTCAAAACAGCGTATGGACGTTGTGGCGAAGAGTCTACATTTACGGTGGCTGCGCTCCGGGCAGTCGGTATTCCGGCACGGCAAGTGTATACGCCCCGCTGGGCGCATACGGATGATAACCATGCTTGGGTGGAAGCATGGGCGGATGGACATTGGTACTTCTTTGGAGCTTGTGAACCGGAACCGGTTTTGAACCTGGGATGGTTTAATTCCCCTGCCAGTCGGGGAATGTTGATGCATACCAAGGTTTTCGGACGTTACAACGGTCCGGAAGAGATTATGCTTGAGACGCCGAATTATACAGAAATCAATGTGATTGATAATTATGCCCCTACTGCCAAAGCTATCGTAACGGTGACGGATGCCGACGGTCAACCGGTAGCAGATGCCAAAGTCGAATTTAAGATATACAATTATGCGGAGTTTTATACAGTAGCCACGAAATATACAGATGCAGAGGGGAAAGCCAGCCTGACTGCCGGTAAAGGAGATATGTTGGTTTGGGCATCCCGCAACGGACAATTTGGTTATGCCAAAATCTCATTTGGAAAAGATGATGCATTGCAACTCTCTTTAAATAGGAAAGAAGGTGAAGTCTATTCCTTGCCAATGGATCTTGTACCTCCGGTGGAAGGAGCGAATATTCCCGAAGTCACTCCCGAACAACGGGTGGAAAATGATCGGCGGATGGTGCAGGAAGATTCAATCCGCAATGCGTATGTAGCAACAATGATGACGGAAAAACAGGCCAAAGAGTGGATAGATAAACTATATGGAAATACCTTACAACCGGAAAAGAAAGAAAAATTAGTAAACTTCCTGGTTGCTTCGCGAGGAAACCACCAAACCTTGAAAGACTTCCTTTCAGCTATCCGAAAAGAGAAAG
Organism: Bacteroides sp. AM37-9; assembly: GCF_003603455.1. NCBI lineage: Bacteria > Pseudomonadati > Bacteroidota > Bacteroidia > Bacteroidales > Bacteroidaceae > Bacteroides > Bacteroides sp. AM37-9. The sequence continues at coordinate 176,869 of NZ_QTNF01000006.1, read as the reverse complement.
ACGCTGTTTCATGGGAAGAAATACGGGCTATATGGATATTAGAGAGTCTTTCGGCTAAAGATCTCCGCGATGTAACTCTGGATGTATTGAATGATCATCTGCTGACTAATATCTCGGATTGGGAGAAGATAGAGGCTGATTTATTTAAAAGAATGTACCTCAATCCTCCTCGTATAGCCAATGAAATGTTGACTCCTTATAAAAAGGTACTTCGTGAAGCCATTGAAAAAACAGTGTACCAGTCTGTGCCCGATAGCATGAAACGTGATCCCAAAGTATTAATAGAATGGTGCAGAAAAGAGATTAAAATCAATAATGAACTGAATTCCCAACAGATTCCTATCTCTCCGATGGGAGTATGGAAAGCACGGGTGGCTGATGAAAAGTCGCGTGACATATTCTTTGTGGCAGCTTACCGGAGCATGGGATGGGCGTCCGCTGCCTGGATTGATGAAGTGACCGGAAAGGTGCAGATTCTAAATGAAGAATTTGCAAAGGAAGATGTCAACTTCGATACGGCAGAAGCTGCACAGTCTCGAAAGGGAGTATTGCAAGCTACTTATACTCCTATCCGCTCTGTGGAAGATCCTAAATATTATTCGCATTTCACTCTTTCCAAGTTTAAAAACGGCACATTCCAGTTGCTTAATTATGACGAAGGAGAGACGGATATGGGGGATGGAACTACCTGGCGTAATTTGTTAAAATATGGGAGAGAGCTTGATGAAGGCTATTATATGATGGTGACCGGAACTCGGTTGGCAAGTGGCGCGGTGCTTTCCAACAGTACATTTTTTACTATAGAACCCGGTAAGACAACCACCGTTGACCTTGTGATGCGTGAAAGCAAAGATCAGGTGCAAGTGATCGGCAATTTTAATTCGGAAGCGACCTATCGTCCGGTTGACAGCACTGAACAGTGGAGTATTCTGCAAACCTGTGGACGTGGCTATTTTATAGTAGCTGTGCTTGGAGTAGGGCAGGAACCTACCAATCATGCGCTAAGAGATATAGCCGCTTTGGGCAATGACTTCGAACAATGGGGGCGTAAGATGGTCTTTCTTTTTCCTTCGGAAGAACAATACAAGAAATTTAATGCCGACGAATTCAAAGGACTTCCGTCTACCATCACCTACGGTATTGATGTCGATGATAGCATCCGCAAAGAAATTGTACAGGCTATGAATTTAAACAATTCTATTCTGCCGGTGTTTATCATTGCAGATACATTTAATAGGGTAGTCTTTGTTTCTCAAGGATATACAATCGGTTTGGGTGAGCAATTGATGAAAGTTGTACATGGGTTATAGAAAAGAGGAGGTATACAATAATCGTTAATTCTTGCCCTTAATGCGTTTTTTCGGAAAAGAATGATTACGTTTGCAGCAAATTATGACTAAGTACATTTTTTGCATATTAGCATGTGCATTTCTGGTATTGGGATTTAGTAATGTTTCCAATAAAGAATTGCAGGGATTCCAGAAAAAAACTGAAACCTCGTCTAATGACATGCGATATGAAGCAGTGTCATGCTGTTGCGTTTCTTCTGCCGGCTTCGACAAGCCAGGTAAAGATTCTCATTCGCAGTTTGTTGACGAGACATCCACTTGTAATGTTAGTGACTGCATTTTTGACAATATCTCTTTTCCGAGAAGCATTGTTCCTTTCAAGAACCTGAAGTTCAATACCAATACTGTCATTATACAGATATTGAGCTCTCTGAATGTTATGCTTCCGGAGAATCGTTTGGGGCATACCGGCCTTGATGTCAATTACACTAAATATTCGTGTAAGTATTACGTCTATACATTGGCGCATATTCTCATTTAGACTATATTCTTATCTTTGGGTAAGGTGAGGTGCCTATTCAGATCCTCCATCTACCATCATTTCCTTTATTTATTATCTTAGTTTTATTCATGTTAACATGGAAAACAAAGAATGTATTTCCTATGACTTGGAACAAAGGACGGATATTGATGTGCCTGTCTTTAAGGATTAAAATATTGTGTTCCCGTTGTGAAACGGGAGTTACGTCGTATAAAAGCAAGGATATATACCGAAGTGGTTTCAGGCAAGTGTTATCCGCCGATTGCTTCTATATGGTGATGAGGAAGGCCCAATGGGATTAACTTTCATGTGTGTCTAAATTTTGTAATGGTTTTACCATTGGGCGCCTCTTCTTTTTTTGAATAAGATTATACAACCTAATTTTTTATATTACTATGATTCATTTATTACTATCTACTCTTGCGATGATGGGGCTTACGTTCCTCATCGGTTTTTTTGTCGCTGCGGTCATTAAGTTGATTGCCTATGCGGCCGATTCATTTGATTTTTATAGTTCTCACCGTTTGGAGCTACTCCGTTTGCGACGCTGGCGTCAGCATCGGCAAAAGGTGGAGAGATTAGTCCGACAGATTCCCATTGCAGATGAAGATGCTTTGGGAGATTTCCGTGAAGATTACAGTAAGGGGATCGATAGAAACTTTACTGGTTATTCCGGCTATTATCATGGCGTGAGTCCGGGAGCTTCTGAAAATAATCTGATGAATTATTATTATTCACAGGATACCCGCGAATTCTTTCTTCGGGAAGAAGAGCAGGCACATGTCAATAAGAAGAACTCAAAGAAACTTACTAACAACAAACAATAAAAGAAAACTAATTTATGGAAAATATAGATTTTGCTACCTTGTTTCAAGGTATTGGTACAATGATGGCAAGCGGATGGGTGCTTGCTTCTGCAAGAGTTTTTTTAGTACTTCTCGGTTTGTTACTGATCTATTTAGGCTGGAAAGGTATACTCGAACCGATGGTAATGATTCCGATGGGATTGGGAATGGTAGCTATCAACTGCGGAACCCTCATTATGCCCGACGGTACACTGGGTAATCTCTTTCTCGATCCGATGCTTTCAGATACAGATCAATTAATGAATACTATGCAGATAGATTTCCTGCAACCTGTTTATACCCTGACGTTTAGTAACGGGCTGATAGCTTGTTTTGTCTTTATGGGTATCGGGACGCTTCTAGATGTCGGCTTCCTGCTTCAGAAACCATTTGCAAGTATATTCCTGGCTTTGTGCGCAGAGCTGGGCACTTTTCTGACAGTACCTATTGCTTCTGCTCTTGGTCTGACTCTGAAAGAAAGTGCATCTGTGGCTATGGTGGGTGGAGCCGACGGACCAATGGTGTTGTTTACTTCGTTGGCATTGGCAAAGCATCTCTTTGTTCCTATTACGGTGGTTGCTTATCTTTATTTGGGCTTAACGTATGGAGGCTATCCTTACTTGGTAAAACTTTTGGTTCCCAAACGCTTCCGCGCTATTAAGATGGTGACAAAGAAAGCTCCGAAGAATTACGATGCTAAAGTGAAACTGGCTTTCTCTGCTGTTCTTTGTGCTATTCTCTGTTTCTTGTTCCCGGTAGCTTCTCCTTTGTTTTTCTCTTTGTTCCTAGGTGTTGCTGTTCGTGAGTCGGGTATGAAACATATCTATGATTTTGTGAGTGGTCCGTTGCTTTATGGTTCCACTTTTATGTTGGGCGTACTGCTCGGTGTACTTTGTGATGCACATCTGTTGCTCGATCCGAAGATCTTGAAACTATTAGTATTAGGTATTGTAGCATTATTACTTTCCGGTATCGGAGGAATAATCGGAGGATATATCATGTATATTATTAAACGGGGTAATTACAATCCGGTAATCGGTATTGCAGCTGTTAGCTGTGTACCCACTACCGCGAAGGTTGCACAAAAGATTGTAAGCAAAGATAATCCGGACTCATTTGTTCTGGGAGATGCTTTGGGAGCTAATATCTCGGGCGTAATTACTTCGGCTATTATTACTGGTATTTATATTACGATAATTCCATATTTATAAATAAAAGTATAGCAGTTTCTTGAGATACTGTTGGTAATGATGCAAAAAAGAAATGGTGAACAAAAGCTTGAAGGCTGTATGTTCACCATTTCTGTCTTGTATTAGTACTATTATGAGACGATATCTCATCCCTTGTCGCCATATTTATCCATGTAAAGCGGCATCAATCGTTTCTTTTACTCTTCGTATGGAAGTTACATTTCGTTCGTATTCGTTGATGTGTACCGTGCCTCCCATGGAGACGGCTTCATTTTTGAATATCATTTCGCTCTGAATACTTTCACGTGCCGAAAAATGAAACTCGTTGATTCCGGTTTCTGCGGCAATGCGCGCGATATTATTTTCATTTACTCCGCATCCGGCGAGTAATGTGATTCTTCCGGTAGCCTGTTTCTGTAACTCTTCTAAAAGGGGGATTCCCAGTTCAGCCGTAGGTTGCTGACCGGAAGTCAGAATACGGTTGCACCCCAGTTTGATGATCTGTTCCAATGCTCTCTGCGGGTTACGGCATACATCAAATGCCCGGTGAAAAGTCACAGATAGCCCTTGAGCAGCTTCCATTAGTTTCTGCATTGCTGGCAAGTCTACTTCACCCTCTGCTGTCAGGCAACCGAATACCACTCCGTCTGCCCCTAATTTTCGTGCAATTTCAATATCTTTCAGCATTGTCCGGATTTCGATATCCGAATACAGAAAATCTCCTCCACGAGGCCGGATAATAACGTGTAGTCGGGTATGAGTCAGTACTTCCCTTGCGATGGCGATCTCACCATAGGAGGGCGTTGTTCCACCTTCCGGTATTCCGGCACACAGTTCCACACGGTCTGCTCCACCTTTCTGTGCGGCCAGGCAACTTTCCACTGAATTGGTACAAATTTCAAATTGATACTTTCCCATAGTCGTGATATTAAAAAAGGGCGAATTTCTTCGCCCTTATATGAATCTTCTTTTGAATCGTTACGTTATTTAGCGAAACTTACCGCACGTGTTTCACGGATGACGGTAATCTTCACTTGTCCCGGGTAAGTCATTTCATCCTGGATCTTCTTGGCGATTTCACCTGACAGGCTTTCTGTCTGCTTGTCGTCAATCTTATCTGCACCAACGATAACGCGGAGTTCGCGTCCTGCCTGGATAGCATACGTCTTTGTTACACCCGGATAAGCCATTGCTAGCTGTTCGAGATCGTTCAGACGCTTGATATAAGCCTCTACGATTTCGCGGCGTGCCCCCGGACGTGCACCGGAGATGGCATCACATACTTGTACGATAGGAGCCAGCAGACTGGTCATTTCTGTTTCGTCATGGTGAGCACCGATAGCGTTGCAGATATCCGGTTTTTCTTTGTATTTCTCGGCAAGTTTCATACCCAGCAATGCGTGTGGCAATTCTGGTTCTTCATCAGGCACTTTACCAATATCATGCAGCAAACCTGCACGTTTTGCTTTCTTCGGGTTCAGTCCCAGTTCTGATGCCATCACAGCACAAAGATTGGCTGTTTCGCGTGCATGCTGCAACAAGTTCTGACCGTATGAAGAACGATATTTCATCTTACCGATGATACGGATCAATTCAGGATGCAGACCGTGGATACCCAAGTCGATGGTCGTACGTTTACCCGTTTCGATAATTTCTTCTTCCACCTGTTTGCGTACTTTAGCTACCACCTCTTCGATACGGGCCGGATGGATACGTCCGTCAGTCACAAGCTGATGCAGGGCCAAACGGGCAATTTCACGGCGAACCGGGTCGAAGGCAGAAAGAACGATTGCTTCCGGAGTATCGTCTACAACGATTTCAACACCGGTAGCAGCTTCCAGAGCACGGATATTACGTCCTTCACGTCCGATAATACGTCCCTTGATTTCATCCGATTCGATATGGAATACTGTAACAGAGTTTTCAATGGCAGTTTCCGTAGCCACCCGTTGGATAGACTGGATAACGATACGTTTGGCTTCTTTGCTGGCAGTTAATTTAGCATCATCCATAATGTCGTTGATGAATGATTGTGCCTGCGTTTTAGCTTCTTCTTTCAGTGATTCTACCAGGCGTTCTTTGGCCTCTTCGGCAGACAATCCGGAGATTGCTTCCAGTTTATCGATTTCCTGCTGTTGCAGTTTATCGAGTTCTTCTTTTTTCTTGTCAACAATCACAAGTTGCGCTTCCAGATTCTCTTTTACCGCTTCGGCTTCCATCTTTTTACGTTGGATTTCTTCCTGACGCTGGCTAAGTACCATTTCACGTTGCTTCAACTTGTTTTCCGCTTGCTGAATCTTCTGATTCCGCAATGCTACCTCCTTTTCAAGGTCTGCTTTCTTATTCAGGAATTTCTCCTTCACTTCCAGCAGCTTGTTTTTCTTAATTACTTCCGCTTCCGTCTCCGCTTCTTTCAGGACATTATCGTATTTGGATTTCAGTACATACCGGAATAGTATATATGAAAGGACTCCTCCTACGATGAAGCAAGCAATTGCTGTTGCTATTATTGCTATCATTCTACATTTAATTTAAGTATATAAATAAAAACGCACCGCCAAATATCAAAGCAATTATTTTTGCTTGGATATTGTGCAGTGCGTGGTTGTTTTATCTCTTATCAGCGAATAGCCAGTCGGGATTTATTCTTCCTTAAAATAATCCTCCAGCAATTCTGTCAGTTCTTTTACCTTCTCCACATAGGGGCTGGTATCATTACGTTGCATCAATTGCAGTCTCTCTAACGAGAACTGATAGGCTACCATGGCAATAATTTTTTCGGGTTCCAGATTTTTATAGACTTCCCGATACTTATTAAGCCTGATATTTACCTGCTTGGCGGCTTCCCGTACCATTTGTTCTTCCTCGCGGTTGATGGTTAACGGGTAGTTTGAGTCTGCTATCTGCAGGTTTATCTTTATTTTATCGTTCATACATCTTCTTCTTATTCATTCAACAAAGCGATGCATTTATCGACTTCACGCACTAATTTTGACAATCGCAGCTTCGTCTCTTTTACGTCGCTGCCGTTAAGGCTGATTGCCGTAGCTGTTTTTAGGTTTGTATAGCTGACTTCCAATTCATCGTATTGAGCTTGTACCTTCTCGTTTTTCAGCTTTTCATTTTCGAGAAGCTTCTTCAACTCGGCATTTTCACGCTTAAGTTCATCGTGCAAATAAATCAAATGCCGTAGTTGCGTTTCAAAGGAATTCAATAACTTTTTTTCTTCTTCTGTCATCACTACACCAAAATTGTACACAAAAATACGATTAACTCTGATATTACAAAAACTTTTCGGGAGAAAATGTTCTTTTTCGTCTAAATTAGCTATGAACGGAGGGGAAAGTAGAGTATTGCATAGGAAGCAAATACAGACTGCTTATAATATTATGGTATATTTTAAATTAATGCGAATTAGTAATTGAAAATGAATTGTCATTCATTTTTGTACGATTCTGAATCATTACAAAATCGATTAGATTTTTCTACTGGGTATTTATTTTCAATCTTTCTATTTCTTCTTTCACCTTTTCTCTGTCTCTTCGATGAATAAGGAGTTTGCGGGTGAAGAGTAACAATTTCACCATCTCTTCACCTGTAGCGAGTAGTTTCAAAAATAGTTTCAAGGCTTGAAACAATCTGTTTCACACCGAGAAACACTTCGTTTCGCTACTTGAAACAAAGTGTTTCCCGCCTTGAAACTTTTAGTTTCAAACAAGGTTGAAACTAATTACGAAATAGCTTTACTAATTTTACTCAATGGTGGAATCTGGAGGCTGCAATTTGATTTGATTCACGATGAAGAGCAGGTGAAGGGGCGGCTATTCACCTGCAAACAGCTTGTTTATCGGCCATACAGAAGAAAAGTGAAGGAGCTGGAAGAATTGGACGTATTATAGAGAAAGAGCATTGAATGATTCAAAACTATATAAATCTGAATTCTTCTTTTTTGTTGGTATCGTAAAAGATTACTATTCAGCAAACTTTTGTAACTTCGGTATGTTTTTCAGGAAAGTATTAAGATATAATATCTGGTAGATAAGTCATTAATATACCTCCAAACGTGGCGTCGATGCACGCATTTTGATTTCCGCATCCAACACGATTGAATGATTGGGAGATGCCGGATCTTTGATTTTCTCTAAAATAAGTTCGGCAGCTTTTTTCCCCATCTGGTACAAAGGCGGTTCTACTGTAGTCAATTTGGGATAGACTATGTTGGAAAGTTCAGTTCCTGAAAAACTGGCTACGGCGATTTCTTCGGGTATTTTTTTTCCAAGTTCCCTCAATCTGTTCATAGCTCCAATAGCCAATGTTTCCGTAAAAGCGAAAATAGCATTGAAAGGAATATTTCTTTCCACTAATATATCCGCTGCTTTTTTCCCTTCTTCAAAAGTCATACCGGTTTTTATCAGCATATTATTCTTATCAAAAGGAATCCCGAATTTAGCCAAAGCGTCTTTGTATCCTCTGACACGTTCTATGGAGTTGTAAATATCGTCCGGTCCCTGTATATGAACAATCTGTTTGCGTCCGCTTCGGATCAGACTTTCTACGAGAAAGAATGACTTCATATAATCGTCCACTATTACTTGCGGAACTTCAAGTCCATAGGGAATACGATCATAGAACACCATAGGCATTCCCGCTTGCTGTAAACGAGCATATTCCTCCTTATTCCTTTTATAACTGCAAAGACAGATGATGATGCCATCCACCATGAATCCTTCCATCAGTTGCAGGTTCTCTTTTTCTTTTTCCGGATCTCCTCCCGACTCTGCAATAATCACCTTTATATTTTTGGTGTGAAGCACTTCTTGTATGCCGTTTATTACTCGTGAAGCAAACGGCGTAACCATTTCAGGAACGATCACCCCCACGGTATTGGTATGTCCGTATTTAAGGTTGATTGCTACAGGGTTTGGTCTATATCCCAATCTTTTAGCTGCTTCTATCACCTTTTCTTTCGTTTCTTTACGGATATTCTTGTCATCTCCCAATGCACGAGATACAGTGGAGACGGATATTGACAAATGTCGAGCGATGTCTTTTATGGTTATATACTTCATGCTGAATGATTGTTTAAATCAAAGCAAAGATATTGATTTCAAACAATAAATCCTAATATTGGAGTAAAATACGAATCCCATTTGCCTTTGTGTAATGCTTTTGTAACGTTTGCAGATTTTGGGAACGTTCCCGCAATCGTTTGCAGGCAAAAGAGTTAGGAAAAAACTTTTTTTCAAGCTCTTGTTCTTTATCTTTGCTACATCAACATGATGTCGAACTAAAGAAAAAGAACTATGAAAACACACCTCTTTTCTTATAAGTGCGGTCGAAAGCACATCAAAGTTTACCATCTATTTGAATTGGTAATAATTAAAGGATAAAAAACGGTCATGGACAAGAAAGTACGAAGTATAGAAATTTCGAAACGGGTTCCAATTGTGGGCAACTATGATGTAGTTGTCTGCGGTGGCGGACCAGCTGGTTTCATTGCGGCCATTGCGGCTGCTCGCAGTGGTGCGAAAACTGCTGTTGTGGAACAATATGGTTTTTTAGGTGGAATGGCAACAATGGGGCTTGTTACTCCTTTGAGTGTTTTCACCTATAATAATGAAAAGGTGATAGGCGGTATTCCATGGGAGTTTATCGAACGGCTGGAGAAGATGGGAGGCTGTATCATTGAGAAACCTCTTGGCAATGTAGCTTTTGATCCGGAGCTTTACAAGCTTTTATGCCAGCAAATGATACTGGAAGCCGGTGTGGATATGTATATGCACTCTTACTTAAGCGGTTGTCAGGCAAAAGACGGCAAAATATCCTGTATCTTCTTTGAGAATAAGAATGGGACAGAGGCCATAAGTGCCGATATGTATATCGACTGCACTGGGGATGGTGACCTTGCCGCTATGGCGGGTGTTCCGATGCAAACTGATGAATGTAAACCGCTGCAACCTCTTTCCACCTATTTTATATTAGGAGGTGTGGATACAGATTCGCCCATGATAATTGATGCCATGCACCATAATAAACAAGGGCAGAATTGTCATTGCATTGCAGTTCGTGAGAAACTTCTAGCAATGAAAGAGAAGCTTGGCATCCCCGAGTTTGGAGGTCCTTGGTTTTGCACCACTCTTCGTCCGGGCGAAGTAACGGTTAATATGACCCGTACTGCAGGAAATGCCATCGATAATAGAAATTTTACCGCAGCGGAATGTCGCTTACGGGAAGATGTATTTAAAATAGCACGAATCTTTAAAGAGAACTTTGAAGAGTTTAAAAACAGTTATGTGACGACCGTCGCCGTACATGCCGGTATTCGTGAGACACGTCGTATCAAAGGTGTACATACCATTACAGCAGAAGAATATGTGAATGCTTATAAGTATCCTGATAGCATATCACGCGGCGCACATCCTATAGATATCCATGTCGCTGCAGGTGCGGAACAGAGCGTAACTTTCCTTAAAAAAGCGGCGTATGTACCTTATCGCGCTCTTATAGCTGAAGATTTTCCGAATCTGCTCGTAGCGGGACGCTGTATTAGTGCCGATAAGACTTCCTTTGCGTCACTTCGCGTTCAGGCAAGTTGTATGGGGGTAGGACAAGCCGCAGGAGTAGCAGCCGCACAATGTATAAAGGCAGGTGTGACCGTACAAAAGGCTGATATTCACAATCTCATAGAGGAATTGAAGAAACTTGGAGCAATTATATAAAGAAGAACCAGAATATGGAACAGTTAGATTATATTATTATTTTACTCTACTTTCTCGGACTGATTGCCGTGAGTGTTGTGATGTCCCGGAAAATCAAAAACTCCGAAGATATGTTTATTGCCGGGCGAAATTCTTCGTGGTGGCTGTCGGGAGTCTCTTCCTACATGACTATCTTCTCGGCAAGTACCTTTGTCGTTTGGGGAGGCGTTGCTTATAAATCGGGACTTGTTGCGGTAGTTGTTGCACTTTGTCTTGGCATAGCATCGTTTATTGTCGGTAAATGGATCTCGGGCAAATGGCGGGAGCTACGTATTAAATCGCCGGGAGAATTCCTTACCATCCGGTTCGGACACCGCACGGTGAGTTTTTACACAATTTCAGGAATTATAGCCCGTGCGGTGCATACGGCAGTGTCTCTGTATGCGGTAGCGGTTGTGATGTGTGCATTAATCAAAGTTGATGGTGGCAGTATTTTTGCAAGTACGGGTATGATGGGTGATTCACCGATGGGTTACCTAAGTATTTGGTGGGCGCTTCTTATCCTTGGTGCCATCGCTCTTGGATACACCATTGCCGGAGGATTTCTTGCGGTACTAATGACTGATGTAATTCAGTTCGGAGTACTTCTGGCCGTGGTTGTATTTATGATACCTCTTTCATTTAACGCGGTAGGAGGCGTAAGTGCATTTATTGATAAGGCCAGTGAGATACCGGGATTCTTCTCGGGCACATCTCCGACCTATACATGGGGGTGGCTTTTACTGTGGATATTTCTCAATGTTTCTATGATTGGCGGCGACTGGCCGTTTGTACAGCGATACATAAGCGTGCCTACTACAAGAGACGCAAAAAAGAGTACTTATTTAATCGGAATTCTTTATATCGTCACTCCTCTCATCTGGTATCTTCCTACCATGATTTATCGTGTGATGGAACCCGGACTTGCGCTTGATTTGGATGCAACCACAATGACTTTCAACGGCGAACACGCTTATGTGAATATGAGCAAACTCGTGCTCATGAAAGGAATGGTCGGCATGATGTTGGCAGCGATGCTATCGGCCACATTGAGTAATGTTTCGGGTATTTTGAATGTATATGCCAATGTATATACTTATGATATTTGGGGACACAAAGAGAAAAACCGTCAGGCAAATGAGAAAAAGCGTATCAAGGTAGGACGTCTCTTCACATTTGTCTTTGGACTTGTGATTATCGCTTTGTCAATGCTCATTCCTTTTGCCGGAGGTGCCGAAAAGGTGGTAGTAACTCTTCTTACTATGGTGATGTGTCCTTTATACATTCCGTCAATATGGGGACTGTTCTCGAAGCGGCTGACAGGCAACCAACTTATTTCTGCAATGATTCTTACCTGGCTCGTTGGTATTATGGCTCGCGTCATAATTCCCGCCTCCGTTATTAGTCCAAGCCTTATAGAGTCAGTTGCCGGTTGTGTACTTCCTGTACTTATCCTTGCAATTATGGAAGTTTGGTCGGCACGTAAAAAGTATGAAGACAATGGTTATCAAGCCATTTGTGAATATACTGATCCTGAAGCCGATCGCGAACCGACATTAAAGGAGAAGAAAGCGGTATTAATCTATTCGCATTTGGCTGTTAACTGCTTCTGTATTACCATTGGTGTCGTTGCGCTCTTACTGACAGGTCTGCTTATTGCTGGAGATCCGAAGACCCTTGCGGTCAAAGGAATTGTGATAGGAAGTATCATACTGATGATTGCCATGATACTTGCTTATGTGATATACAGAATTATATATGCAAGACGTCTGAAAATGTCTAGCTAGTCAATTATTAATAACCCTAAATACTAATCAAATGAATCTAAAGATGTTATTGTTTGCAAGTGTGTCGCTTGTGCTTTTTGCATCTTGTCATAACTCGGATGATCCGTATATGACACTCGCGACAAAGACACTTGATGTAGAAGCAGAAGGTGGACTTTTCACTGTTGACCTTTCATCTAATGTCTATTACAGAGTCAATAACGATTGCCAGACCGATGGAAGCGATAGCCATTGGGCAGTTGTTGATTCGCATGAGACACAAGGTGAGATTACTAAGTTTACAATCAAAGTCTCTGAAAATTCATCGACTAGTTCACGTGTCGGTACCATTCGTTTCATTGGCGATGATGTAACTCCTCTAAAGCTGGTTATTACCCAAAAAATGATTGTTCCGAAAGGTATCAGTCCTATCACCGAATCGATTGACGCAACTACAACAGAATCCTCATTCAAAGTCTTTGGCGATAAGGAGTGGAAGGCTGTATGTGCAGATGCGGATGTGACCGTTTCTCCTGCAAATGGGGTAGGCGAATGTGATATTAAACTTACTTTCCCGGAGAACAAGACATTTGCCAAAAGGACAATTAAAGTAACGGTAACCGTCCAGGATGATACAGACTATACCTATACTCTTGTACAAGATGCTTTCTCGGGCATTTTGGCTGATTGGGACTTGAATAGTTTAACTGCCAACACAAGTGGAACATTTGCTGATGATGAGGCACAATCGGTATTCCCGGGAACCAATGGCAAGTATCTTGCTCCGAGTGCCGGAAGTGGTAAGATTGAGTATTGGGCATGTGACCGGACAGGTTATGTAGTGCAGAATGCCGTATGTGAGCGTGCAGTGGGTGGTAATGGTGACCCGTATGTGTCAGGAGCCGTTCCCGGTGATTATTGGTATGTCTATGGGGATATGAAAGGTACGGTTATTCCTGCCGGCACAAAGATTCACTTCTATTTTGTGACCAAATTAGGAACGATGTGTTCCAACTACTGGATGATTGAGTTCAAGGATGGAGAAGAATGGAAACCGGCTCTTCCGACTTCGACTCTTCAGGAAAGTGCGACAGAGACTTTGTCGGGTGCGCCTATCAATTATTCGGCAACTATTACTTACAATTTTGCGGGAATGTTGCTCGATAACAAAAATAATGGCGCATATATCCCTGCCGAAGGAATATTTACCACGACTAAGGATATGGATGAGATTGTGTTACGGTTTGGACAGGCAGGCCGTTTATGTCTTAGTGGTGCCAAATATTCTGGCAAGTATATCGACTGCACACACGCAAGTGGCCAAACACGTTTTTCAGCGCAACATCCGAGTAACCCTGAAACAGGTGAGGCAATCAAAGAGTATAACGAACATGTATTGCTTGAAATCGTAGAATAAATAGTATGAAAAAAAGTATATTAAGCCTGTTATTGGCATGTTTCCTGCAAATCAATCTGGCTTTTGCACAGAATGTAATGAAGGGTGTCGTTAGCGATGCCAATGGTCCTCTTGTCGGAGTGGTGATCCACGATAAAGACAATGCAAAAGGTACTACCTCCGATATGTCGGGAAAGTATGCGCTCAATGGCGCTGAATCAGGCCATACAATAGAATTCCGTTATCTTGGTTATGTGACCGAGACTGTGGTATGGGATGGTAAAAGTGTAGTAAATATAAAACTTAAAGAGGATGCTGTACAACTTGAAGAGACGGTTGTTATCGGCTATGGATCTGTAAAAAAGAAAGATCTTACAGGTGCGGTCGGTGTAATCAACAGTTCGCTTATCGAGAAACAGAGCACGTCTCAACTTTCACAATCTTTGCAAGGACTGATTCCGGGACTGACGGTTACCCGTTCGAGCAGTATGCCGGGAGCGAGTGCTACGGTTCAGGTGCGTGGTGTGACAACAATGTCTGATTCAAGTCCGCTTATCCTTGTCGATGGTATGATGGTCAGTAGCCTCGACAATATAGCAAGCGAAGACGTACAGCAGATTACTGTACTTAAAGATGCAGCTTCTGCATCCATCTATGGTGCCCGTGCTGCTGCCGGTGTTATCTTGATAACGACTAAGGAGGCAACCGAGGGACAGCTTTCGATCGGTTATAACGGAGAGATTTCGTTGTCTTCTCCTACCGAATTTCCGAAATTCCTGACAGACCCTTATCACTACATGACAATGTACAATGAATGGTCGTGGAACGATGCCGGTAATCCTGCGGGAGGCGAATTTGCCAACTATTCACAGGACTACATCGACAACTATGCTACCAACAACAGATATGATCCCATTCAATATCCTATCTATGATTGGAAAGATGCTATTCTTTCGAATACCGCTATGCGCCATAAGCACAACTTGACCATGACGTATGGCAACAAGGTAATCAAGAGCCACACTTCCGCTACCTACGAAAATGCCGACGCTATCTATAAAGGTTCAAACCACGAAAGAATCTCTATCCGTTCGCGTAATAATCTGAAGATTAGTGATAAACTTTCCGGTTCTATCGATTTCTCGGTACGTTATGCCACGAAAAATGACCCGACTTCCGGTAGTCCGATTCGTGCAGCTTATATGTATCCTTCCATTTATTTGGGACTTTATCCGGATGGCCGTGTTGGTCCTGGTAAAGACGGCAGTCTTAGCAATACGCTTGCCGCCTTATTGGAAGGCGGAGAGAAGAAGACCGTATCCAACACAATGACCGGTAAATTCTCGTTGAGCTATAAGCCCATAAAAGATTTGACCCTTACTGCCAACCTGACTCCTACCGTCGGAACTGTTTCGATCAAGGAGATGAAGAAAGCCATACCTGTTTACGATGCATACGAAACCGATGTTATGCTGGGATATGTTTCGGGATATACTTCCAATTCGTTAAGTGAAGAACGCCGTAACATCAAATCATTGGAGAAACAATTCATCGCTACATACGACAAGACCTTCAGCAAGGTACATAACTTCAATGCCATGGTCGGTTATGAAGATTATAGCTATACGTATGAAACGATGTCGGGATCGACCAACGATATGTCTTTGTCTTCTTTCCCTTATCTTGATTTGGCGAACAAGAATGCTCTTGCCGTAGCCGGTAATTCTTATCAGAATGCATACCGTTCATTTTTTGGCCGTGTCATGTATAATTACGACAGCCGTTACTACCTCCAGCTCAATGCTCGTGAAGACGGATCTTCACGTTTTCACAAGGATCACCGTTGGGGATTCTTCCCGTCCGCATCGGTGGGTTGGGTCATCTCTAACGAGAAGTTCATGCAAAACATAACCCCGATAAACTATCTGAAGTTCCGTGCCTCTATCGGTACGCTCGGTAACGAGCGGATTGGAAATTATCCTTATCAGACATACATTTCGTTCAATAATGCCATTATGTATGACAGTGCAGGTTCTACGCCCCAATCTTCCATGTCTGCCGCTCAACAGGATTATGCGTATGAGAATATCCATTGGGAGAAAACACAGAGCTGGGATATAGGTGTGGATGCCGCTTTCTTTAACAATCGTCTAGACTTTAGCGCAGACTATTATTATAAGAAGACAACAGATATGCTCTTGTCAGTGGCAATCCCCTCGTTTACAGGCTATTCGGCACCTGACAGGAATGTAGGTAAAATGCATACCCGCGGTTGGGAAGTGAAACTCGGCTGGTCTGACCGTATCGGAGATGTAAGTTATGCGGTAAGTTTTAATATCTCTGATTACAAGTCTATAATAGATAATCTTAACGGCAAGCAGCAGTTTAACAGCGATGGTACCATTATTACTGAAGGTGCAGAATATAACTCCTGGTACGGATATAAGACTGCAGGTTTGTTCCAGACCGCAGAGGAAGTCAGTGAAAGCGCTCTGCTTTCGGCTTCTACCAAACCGGGTGATGTGAAATATGTAGATGTCAGCGGTCCGGACGGCACTCCTGACGGAATTATCAATGAGACATACGACCGCGTAGTGCTTGGCAGCTCATTGCCACACTATCTATATGGAGGTTCTATTAGTTTGGGCTGGAAAGGTCTCTCTTTCTCCTTACTCTTCAATGGTGTCGGGAAACAACTTTCACGCCTCACCGAAAGTATGATTCGCCCCATGCAGGGACAATGGCTTCCGGCTCCGTCAGTCCTTCTGAACGACAATGGCAGCCGTAATTATTGGAGTGTATATAACACTGCAGAGCAGAACGCGGCAGCCAGCTATCCCCGTTTGAGCCATCAGGGCGGTGAATACAACAACTACAAAATGTCGGATTACTGGCTCAAGAGTAGTGCCTATATGCGTATAAAGAATATCAACGTTGGCTATACAGTTCCTAAAAAAATCGTCTCTAAAGTCGGAATCAAGGGACTTCGGGTGTACGTCAATATCGATGATCCATACTGCTTTGATAGTTATCTTTCGGGATGGGACCCTGAAGCAGGCGCTTCTACCTATATCACACGCACTTATACATTTGGAGTGGATATCAAATTCTAATGGAGTATGAAAAAATTACATAATATGAAAAAAATACATGTATTGATTTGCATGATAGCTCTTCTATCTGTAACTTCTTGTGTGAACCTCGATCTGAATCCTCCTTCAGCCGCATCCAGCGAAAACTGGTTCTCGTCACCGGAGGAAGTTCGAATCTCATTGAACGATTTTTATCGCAGTACTTTCTTTGTTATAGAAGAAGGTTGGACGCTGGACCGTAATACGGATGACTGGGCACAACGAACCAACATTTATACCATTGCGGCAGGTTCACTGAATGCGTCTTCTACAAGTAATCCTAACATCAAGACTGTTTGGAGTTACACGTATAAGAACATTAGTCGTGCCAACCGGATTTTGGAGGCACTCGACAAACTTGAAGGCAAATATTCCACCACTGAACTGAACACGCTTCGTGCCGAAGCCCGTTTTTTCAGAGCATTTGCTTATTCACGTTTGATTACTCTTTGGGGAGATGTTCCTTTCTACGTGACTTCGATTACTCCGGAGGAAGCATTTGAGATGGGGCGTACCGACAAAGCTGTCGTTCTGAAACAAATTTATGAAGATTATGACTATGCCGCAGAAAATTTGCCGGCCGCAAATAATAATAGCGGCGCCACCCGTGTAGATAAAGGAACGGCTTATGCTTACAAGGCTCGTACCGCTCTCTATCAACACGACTACGGGACTGCCGCAAAGGCTGCGCAAGACTGTATGGATCTGGAAGTATATGACTTGGCCCCTGATTATGGAGAACTTTTCCGCGACAAGACAAGAGGAAGCAAAGAAGTTATCTTCTCTGTTGCTCACTCAAGCGACCTTGAGTTGGATGAAAACGGTAAACCTACTACACAGGCTATCGGTTCCTTTATTGCCCGTTCGGCAGGCGGTACACATAATGCGCAACCTTCGTGGGAACTTCTTGCTGTCTACGAAATGACGAATGGCAAGACGATTGATGAACCGGGCAGTGGCTTTGATCCTCACGATCCATTTGCCAACCGCGATCCCCGTTGCTTGGAAACATTTGCAGCTCCCGGCAGCCGTATCTATGGTATTGAGTGGAATCCTGCGCCGAACGCACTCGAAGTAATGGACTATACGCAAAATCGTATGATTACAAACAAAGATTCCAAAGGCGGTTCGGATGCTTCCAACTGTGCTTACAATGGTTGTTGCCTGCGCAAAGGCGCGCAAGAGTCATGGCGTACTACTTTGTATAACGACAACCCCGTTATTCTCATGCGTTATGCCGATGTTTTGTTGATGTATGCCGAAGCTAAGATTGAACTGGGGGAGATTGACGCTACTGTCCTTGCTTGCATCAACGATGTCCGTGCCCGTGCTTATGGCACCACCCGTACACAAACCAACGACTATCCGTCCATCACGACAACCGATCAGACGGCATTGCGCAAAGTGCTCCGCCGTGAGCGTCGTGTGGAGTTTGCATGGGAAAATCTGCGCTATTTCGACTTGCTTCGTTGGCATCAGTTTGAGAATGCTTTCGGACACAATATGTACGGATTTACCCGTACAGCCAACAGGGCAAAGGAATACTTTGCGGCAGGCAACTGGTTTTGGCCGGAGACTCCGACATTTGACAAAGACGGATTTCCTTCTTTTGAAGCGATGGCCGACGGAACCTATATCGTCCAGCATGGTGAACGTAAGTATGATGAGAAGATTTATTTATGGCCATTGCCAAGTGATGATGTATTGATAATGAATGGCAAACTTGTTCAGAATCCAGGGTACTAACTTTATTAAATAAATGATATTATGAGCATTGGAGAAATTTTATTGCGCAGTCGCTATCAACCATTGAAAAGGGTGTTGAGCTATGATGTATTCAACACTGGCTTTAACGGCTGGATGACATTGATGCCTAACTTTACGGAATATCCCGATTTTGATGTTCCCAAGACATTGGTCAATAAAGACCAGTGGCCACCGGTCATGCTTAGTTCCGCTACTTTCAGGTATCCGGGCACTCACGGGGCAATGTCCGGCACTTACTCTCTTAAACTTTCGACAAGACCTGTTGCCGCTCCTTATACGGAGATTCCGGCGGAAGGTTGTCTGGGACATGCCATTAAGCGGCTTTCGTTCTCTCGTCCGGGCTGCAAATATTTGCAGATAGAATGTTGGTTTACATACACGGCGGAGCAGGATGTGGTGGATGGCGGTGACCGTCCGCAACCGGGTTTGCATGAGAGTTCCATCCGCGATTTTGGTATGGGATTCGATGTACAGGAGGGTGGAAAACGTTACCATGTAGGAATTCGCTATCTCAATGCAGTAGATGGCAAATTAATGCAGAAGTGGCAGTATGAACATTCCAATGAAGACATAACCGACCGCGATTGGGCTTATGGACTTGACGGAGACTGGTGTAAGAGGGGAGTCGATCCCTGGTGGTTCGGCCGCCGTTATCCTAATGGCGACCACGATGGATTCAAGGATTTGAAAGATGGTCATCAGAAACTCATTTACAATGAGACCGACTGTAAACTCAATTGGCAATACATGCGTCTGAAACTTGACACAGAGCTTCGTGAATATGTAGAGTTCCAATGTCAGGACAAAATTTGGGATATGCGTGGCATTGCAGCCGATACCGTTGACGGATATGGACGCATCGACAATCTTATCAATCCTCTTTTCTGGGTGGGTACTGATACCAATCGTCGTGTATTCTTTTATATAGATTCTGTTGTTGTTTCACAAGAATAAAAGGAGGAATGTAATATATGAAAATGTTTAATGATTCCCATCTTGAGGTAAAGAAGTTCTTTAAAGGTACTTTCTTCACTCATCCTTACGAGGCTGGTTGGGCAGATGAGGCTATATTCTTTGTTATGGTTGAGAAAATAGAAGGAGATCCCGTATTCGAAGGTCGTGTACAACTATCGCAAGACGGCATACATTGGGCTGACGACGGTAGTGAGCCTGTAATCTTCAAAGGACTTGGCCAACATATTATAAAGGTAAATTCAAATTTTGGTAATTATATTCGTCTTGCCGTCAGCATTGAAGGCGGAGAGATGTTTTTAAATCTTCATATAGCATGCAAAGGTTAATATTTATACTTAGTCTGTTCATTCTTGCGATTGTAGGATGCAGCTCCAATGAGTCTCATTCATTTTTGATTCGTCCGGATGGAGGTGGGGAAGATGCTGCCACTGAAATAGAGGTAGGTAAAACGATTCCTGCCTGGCAGGAGGGTGTGATGGATATTCATTTCATCAATACAACTACCGGTGAAAGCATGTTTGTAATATTCCCGGATGGTACGCAAATGCTTATTGATGCCGCAAGTTCGAGTGTTACGACCAACTCTAATAGTAATACGACCAACACCGGTATCCGTAGTCGTTGGGATCCGACTCTGACTTCTACCCGTGGTTCACAGATTATAACTGATTACATTCGTAAGTGTATGGTATGGACAGGTAACAGTACGATTGATTATGCCGTACTTACCCACTTCCATAATGACCACTTCGGCGGTTATACTTCTTCCTTGCCGAAATCTTCCAATTCCGACACTTATTCGTTGATAGGTTTTGCCGAGATTTTCGACAATTTCAAGATTGGTACGCTTCTTGATCGTGGCTATCCCGATTATAACTATCCGTTTAATATGGCGACAATGGCAGACAATGCTCCAAGTTGCAGCAATTATATCAATGCAGTGAAATGGCATGTCGCCAATCAAAAGTTCGATGCTGCGATATTCAAAGCAGGGGCGAATGATCAGATCGTTCAGAAGTATAATCCTGCAAAGTACCCTACTGCAAAGGTGCAAAACGTGGCAGTGAATGGAGAGATCTGGACAGGTTCGGGTACTACCACAAAGAAGACATTCCCTGAACTCTCGGAGATTTCATACGAAAACAGCAAGAACATTACCTCCAGTGACAATTGTCCGCCGGAGAATATAACCAGTTGTGTGATGAAAGTTTCGTATGGCAACTTTGATTTCTTTGCCGGTGGTGACCTTCAGTATAACGGACGTTCGAGTCATGCATGGAAAGATGCCGAACTGCCCTGTGCAAAAGCAGTGGGTCAGGTGGAACTATTGAAAGCTAACCATCACGGTGTAACCAACACCAATCAGGTGGATGCTCTGAAAGCACTCAATCCACAAACGATTGTTGTCAATTCGTGGGTAGATTGTCATCCCCGTACCGATATACTGAATTCGATGGAGACAACGCTCCCTGCGTGTGACATGTTTATCACTAACTTCTGGCAGGGCGATCGCCCCAGCGGAGTAGACGACCGGGTTACGGCGGAAGAGGCTGCGAGAGTAAAGGGATATGATGGACATATTGTAGTTCGTGTGACCGACGGGGGAAACAAATATAGAGTTGTGACAATCACAGATTCTGACGGGGCAATGACTGTTAAGACTATTTCCGGTCCATATACAAGCAGATAATGAATACAAAATATTATGATGTAATAGTAGCAGGTGCAGGTCCTGCCGGGATATGTGCGGCTGTAGCCGCCGCCCGGCAAGGAGCACGTGTTGCTCTTATCGAAAGATATGGAGTCATCGGAGGTAACCTGACCGCCGGGTATGTCGGCCCTATTCTCGGTAGTGTAAGCAAGAACACGATGCGCGATGAGGTTTGTGCTATTCTTGGCGTCAAAGACAATGACTGGATTGGTGAGCATGGAAATGCTCACGATTTCGAAGAGGCAAAACTTACATTGGCAGAGTTTGTCGCCAGGGAAAAGAACATCGATGTCTTTTTGCAATGTTGCGTGTCGGATGTTATTCGTGACGGAAAGGTGGTAAAAGGTATTAAGTGTGCAAGTAACGAGGGGACGCTCTGTTTTGAAGCCGCGGTTACGATTGACTGTACCGGTGATGCCATAGTATCTTTTCTTGCCGGTGCAAAAATAGAAAAAGGACGTGCTGACGGACTCATGCAGCCTGTAACCCTTGAATACACCATTGATGGCGTAGATGAATCGAAAGGAATTATCTGCATTGGAGATGTAGACAATGTTCAATTGAATGGCGAGTGTTTTCTTGATTGGTGTAAGAAGAAAGCCGATGAGGGCAAACTTCCCCGGATGCTTGCTGCCGTGCGTTTGCATCCATCGGTCAGACCGGGTTGCCGTCAGGTAAATACGACACAAGTCAATAGGGTGGATATAACTTCGGTAAGCTCTATTTTCACCGCCGATCTTGAACTTAGGCAACAGATACGCCTCCTGACTCAATTCTTGAAAGAAAATTTGCCGGGTTACGAAAACTGTAGAGTGATCGGAAGTGGTACAACAACCGGAGTGCGCGAAAGCCGCAGGGTGATGGGCGACTATGTGATTGATGCCGATGAAATGGCGGAAGGCTGCCGTTTTGCCGATGTGGTGGTACATAAAGCATTGTTCATTGTCGATATACATAATCCTGACGGAGCCGGACAGGCGGAACCAACCATCCAATATTGCAAACCATACGATTTGCCGTATCGTTGTTTTCTCCCGTTGGGCTTGGAAGGGCTTCTGGTGGCGGGACGGTGTATATCGGGTACTCACAGAGCTCACGCTTCATATCGTGTCATGAGTATTTGCATGGCGATGGGAGAGGCAGTTGGTATTGCTGCTGCCATGAGTGCGTCGCAGCACTGTACTCCGCGGGCTCTCGATGTAGGAGAGTTGCAGAAACGGCTTGAGTCGTTAGGCGTAGAGCTGTTCGATTAACGTAGAACATAATCATACTTTAAATTTATAGAGCATACTTATGAAAAAGATATATTTGTCTGTCGTGTGCTTACTGATCTCTATTCCCCTTATCGCCCAGTTGTATGTAGAGCCGGAGAAAGAGGTAGAGTGCTCTGTCTTCCTGGCAAAGGAAGGACGGGGGCGGGCACAGCAAGGACTTGAAATATGGGATGATTACATATTCTCGTGCGAGGATGGAGGGCACGTGAATATCTATGATTTCAAAAGTGCCGATCCGAAACCTGTGGCAGGCTTTGAGTTGGCGTCCTCCCATCCGGACAACCATGTAAATAATGTATGCTTTGGCGTCGAGACAAAACGCGGAGCATCGTTTCCTCTCTTGTATATCACAAACGGGAAGGTAGGAAGCGAGTTGGAATGGTTGTGCTTTGTGGAGAGCATCACCCGTCGTGGAAAACGTTTTAGCAGCGAAATCGCACAGACAATTGAACTCGATGGCTCGAAGTGGGCGGAGAAAGGGTATGTCCCCATCTTTGGCGCACCAAGCTGGCTGGTCGATCGGGAACGGGGATTTATATGGATATTTTCGGCGCGTAAACGTACTGTGGCGAAGGTGACAAAGCATGCATGGGAAAACCAGTATGTCGCCACCAAATTCCGTATACCATCGTTGAGTGAGGGGGCAAAGGTGCGCCTCGACGAAAATGACATTCTCGATCAGGTGGTGTTCCCCTATGAGGTATGGTTCACACAAGCGGGCTGTATGCATGATGGTAAAATCTATTTCTGCTTCGGAGTTGGGAAACAGGATGACAGCCGTCCTTCCTGCATCCGGGTGTACGATACGGATAGGCGGACGATTACTGCCCGATACAATGTGCAGGAACAGGTTATTTACGAACCGGAAGATATTGTGGTCAAAGACGGGGTTATGTATGTCAATACCAATACGAATGCGAAAAAGACGTCTGATCTTCCTTGCATATTCAAACTCTCTCTTCCGAAAGAAAAGCCGGTGGCCGAAAATCCTCTCGACGAGATACGCAGGGACCCGGAACGTGCGGGCGGCGTGTATTATGTGACCGATCTTTCACATCCGGTTACGCCGGCGCCCAAAGGATATACGCCTTTCTATATAAACGGCTATTTTCGTCACGGAGCGCGTCAGATAGACGATGAGGTGACTTATCCTGCCATATACGGCGTATTGGAGAAAGCTCATGCCACAAACAACCTTACCGATTTTGGGAAAGCCTTGTACGAACGTCTTGAACCGTTCAAGAAGAATGTGTTTTACAAAGAAGGCGATCTGACGCAAATCGGTTATCGTCAGACAAGGGAGATAGGCCGGAGGATGGTACAAAATTATCCGGAAGTATTTGAAGGCCATCCCTATTTGAAGACTAACGCAACGAATGTGCTTCGGGTGGCGGCCACCATGCAATCTGTAAATTCGGGCATTTTGTCGCTGCGTCCCGGGCTTGAATGGGCGGAGATAGACAACTCCCGTTCGTTCCTTGCCACACTGAATCCATACGGTAACGTATGTCCCGACAGGAGTCCGCTTGATAAGTATATACTCGGTAAAGAAAACAGTTGGTATAAGAAATATCGTTCATATATAGATGAAAAGTTGGATGTGGATGCTTTTTTTACAAGACTGTTTATAGATGTTACGCAAGTAGAAAGTGAGTATGACAAGTACGACCTGATCCATCGTTTCTGGTTAATGGCATCGCTGATGCAATGCCTCGACCGCCAAGTGCCTATATGGGATATTTTTACAGAAGAGGAAATATTGGCTTGGGCGGAAATCGAGAACTATAAGTATTTTGCGCAGAAAGGTCCTGAACCGGTATCTCACGGGCGTAGTTGGGGACTTGCATCCCGCACGTTACGCCATTTGTTAGACGAATCTGCCGAAGATCTGGTGCGCAAGCGTCATGGTATCAATCTCAACTTCGGACACGATGGCGTTCTGATGGCCATCTTGACCAATTTGCAAGCCGGGACGTGGGCGCGGGAGGCTAGTAATTCCAAAGAAGCGTTACGGAGTTGGAAGTATTGGGATATTCCGATGGGTGCGAACCTTCAGATGATCTTTTACCAATCAGAAGGCAATCCGGACGTTTTAGTTAAGTTTATGCTGAATGAAAAAGACCTCCGGTTGCCGTTGGAAGCGGTTGAAGCATCTTATTACAAATGGAATGAGGTTTATAAATTCTATATAGAACATTGCGACAAGGTGGAAAAATCACTTGCCGAAACATTGAAATTATCGTATGAAGACTTTTAATTATAATCGTGCTGAAATAAAGGCCGGAATAGTACATTTCGGCGTTGGAAACTTCCATCGTGCACATCTCGAAGCTTACACAAATCTATTACTTGAAGATCCTTCACAAAGATGCTGGGGGGTATTCGGAGCCATGATTATGCCTACGGACGGGGTCTTGTTCAACGCCCTCAAGAAAGACGACGGCATATATCAGTTGACGACATGCAGCCCTTCCGGCGAACAGGATAGTATGCTGATTGGTTCGCTTGTAGAACTGGCATGGGGGGAAATAGATAGTGAGCCTATCATCGCTAAAATAGCATCGGAGGAGATAAAAATCATCTCTCTCACCATTACCGAAGGGGGATATAAGGTTGATTTTAACCAATCGCGCAGTGTGTTTTGGTATGTAGCCGAAGGACTTAAACGCCGGATGGAGAAAGATTTGCCGATTACGATTCTTTCGTGTGACAACATGCAGATGAACGGCAATGCCGCCAAATGTGCGTTTATGTCATACTTCGAAGCGAAATATCCCGAGGTGGCAGCGTGGGCGAAAAAGAAAGTGACGTTCCCGAATTCGATGGTGGATCGAATCACTCCCGTAACAAAACCGGGTAAGGTTACAGATGTGTGTTGTGAAGACTTTATACAATGGGTGATTGAAGATAATTTCATTGCAGGCCGTCCTGCATGGGAGAAGGTGGGAGTTACATTCACCCATGATGTGACCCCGTATGAAATCATGAAATTAAGTCTTCTCAATGCGTCACATACTCTTCTTTCTTATCCTGCCTATATGGAAGGATTCAGGAAGGTCGATGCTGTAATGGCAGACGAGAGGTATCGTGCAATGATAAAGCTGTTTATGAACAGGGACGTTACTCCTTATGTTCCGGTTCCCGAAGGCGTTGACCTTGAAGCGTATAAAGACCAGCTTATCGAACGATTTTCAAACAAGGCGATCAGCGATCAGGTATCACGGCTTTGCGGCGATGGCATTGCTAAGTTTGCGGTTTATGTGGTACCCATACTCAAACAGATGTTGCAGGATGGGAAGGATATTTCGATAGAGGCTTTCCTGATAGCTGTTTATTGCAAATACCTGATAGGTGCGCGCACCGAGTCCGGTGAAAATATAGCTATCTCCGAACCTCACATCACCCCGGCGGACAGGAAGTTGATTTCGGGAGGATCGCCGGCCGAGTTCTTGAAGATATCACCTTTTGTGTCATTGGGACTGGACAAATATCCTGTGTTTATGGAAAAGTATGAGCAGTTTTATGCTATGCAGGTAGCGGAAGGATTGAAAGTCTTATTACAGTAAACAACTAAAAAATCCAAGGCAATGAAGAAGTTTTTCATAACGGTTGTTCTGTCGCTTTCGTGCGTATTGTCGGTTTCGGCACAAAAACAGACGGAGGCGTCAACGCTTAACCTGATAGGTAAGCCGTTTGAATCGACTCCCAATCCGTATCATAGAGTCGATACATTGGTTTATAAAGGTTTTAACAGGACGGAGAATCGACAACTCCGTTGCTCTGCCGGTATGGCTGTGTTGTTTAAAACGAACACGCGTAATATACAGATTACGACAAAGTGGGGATATGTATATTCGAGCCATTCAACCATGCCGATCTCTTATAAAGGATATGATCTTTATATCAAAAATGCAGACGGTCAATGGCAATATGCAGCAAGCGGTTCATTGAAAGCGTATAAGGGCGAGAAAACCGAGACATTCACGCTCATTGAGAATATGGATGGTACGATGCACGAATGTATGATGTATATGCCGATGTATTCGGAGGTCATTTCTTGTAAGATAGGGATAGATGACGATGCTGTTATCGAACCGTTGAAGTCCGATTTTCGTCACAGGATAGCGGTATATGGCTCTTCGTTTACGCAGGGAGTGAGCACGGATCGATCCGGTATGAGTTATCCCATGCAATTTATGCGTAATACAGGTCTTCAAGTCGTGTCGCTCGCAACAAGCGGACGTTGCCTGATGCAGCCTTACATGCTCGACGTTCTTGCGGAAGTCAAGGCTGATGCCTTTATATTCGATACTTTTTCAAATCCTGACGCAGAACTGATAAGAGAGCGCCTGATGCCGTTTATCGATCGGCTTATAGCGGCACATCCGGCTACTCCGTTGATATTTCAGCGTACTATCTATCGTGAACGACGTTCATTCGATACAGTTCTTGATGCGAAAGAACGGGCTAAGGCGGCAACCGTAGAGGAGTTGTTTGCGAAAATCCTCACGAACCCGAAATATAAAGACGTTTATCTGATTACGCCTGATGCTTCCGATGCGCATGAGACATCGGTCGACGGAACTCATCCAAGTAGTTATGGATATGCACTTTGGGCGAAGTCAATAGAGACTCCGGTAATAGAAATTTTAAGTAAATATGGTATAAAATGAGACAAGCGGTATTAGTAGAACCAAAACATATTGAATTTCGTGAAGTTGAGGCGCCTAAGGCGTCGGACCTGAAAGAACATCAGGTACTTCTGAATATTAAGAGAATTGGTATTTGTGGAAGTGAGATACATTCTTATCACGGATGTCATCCGGCAACTTTCTATCCGGTAGTTCAGGGGCATGAATATTCGGCAGTGGTAGTCGCTACGGGGGCGGCGGTTACGATCTGCAAGGCGGGTGACGTTGTCACCGCACGTCCGCAACTCGCGTGTGGGAAGTGCAAGCCTTGTCAGCGGGGAGAGTATAATATTTGTGAAGAGCTAAGAGTGCAGGCTTTTCAGGCAAATGGAGCTGCGCAAGACTTTTTTGTGGTTGATGATGACAGGGTTGCGGTGTTGCCTGAAGGTATGTCACTTGATTATGGGGCTATGATAGAACCGGTGGCAGTAGCTGCGCATGCAACCATGCGTGGCGGGGACTTGAAAGGTAAGAATGTGGTTGTATCGGGTGCCGGAACAATCGGTAACCTCGTGGCGCAGTTCGCTAAGGCAAGAGGAGCCAAACGGGTTCTTATTACCGATGTAAGTGATTTCAGACTTGAAATCGCTCGTAAATGTGGCATAATAGATACGCTCAATGTAGCTAAGACGCCGCTCAAAGAAGGAGCGAAGAGGCTTTTCGGGGATGAAGATTTTCAAGCTGCGTTTGAGGTTGCCGGAGTTGAGTCGAGTATTCGTTCGCTTATGGAGTGTATTGAAAAAGGGAGTACCATCGTTGTAGTGGCGGTATTTGGCAAGGATCCGTCGCTTGATATGTTCTATTTGGGAGAGCACGAACTGAAGGTGAACGGAACGATGATGTATCGCCATGAAGATTATCTTACGGCTATCGATCAGGTAAGTTCGGGAGCTATCCGTCTCGAACCGCTTATTTCGAATCATTTCCCGTTCGAGCAGTATGACGAGGCATATAAATTTATAGACGAGCATAGTGCAACATCCATGAAAATAATTATTAAACTATAAAACCATGAAAATAATAGGTATAGGAGAAGTTGTTTGGGATTGCTTCCCGGAAGGTAAGAGACTCGGTGGAGCACCTATCAATTTCTGCTTTTTTGCGAAGGAATTGGGAGCAGAATCATATCCCGTTACGGCAATAGGTGACGACGAACTCGGTGATGAAACATTTGCGGTGCTTAAAGAGACCGGACTTGATTTAGGATATATTTCCCGTAATATTTTGCCGACAGGTAAAGTGCTTGTGTCGTTGAATGAGGCCGGTGTACCGCAATATGAGATTGTTGAGAATGTTGCTTGGGATGCTATCGAGTGTAGTCCTGCGACCATGAAACTTGTCAGCGATGCAGATGCTGTTTGTTGGGGCTCTTTGGCACAACGAAGTGAAAAGTCACGTGCTGCAATCTTGAGACTCATAGATGCCGTGCCGGATACCTCTTTGAAGGTGTTTGATATTAATATCAGGCAACGTTTTTATTCGACAGACTTGATTGTGGAATCCTTGCAAAAGGCAAATGTGCTCAAATTGAATGAAGACGAATTGCCGTTATTGATTTCTCTTCTTTCCCTTTCGACTGATTTTGTGGAAGCTATCGCAGAACTCATTGCTCGTTTCTCGCTCAAATATGTTATATTCACACAGGGGGCAGTACGTAGTGGCATATATGATGTAAGTGGGGAAGTGTCATCCATAAACACACCTAAAGTCGAGGTGGCCGATACTGTAGGTGCAGGCGACTCGTTTACTGCTACCTTTGTTGTGAACATACTTAGAGGGGCGTCGGTTGCTGAATCACACCGCAAAGCGGTAGATGTATCGGCATATACTTGTACACAAAGGGGGGCTATTAATCCGTTGCCGGATAGTAAAAAGTAATATTGGGTACTCCACATAAGGAAGTTTCGTACTTGGTTTGAATGATTCTTCAAACCAAGCGTGATGAATATGCCTTGTTTTTATTAAATGCGGTTTAATCTCATTAATTAACCGCAAAATTTGCGGCTTATCATACCTCTTTTAACCGCATTTTTATAGATAACTCCAATTTAATAGTTATTTTTGCAGAAATAACTGATGGTATGTTTATCCATGAAATAGAAAATTGGAGTTCATTCAGATGGAACGCTGAAAGATTGTCAGATGCGATAGCCCTGACAAACAGGGCTATCGGATATCTTGTTGGAAGGTTAAGTACAATTGGATTTGATAGTCAGATGATCGCTACGGTGGAAGCTGTGACGCATGATGTTGTTGCATCTTCAGAAATTGAAGGAGTAACTTTGAATACAGCAGAGGTACGTTCTTCCGTTGCCCGAAAATTAGGTGTAGCTGTACCCGATGTGAAAGAACCGACGCATTATATTGATGGAATGGTCGAGATGATGCTTGATGCTATAATGAATTACGAAACTCCGTTAACACATGATAGATTATTCGGATGGCATTCCGCACTTTTCCCAACAGGTAAAAGTGGCTTTTCTGATATTTTAGTGGGAAGTTATCGTACTGAAGCTATGGAGGTTGTTTCCGGTACATTTGGGCGGGAAAGAATACATTATCGTGCTCCCGGGCCGGAACGTGTATATGACGAAATGGATAAATTTCTTTTATGGTTTAATGCCCCCAATATAGCTCCGTCATTATTAAAGTCTGCAATTGCTCATTTCTGGTTTGTATGTATCCATCCGTTTGACGATGGGAATGGTCGTATTGCGAGAGCTATATCAGATATGGTATTATCCCAGACAGATCGCAGTAAATTGCGATTCTTTAGTATGTCTATGCAGATTAATAAGGAAAAGAAGGCTTATTATCGTATGCTGGAACAGGCTCAACGTGGAAATGGTGATATTACAGAATGGTTAGAATGGTATCTGGCTTGTCTTAAACGGGCTATTGATGAATCCAATGGCTTGTTAAGCGGCATATTGAATAAAGCGATTTTTTGGAAAACTCATTCGGGGAGCATTATAACTGAAAGACAACGAATGATCCTCAATATATATCTGAATGGCTATGAAGGAAAACTTACTGCAAAAAATTGGAGCAAGTTGGCCGAAGTTTCATTAGATACAGCTACTAGGGATGTGAAGGATTTAGTGGCAAAGGGAATTCTTTCGCCTATACAGGGGCGTGTCAGGGATGTGTCATATACATTAAATTATGTAGAATCAGATACTCAAATATCTGATTTTACAGATTCTGTACTAATAAATCGTGATGGAAAAGACTATATTTCTTCTATATATAAGAAACAAAAAACTGTAGAGGAAAGAATTTCTTCATTGGACAAAATGCGTTTTGAACAAAAGGAGATGTCAATTAATGATTTAGTATATAAGTATTTTGCATATCTTATTGAATGATTATTCCCCCCTCTTATGCCATTTATTGAAGTATTTTTGGGGCGTTAATTATTCAAATAACAATCCCACGAAATCTCTTTCTTATTGAAATCAATTTTAGCCTCAACAGATACTCCGACAGCTTCACCATTCATTACCGCAGGTTGCCATTTCACTTCAGTACTAAAAAAACGTCCGGGAAAAGTTTGCTCTTCTATGAAATATCCCAGTTGAATCCCGGATAAATCATGCACATATTTCAAGTCGGAGAACTTTCCGGTTTTATCAATATTAAAGTTTAATTGCAATACTCCCATTATTGAAAATATTGCGGCATCCGGAAATTCCAGTTTTTCCACATGATTGGCAGTCCGGCTATAAATATGCATGGCAACTTGGTGTAGATACCTTGTCAGATTATATCTTTTGGAATATACTCTTTGATTCATTTCTCCCCATTCAGGAGCTTTGTCCAACATAACAGGTTTACCTTTCAGGTTAAGTGGAATGATAAACTGTTGCTTTGAGTGTGCTCTAGCTCTATTTTCTTTTGACACTTTCCAAGGACCGGACTTAGATACCAATCGTTGTATTTCGTTGGCGAAAGCTACATTAGCGGGCTTTTCAACAATTATGTTACTGATTTTACCTTTTGGGCTTACTGCAAAATCAGTGACAATTTCAATTTGAAGCGGAGTAGTATTGGCATAAACTAGATTGCTGAACAAGATGTCCTCCTCATTGAGATTGGCACTAAATGGTATATCTCTGTGGAGTAATTGATTTTCCAACCATTTTGGGAAACTGACTTCAGCATCTTTTCTTTTAAATAAAACTTCGGCATCTTTTCCCTTAGAGGAAGTCTCTAAATTACTTTGCGCATTTAAAGAGAAATATCCTCCCCATGCAATGAACAGCAATAAAACCGTTCTTCTTACTGTACTCATAATCATAACGAATAGTTTTATAGTTTTGTGTTTATGTATCCAACATCCAAATATATGTATAATTTTTGATTAATGGGAATAATGTTCAGCAATTATTTTTTATCTATGTTTTTTTGGAGATTATGTACGACTAGGGTGGCTTATCTCCAATAAAAATTCTATTTTTGCATATTCATAAATCAAGAGAAACCCATGTTGAAAATATTAATAACCTACGCCGTCCAAGGCGAATTTGTAGAGATTAAATGGCCGGATATAGAACCTTACTACGTTCGTACAGGCATTGGTAAAGTTAAATCAGCCTTTCATCTGGCAGAAGCAATCCGTCAGGTACAACCGGACTTGGTGCTCAATATCGGAAGTGCCGGAACAGTCAACCATCAGGTAGGGGATATTTTTGTATGCCGCAAGTTTGTAGACCGTGATATGCAGAAAATGAAAGAGTTCGGATTGGAGTGTGAGATCGATTCATCAGCTCTGCTCGAAGAAAAAGGTTATTGCACGCATTGGACGGAACATGGAATCTGCAATACAGGAGATGGTTTCCTCACCGAGTTGACTCACGTTAGCGGAGATGTTGTAGATATGGAAGCATACGCACAGGCATTTGTTTGCCGTTCAAAAGAAATACCGTTTATTTCCGTGAAATACGTGACTGATATTATTGGTCAGAACTCCGTGAAACATTGGGAAGATAAACTTGCCGATGCACGGCAGGGACTATCACACTATTTCAATGTCTTGAAAGAAAGAATATGATAAGTGACTCCTGCGGCTATCAATCCCAGGAGAATCTTTACCCATATAAAAGGTATTAGGAAGAAAATGCAATAAAGCATCGTTCCCCACATTAATACGAGAGAAATTATTTTGGCACGGAGAGGAATCGCCTTGTTTTCGCGGAAATTGCGGATATAAGGACCGAAGTGCCGATGATTGAGCAGCCAGTTATATAATCGGGGTGACCCTTTGAAATAAAGGGCGGCGGTGAGCAATAGAAAAGGGGTAGTGGGCAGTAACGGCAGAAAGATGCCGAGAATACCGAGCGCAAGGGAAATACTACCTAAAACAATATATAGAGTTTTCATGCGGCAAAGATAGTGCAAAAAAAGGGAAAAAATAACACTCTTTGCTGGATGAAAACTCTATTTTATATTACCTTTGCCGTTGCATCGAGGTGACATTAGATGCGTGTAACTATTAAAATACATACACTCATGTTTACAGTAATCAAACGCATGGAGATCTCGGCTTCTCATAAGCTGGTACTTCCGTATCGCAGTAAATGCGCCAGTTTACACGGTCACAACTGGATTATCACCGTCTATTGCCGTTCCGTGCGGCTCAACTCCGAAGGAATGGTGGTAGATTTCACCCGCATCAAAGAAGTGGTCACGGAGAAACTCGACCATCAAAATCTGAACGAAGTACTCCCATTTAATCCCACAGCGGAGAATATCGCCCGGTGGGTATGCAAACAGATTCCTCAATGCTATAAAGTAGAAGTGCAGGAATCGGAAGGAAACATTGTCATCTACGAGAAAGATCCCGGCAGCACAGAAGGACAAGAATAGCAAACCAAACAAATTTTGATGATGAGAAAGATTAATGAAATCTTTTACAGCTTGCAAGGCGAAGGCTACCATACCGGAACTCCGGCCATATTCGTCCGTTTTTCCGGCTGCAACTTGAAATGTGACTTTTGCGACACACAACACGAAGAAGGAAAAATGATGACCGACGATGAAATTATCGCCGAAGTGAAAAAATATCCTGCCGTCACCGTTGTCCTTACGGGCGGCGAACCTTCCTTATGGATAGACGATGAATTGATCGACCGTTTGCATGAGGCAGGCAAATATGTGACCATCGAAACCAACGGTACACGCCCCCTGCCGGCAGCTATCGACTGGGTGACCTGCTCCCCCAAACAAGGGGCGAAACTTGCCATCGACCGGATGGATGAAGTGAAAGTGGTCTATGAAGGACAAGATATAAGTATTTTTGAACTACTTCCGGCCGAACATTTTTTCCTCCAGCCTTGTTCTTGTAATAACACTGCTTCAACAGTGGACTGTGTAATGCGACATCCCAAATGGAGACTCAGCCTGCAAACACACAAATTAATCGACATCCGTTGAACAAAATAGACGGGTGATGCGGAAGAAGCTTAAATTATTACAAAATATAGTATGAAAGTAGGTTTGTTTATTCCTTGTTATATCAATGCTATTTACCCCAATGTGGGAGTGGCATCGTATAGACTATTGAAAAGTTTGGGAGTAGACGTCGATTATCCGTTGGATCAGACTTGTTGCGGACAACCGATGGCAAATGCCGGTTTTGAAGATGAATCGATGAAATTGGCACTCCGTTTTGACGATCTATTCCGGGAATACGATTACATCGTCGGCCCTTCCGCCAGTTGTGTGGCATTTGTGAAAGAGAATCATCCGGGCATCTTGGAGAAAGAAGGACATATTTGTCAGAGTGCGGGAAAGATTTATGATATTTGTGAGTTCATTCACGATGTCTTGAAACCTTCCAAAATTCCTGCACGCTTTCCTCATAAAGTCAGTATTCACAATAGCTGTCATGGGGTGCGCGAACTGTTGATTTCCGCTCCCACCGAACTGAATATCCCTTATTACAATAAATTGCGTGACCTGCTCAATCTGGTAGAAGGCATCGAAGTATTCGAGCCCAGCCATATTGACGAGTGTTGCGGCTTTGGCGGAATGTTTGCGGTGGAAGAGCAGGCAGTCTCCGTCTGCATGGGGCGTGATAAGGTAAAAGATCATATCGCTACCGGAGCCGAGTATATTGTCGGAGCGGACAGTTCCTGCCTGATGCACATGCAAGGTGTCATCAAACGGGAGCATCTGCCTATTCAGATTATCCATATTGTAGAAATTCTAGCGTCGCAATCATGAGTACAAAACATTCAAAGGCTGCCGAAAAGTTCTTGCAGGACAGCAAGATGGCAGCATGGCATAACGAAACCCTTTGGATGGTCCGTGCCAAAAGGGACAAGATGAGCAAGGAAGTTCCCGAATGGGAAGAGTTGCGCAACAAGGCTTGCGAGTTGAAACTATACTCCAACAGCCACCTCGAAGAACTTCTGCTGGAGTTTGAGAAGAATGCTACCGCCAACGGCGCCATCGTACATTGGGCAAAAGATGCCGATGAATACTGCGCCATCGTCTACGAGATACTGAATGAGCATAACGTCCACCATTTCATCAAGAGCAAATCCATGCTCGCCGAAGAGTGTGGCTTGAATCCTTTCCTGATGGAGCGGGGCATCGATGTCGTAGAGTCCGATTTGGGCGAACGCATCCTGCAACTGATGCATCTCGAACCGAGCCACATTGTATTGCCTGCCATCCACATCAAACGGGAACAGGTAGGCGAACTATTCGAAAAGGAGATGGGCACGGAAAAGGGAAACTTTGACCCTACCTACCTGACTCATGCCGCACGTAAGAACCTGCGCCATCTCTTCCTCAATGCCGAAGCCGCCATGACAGGCGCTAACTTTGCTGTCGCTTCAACCGGTGACATTGTGGTCTGCACCAATGAAGGAAATGCCGATATGGGTACTTCCTACCCAAAACTGAACATTGCCGCTTTTGGTATGGAAAAGATCGTCCCGGATCTGAACGCATTGGGTGTGTTCACCCGATTACTCGCCCGTTCGGCCACCGGACAACCGGTGACAACATATACCTCTCATTACCGCCGTCCCCGCGAAGGCGGTGAATATCATATTATCATCGTAGACAACGGCCGGAGTGCCTTACTGTCCAAGCCCGACCATATCAAGACACTGAACTGTATTCGTTGTGGTGCGTGCATGAACACCTGCCCGGTGTACCGCCGGAGTGGAGGCTACTCTTATACGTACTTCATCCCCGGACCTATTGGCATCAACTTGGGTATGGCCCACGCTCCGGAGAAGTATTATGATAATCTTTCAGCCTGTTCTCTGTGTATGTCCTGTTCCGATGTCTGTCCGGTGAAAGTAGATTTGGCCGAACAGATTTACAAATGGCGTCAGGATTTGGACGGACTGGGAAAAGCCAATACGGGAAAGAAGATCATGTCCGGTGGTATGAAGTTCCTGATGGAGCGTCCGGCATTGTTCAACGCAGCCTTGTGGGCAGCCCCGGTGGTAAATAGCCTGCCTCGTTTCATGAAATACAACGATCTCGACGATTGGGGAAAGGGGCGTGAACTGCCGGAATTTGCCAGCGAGTCGTTCAATGAAATGTGGAAGAAAAACAAAGTACAAGGAAAGGAGGAATCCAAATGAGCAGTAGAGAAGATATATTAGCCAGCATCCGCCAGCATACGCAGACGCGTTATGATAAACCGGATATTGCGGATATGAAACGATTGTCATATCCTGATAAGATAGAACAGTTCTGTGCAATCAGCCGTGCAGTGGGTGGTACGGCAGTTGTATTGGGTGAAGGGGAAGATGTGAATACAGTCATAAGACGGACTTACCCGGATGCTATGCGCATTGCTTCCGTATTGCCGGATATTTCCTGCGCTACGTTCAATCCCGATAATTTGGATGATCCGAAAGAGTTGGACGGCACAGATGTTGCCGTAGTGAAAGGAGAAATCGGAGTAGCCGAAAACGGAGCCATCTGGATACCGCAGACGGTGAAATATAAAGCAATCTATTTTATTTCGGAGAAGTTGGTCATTCTGCTCGACCGGAATAAAATTGTAGATACCATGTATGACGCCTACCGCGAACTGGACGGACAGGAATATCAGTTCGGAACGTTCATCTCCGGTCCGTCAAAGACTGCTGATATTGAGCAGGCTTTAGTGATGGGAGCGCATGGGGCACGAGACGTGTTAGTGATATTGACCTAATGTTTCCGTGTTGATTATTCTAAAATAAATTTGGTTTCAAAACAATGGAGTTTTATATTTGTTAGTACAAACGAAATGGAGACTCCGTTGACGCTTAAAAACAGAGGCTCTATTGATAAGAAATAGAGCCTTTGTTTCATATAAACAGAGCTTCCGTTTGATGTAAATAGAGGCTCTGTTTGGATAAAGTCCGGCTTCCATCGGATGTAATAGAGTCTTTTGGAGAATATAGTCGAATCTCCTTTGATGTAAATAGGATATCTGTTTCTGTTTGTCCATAGTAGATAAATGAGTTTGTAGGATAAGAGTAGTAAAACGTTTAATTATAAATTATATGTATGCCAATAAAGTAAAGAAAATAGCCGCCGTCCATGACCTTTCGGGAATGGGGCGCGTATCTCTGACCGTCGTCATTCCTATTCTTTCATCCATGGGTTTTCAGGTCTGTCCGCTTCCTACGGCTGTATTATCCAATCATACGCAATATCCCGGTTTCTCCTTCCTCGACCTGACGGACGAAATGCCGAAGATTATTGCCCAATGGAAGAAACTGGAGGTAGAGTTCGACGCTATCTATACCGGATACTTGGGTTCTCCGAGACAAATTCAGATTGTTTCTGATTTTATCAGGGACTTTCGTCGGCCGGACAGCCTGATCGTTGCCGATCCGGTGTTGGGAGATAACGGACGATTATACACCAACTTTGATGGAGAGATGATAAAAGAGATGCGTCACTTAATCACGAAAGCAGATGTGATTACCCCCAATCTGACGGAACTGTTTTATTTATTGGATAAACCCTATAAAGCAGATAACACGGATGAAGAGCTGAAAGAATATCTTCGTCTTTTGTCCGACAAAGGTCCGCAAGTGGTTATCATCACCAGTGTTCCTGTACATGATGAGCCTCATAAAACATCTGTCTATGCATATAACCGTCAGGGAAACCGCTACTGGAAAGTGACCTGCCCTTATCTGCCTGCACATTATCCCGGCACGGGAGATACTTTCACCAGTGTCATTACCGGCTCTTTGATGCAGGGAGACAGTCTGCCGATGGCATTGGACCGTGCCACACAGTTTATCCTGCAAGGTATCCGTGCCACTTTCGGGTATGAATATGATAACCGCGAGGGTATTCTATTGGAGAAAGTGCTTCATAATTTGGATATGCCAATACAGATGGCTAGTTATGAATTAATATAAAAGATAAAGAGTCTCCACAGATAAGAAACACACACACACTGTAAAGATAAAGAATAAGGGGCAACTCCTTTAACATTTACAAGCTTTTGTGTTTCAAATATTTCCATTAATTTTACCGGCATTAAAAAATGGAATAATTATATCTGACTAATGACTCAAACACTAAAAACGTCCGAACGTCTTGGAGTAGTAGATGCTCTGCGCGGATTTGCCCTTTTGGCAATTGTATTATTACATAATCTGGAGCATTATAATCTGTTCTTAGTACCGGAGAATGTGCCTGCATGGTTGCAAACAATTGATAAATATGCATGGGACATCCTGTTTTTCCTGTTTGCGGGAAAGGCGTATGCTACTTTCTCCTTGTTGTTTGGTTTTAGTTTTTACATTCAGTTTCATAACGCGGAGAAACGTGGTATAGACTTTCGCGGACGATTTGCCTGGCGGATGTGTTTGCTTTTTCTGTTTGCGCAGTTGCATGCCCTGTTCTATAACGGGGATATTCTTTTACTCTATGCGGTAGTGGGTTTTGCATTGATACCCGTGTGTAAGCTAAAGGACAAAACGGTCTTTTGGATTGCCCTGATTCTGCTTCTTCAGCCTTATGAGTGGGGTCGTGCCATTTATGCGATGATAAATCCCGACTACGTAGTAGCAACCGGTCATTATATGCCTTATGCCATACGTGCGCAGGAGGTAACTGCCAATGGTAATTTCTTCGAAGTACTCTGTTCCAACATCTCCGACGGACAATTATACAGCAATATCTGGCAAGTAGAAAATGGTCGTTTGTTTCAGACGGCTGCTCTGTTCATGTTCGGAATGTTGCTGGGACGCCGGAAATATTTAATAAAGAGCGAAGAGTCTGTACGCTTTTGGAAGAAGATGTTGAAAGGTGCCGTCCTCGCATTCATTCCTCTCTATTGCCTCAAAACCTTTGTGCCGGACTTACTCACCAATCCGTCCGTACAAATTCCTTATAAGATTGCCGTTCCATCCTATGCCAATTTTGCGTTTATGATTATCCTAGTTTCTATTTTCACCTTGCTTTGGTTTAAGAAAGAGAAAGGATATGGCTGGCAAAGTCTGCTGATTCCTTACGGGCGTATGAGTCTGACAAACTACATCTCTCAATCTATCATGGGAGTTATTATCTATTATGGATTTGGATTAGCCATGTACAAATACGCCGGAGCAACGGCAAGCCTGCTTATCGCACTGCTTATCTTCACTGTTCAGCTGATATTCAGCCGTTGGTGGCTTGCCCGTCATAAACAGGGACCACTCGAATTCTTATGGCGTAAGGGAACTTGGATTTAGTGACTTCCCACTATTCGAATTTGACAGTGACTTCTACCAGTTTGTTGCCGTAAATCCAGTCCGGTCCCTCCTGAATCAGGCGGATTGCTTCTTTATCGGCAGACTCGCAAAGGCTCTCTTTTACTTTGATGTAGAAGGGACGCCCTTCCTTGTTAACAAGGAAAGTTAATACAACCTTCCCTTTCACTTGTGCACACTTTTCATCTGTCGGACAAACGAGATTCTCTTTCAGGTATTTCTGATAGCTACGTTTACCGATGACAGGTTGCGGAGTGATCTCTTTCTCTGCCTGTTCCTTAACCTTCGCATCGCTTCCGAGGGTTGTTGACTTCTTATTTTTCTTAGCGCCATATCCCACTACCACCACTTCGTTAAGTGCCTGTTTGTTTTCGTTCATGGCAATGAGCATCGTCCGGCTGGTATCTACCCGGATTTCTACCGGATCATATCCGATATACTCCGCTGTCAATCGTTTCTTATCATCCTTTTTGACTAACGAAAATTCTCCATTCATATTTGTGATGGTTCCGATATTCGTTCCTTTATATGTCACACTGGCTCCGATAAGTGGTTCTCCTTTTTCGTCGGTCACTCTCCCTTTAATCATGTTCTTTTGAGGAAGGATAGTCGCTACCTTAGCCAACTTCATTTTCTTATCAGATTCAGATTCGAAAGTATCCATCGTTGCTACTACTTCTTGCAATGCGGCAGTCTCTTCCGACACTTCCTCCATTACCGGCACAGTTGCCACAGGCGGCGTACCTTGTTGTGGTTGGGAAGTCGCTTGGATTTTGGCAATCATATCTTTCTTATCCGCTTGTCTCGCAGTAATTTCGGAAACAGGAGTGGAATCTTCGGAAGCAGGAGTGGAATCCGTTTTT
The DNA here is from genome assembly GCF_003603455.1 of Bacteroides sp. AM37-9. NCBI lineage: Bacteria > Pseudomonadati > Bacteroidota > Bacteroidia > Bacteroidales > Bacteroidaceae > Bacteroides > Bacteroides sp. AM37-9. The sequence continues at coordinate 136,961 of NZ_QTNF01000006.1, read as the reverse complement.
ACCTTTGCGGTAGCCAATGCGATTTCCTTTTGTGGAGTTGCCGGAACTGTTGGAGTTGCAGGAATAGCCGGAGTGGGCGGAATTGCGGGTTCAGCCAACTTGGAGGAAACACTCTCTTTGGCAATGAACACTTCGTCCGTCATACTCTTTTTCAGGAACAGGAAATAACTGCTGACACCGAATCCGATAGCCAGACAGGCAGCGATGCTCCAAGTGATAGCACGGGTGTTCTTTTTCTTTGCCGAATGAGCTGAAACCTGCATCCGCAGTTTCTCGATCCGTTGTTCGTGATTTCCCTCCACCTGGCTGTAACCATCCATAGCATCGGCCAGGAAAGGATCCTGCATCGACTCTCGTTCCAGTCGGTGGGCCTCTTTTCCTTTGCGGAGTCCTCGTATGTAGTCCAATAGTTTCATAGGGCTTGTTTCTTAATACAAATTTTTAAATTTCGCTTTCCGTTCTGGATATAGCTTTTCACATTGTTCAGAGTAAATCCGGTTTGTTCCACAATGTCGGCATACGACATCTCTTCCAGAAAGAAACGCGTAATACTGGTCCGTTGTTCTTCGGGCAACTTTTCGAGACAGTGATGTAATGCCTTCAGTTGTTCCTCCGAACTTTCCTCTTCACTTAATAGATGCAGAAATTCGTCAGATTCCATAATATTAACCGTATAATCTAACGGAATTTCTTTATTTTCCTTCCGTAAAAGTTGCAGGCAATGATTCTTCGCCACCCGGTAGAGCCATGGCTTGAAAACTTTTATCTCATAATTTCCCAGTTTAGGCAATAAATCTTCAAACAACTGCATGACTGCTTCCTGTGCCCGGTCTTCATCATGCAGGTATTTCAGGCAAAGTCCGTACAGTAACGGGATATATCGGTTATATAATTCACCGAAATATTCCGTATCGCCGGACTTCGTATAGTGTATCAGTAATTCCTCGTCCGATAGTTTCGATATGTTTCTTTTGAAAAACAACATCTATTCCTCTTCTTCGTCGATAACGACTTGATATTTTTCTTTCATTCTTTCAAAATCACCTGTTATCTGCTCCAATATTTCATGTGTATCCGTGCTCTTTACCAAAGCGGGCATACCATAATAGATAGATGCTTTGTATGGCAACAGGATCATCTTTCCTTTGGGTAAAGAGCGTCCCATACCGGTCATGAATACAGGAATATATTTCACTTCAGGTCGTAGTGACAGGATACGGGCAATGCCGGATTTTATTTTTCCCATCTGCTCCGGTTTCCCTCTGGTTCCTTCCGGAAAGAGAATCAGTGAATATCCGGCATCGATGGCTTCAAGCATCTTACGGATCGGATCGTGCTCCGAATCTTTTTCCCCTTTTCTTCTGATAAGAAGCGTATTGATGAAAAAGTTGCTGATAGAAGCCTGAAAGCGGGTTTTCCCGAAATAGTCTTCTGCTGCCACGGGTTTGACTTTCCACAAAAGATCGCCGGGCAGGGAAGTCAACAGGCTTAGGGTGTCCAGGTGACTGTTATGGTTGGCAAGGATAATGAATTGCTTTTCTTTTTTAAGGAAGCGGCAATCGGTGAACTGAACCCCTACGATTAATTTCAGGAACCATTGGAAAACACCTTTATATATAATCTGCATCGCAGCAGCTTGCATGAATCTTTTTTCCATTCTCTCCGTTTAATATGCAATGTAATAAACTAAATGAAAAAATACAGGAGCAGTGTAGGACAGCGAATCTATCCGGTCGAATACTCCTCCATGACCGGGAATACTGTTCCCCATATCTTTAATTCCTTTATCTCTCTTGATAGCGGAGATGACCACGTCTCCCGAGAAGCCGGCAATCGCAAGGAGGGCGCTAACCAGAATAACGTTAGGAGCGGAGAGGGGAGTCAGGAAACCGAGGAAGTAACCAATGACAGTGGTACTGATGACACCGCCTAGGAAACCTTCCCATGTCTTGTTCGGACTTACTTTCGGAAGAATCTTATGCCGTCCGAGAAGTTTGCCCCAGATAAATTGCATGATATCATTGATTTCCGTAAGGAATACAAGGAACAACAGCAGACCCCGTCCTCCGGAACTGAATCCCGGTAGTTCGGGAAGCGACAGGAGATAAGCGAGGTGGCTGATACCGAATACCGAAAGCATCAGAATCCATTGCAAGAGTGCCATTGACTTGGTGATTCCGTGTGTGTCTCCCTTTAAAACCAGCCGTAAAGGCAATACGAGGAACATGACTACCGGAATGAAGATGATGAATGCTCCATACCAGGCAAGGTAAGCCAGATAATATTGAATGGGGATAGACAGTATGCCCCAAAACAGTGCTCCGCGATCTGCCTCTCTGAATCCCAATACAGAATAAAGTTCTCTGAAAGCAATGAAAGAGAGAAAGGCAAGGAAGAAATAAGAAATGTTATAGCTGATAAATACAGCGCCGATAAACATACCCGCCATAATCCACCATGAGCGCGTGCGTGCGGCGAGTTCGCTGATATTTGTTTTCGGAGATATCTTTTTTACGAGGAAAAGAATAAGGCTTGCCGTAACAAGCAATCCGATGATAAGCGAGATGACAATAATCAGTTCATCGCTTAATGTAGGGAATATTTTATCCAGTAGATTTTTCATTTTATTTCAGTGTTTGTTGTGTGTGACATGAGGTACAGGCGATGTATCAGTGTCGCGATAAGACCGATGTTGATAATGATTAGAGCGATGAAGCATACCATCCGGTCGTATCCTGAATGGATGGTGCAGGTGGCGACTACAAAGGTCAGTGTCAGCAATGCCATGCGGTGTTGTTTGGCCATCGGACCATTAAAGAAATGCTGATGTGTTTTATAGGCTCCTATCCAGCGGAAATAAGCTGTCATAACAGCAAGAAGGGCGCCCAGCCATCCCAATTCGACTCCGAATCCACCTGCTACATACCCGACGGGAATGATGAATAATGCATCGGCAAAACGGTCGGGCATATCGTTATAAAGATCTCCGTTGGCGCTTTTCTTTCCTCCTTCAATGGCAACCATCCCATCGAACAGGTTGCAGAGCAACCGCGACTGCATACAAACGATGAACAGAATATAGGCTACATATTTATTGAAGCCGGGATAAATAACTGTGCCAATCAGCAGGAGGCAACCTATCATAGCGAAGAATACACTCATCATGGAAATTTGATTGGGAGTGACACCCCAACGAGTTAGTTTGCGGGCAATGTTATTAGCCCAGGCCGTGTTTCGCGAGGCTATTTCCCGCCTTCCGTCGACTTCGTTTTTCATATTTGTGATATGTTTATGATTCGCAAATATACACATCATCTGATGAGTGGCAAAGGAATAAGGGAGAATTTTGAAAGGACTCTTTTTTTCTGCCGGATAAAAAAAAGTTCAAGTCATTTATGGAATCAGTGTGAAATCTGCATCTCTATAGTAAAAGCGAACTATTAGTAACATTTTAAATAATGAAGTTATGAAAACAAATCAATTCAGAGCAATGATGCTCGTACTGCTGATGGCAGTTGTTTCTTTAGGGATGGTGAACGCGCAAGCTATTACCGTGTCGGGTACTGTGACGGATGCAAAGGATGGAACTCCGCTTGTTGGCTGTTCGGTACAGATAAAGGGTACTACGAAAGGTACAGTAACGAATATGAATGGCCGGTACACGATACAGGCTAAGAAAGGGGAAACGTTGTTGTTTCAGTATATCGGGTATAAGCAAGAGAGAAGGGTGGTAAAATCGGCCACGCTGGATGTGAAGATGAAAGCTGACGAACTGGTATTGGAAGAATGTGTGGTGGTAGGATACGGCCATGAGACAAGAGCTGCAAAAGTAATGTCTACTGCTTACAAGGCAGTATGTCCGACTCCGGGAATCATGTATGATGCTGCAAATGCGGAAGAATACGGAGAGTTTCAGGAGAATGGTTTCAAGAGTGTGTCGGATGCTCCGCTTTCTACTTTCTCTATTGATGTAGACGCCGCTTCTTATAGTAATATGCGTCGTTTTATCAATAAAGGTGAACTGCCTCCGGTTGATGCTATCCGTACGGAAGAATTAGTGAACTACTTTTCTTATGATTATCCGAAGCCGACAGGAAGTGATCCTGTGAAAATTACGATGGAATCCGGAGCCTGTCCCTGGAACACAAACCATCGTCTTGTACGTATCGGCCTGAAAGCAAAAGAAATCCCGACGGATAATCTGCCTGCATCTAATCTGGTATTCCTGATTGATGTCTCCGGTTCTATGTGGGGAGCCAACCGGTTGGATTTGGTGAAGTCATCTCTCAAATTATTGGTAAATAACTTACGTGATAAAGATAAAGTAGCGATTGTGACTTATTCAGGCAGTGCCGGTGTGAAACTGGAAGCAACTCCGGGTAGCGACAAACAGAAGATTCGCGAAGCGATAGATGAATTAACGGCGGGTGGCTCTACGGCAGGTGGTGCAGGTATCTTGTTAGCGTATAAAATAGCCAAGAAGAATCTGATCTCTAACGGCAATAACCGTATCATACTTTGCTCCGATGGTGATTTTAATGTGGGCGTTTCTTCCGCTGAAGGATTGGAACAATTGATTGAAAAAGAGCGCAAGAGTGGAGTATTCCTTACCGTACTGGGTTATGGCATGGGTAATTATAAAGATAAGAAGATTCAGGTGTTGGCTGAAAAGGGAAATGGCAATCATGCTTATATAGATAACTTGCAGGAGGCCAACCGTGTTTTGGTAGGCGAATTCGGTGCTACGCTGCATACAGTGGCAAAAGACGTCAAACTGCAAGTCGAATTTAATCCTTCCCAAGTGCAGGCATATCGTCTGGTTGGTTACGAAAGTCGTCTGTTGAAAGACGAGGACTTTAATAATGATGCTAAAGATGCCGGAGATATGGGTGCGGGACATACAGTGACAGCCTTTTACGAAGTGATTCCTACGGGAGTAAAGAATGAATATGTAGGTAAAATAGACGACTTGAAATATCAGAAGAAAGAGAAAGTGTCCGTGAAGCCGACAGGCTCTAATGAACTCCTGACTGTGAAACTGCGTTATAAAGCCCCGGATAAAGATGTCAGCAAGAAACTGGAACTTCCTTTCATAGATAATAAAGGAAATAATGTTTCTTCCGATTTCCGCTTTGCTTCTGCAGTGGCTATGTTCGGACAGTTACTCCGGGAGTCTGACTTTAAAGGAAATGCCAGTTATGACAAAGTGATTGATCTGGCCAAACAGGGACTGAATAATGACGATAAAGGATATAGAAGAGAATTCATTCGTTTGGTTGAGGCTGCTAAAGGATTGGAAAGAACAAATAAGAACTAGGAAAGCAAACAGGAGTCATTGGAAATGTACATCATATTATTATGCGTAATATTCACTGATATGAATAAACGTACAATTCCAGATAGATAATCCTAAAAAATAATAGTGACGGTATATGCTCGGGATAGTGACGCTATCACTGTTGTATACCGTCACTATCTTTGCCGGATACCGTCACTATAATTAATTTCGTCCGAAATTCGTCTGACCTAAAACGAAAAATAGCCATAAACTTATCGTTTACAGCTATTTAACTCTGCACGGGAGGAGAGGCTCGAACTCCCGACACCCGGTTTTGGAGACCGGTGCTCTACCAACTGAGCTACTCCCGTGTTTGCGGCTGCAAAGGTAGTAGAAACTTCTGAATCTCCAAACATTCGGGTAAATAAGTTTTGAATTATTTTAATTTTTCCCACTCATCGGGCTTGAAACCGACCAGAACGAAGCTGTCTGTCACTACCAATGGGCGTTTCACCAATTTACCGTTCGTTGCCAAGAGTGCTATCTGTTCTTCCTCACTCATAGCAGGCAGCTTCTCGCTTAGTTTCAGCTCTTTATATACTAATCCGCTCGTGTTGAAGAATTTCTTCACCGGTAAACCGCTACGTGGAATCCATGCTTTTAATTCTTCAACTGTAGGATTTTCTTCTACAATTAATCGGTTTGTAAACTCAATGTTATTTTCTGTTAACCATTTCTTGGCTTTCTGGCATGTGCTGCATGCCGGGTACTGCAAAAATAATGTTGCCATATTCATTTATAATTTAATTCTTACTATGTAATACTTAATACTTAACACTTAATACTTGATACTTAATACTTACCACTTAAACCTCACCTCAATATCTGCAAATCCTGAAACATAATCCGGTAAGCGGCTGCTTTCTTATCCAACGCCAGTGGATATGCTCTTGATGATGAAGGCATCCGGTAAAGCCGCATGGCGCGTCCTTCAAAAACGAACTCGGAGTAATCGCCTACTTTCGGCTCTTCTATTTCGAATTGCTGTCGGAGAGTGTCCGTTGCTTTTTGCCCGGTAGTGACGATGGCTTTGCATTCGGGAAGTTGTCGCAGCAATGCTGCTACATCGGTAGCCTCCACTACTTCGAGAAACTTATCCGATGCGTTATCCTGCAACCGGCGGATGGATGAAGCGGTATCAAACAGGGCAATTCCCTTTTCGTTCAAAAAGTCTATGATTTGCTCACGACAAAACGATTTTAGTGTTGAATTCAGAAAGTGATTCTTATCATTAAAGAATAAGATTCCGTATATACGCCACATGTCATTGTTTAGGTTTGGATAATAAAAATCCATCGACCATCTTTTTTTCTGTGGCGGGAAACTGCCCAGCATAAGCAATTTTGATTTCGCTGGGAGAAATGGTTCTAGCGGATGTGTTTCGATTTCCATGTTATCGTTCATTTTAATTTCGTACAAAAATAGTGATAATGTTTATTTCCCTCAAAATCAATGAGAAAAAATGCTAGATTTAAAATATTTAGTTATTTTTGCGGTGTGATGAACAAACAGTATCTTATTATATCATTGAAAAAAGAAATTTTAGTAAGTTGTTTCTTAATGAGCTTATTTTTCCTGGAGGGTGGGAATTGTTATGCTTCGGAGCAACAACTGTTAAGAGGGACGATAGAAACTCCTTCTGACAATTATACCGTGAGAGGGCGTGTTATGGATGTCTATGGTGAACCACTAATCGGTGCTACAATACGAGAGAAAGGGGGAGCCAATGGTACTGTGACCGATATTGATGGACGATTCTTTTTATCTGTTCCGGATAGTGCTGTCTTGCAGGTTTCTTTTGTAGGTTACAAAACTTTAGAAGTCAATGTGACAGGTCGGACTATGCTTGAAATACGCCTTCAGGAAGACGCGGTGATGCTTGATCATGTCATCGTAACAGCCTTGGGAATTGAAAAGGATGAAGCTACACTGGCTTATTCTGCGCAGAAAATCAAAGGTGAGGAACTAAATCGTATAAAAGAAATAAATATGATTACTGCCCTGGCGGGAAAAGCAGCCGGTGTACAAATCAATAAAAACTCTTCCGGTATGGGAGGGTCTGCCAAAGTCAGTCTCCGGGGAATCCGTTCGGTGTCCGGTGATAATCAACCGCTGTATGTGATAGACGGAGTGCCGATGTCGAATACCTCTTCCGAGCAGGCTTATTCGGCAATTGGAGGTACGGCGAATGCCGGCAACCGTGATGGAGGAGATGGGATTTCTAACCTGAACCCGGAAGATGTGGAAAGCATCAGTATCTTGAAAGGTGCTCCAGCAGCAGCTTTATATGGTAGCATGGCTGCTAACGGGGTCATTCTTATCACTACTAAAAAAGGAAATTCTGTCGGGCAAAGGAATATTAATTTCTCTACGGGACTAACTTTCGAGAAAGCATTCAGCCTGCCTAAAATGCAGGATCGTTACGGTGTCAGTGATGTGGTAGACAGCTGGGGTGAGAAAGATAATCTGACGGCTCATGATAACCTGAATGATTTTTTCCGTACCGGATTGACCTCAATGACTTCTGTGTCCGTCAGCTATGGAAATGAAACTCTACAAACTTATTTCTCCTATGCCAACACCACCGGAAAGGGGATTATGGATAAAAACAAGCTGAAGAAACATAATATAAACCTACGCGAAACAGCTACCATGTTCAACAAACGTCTGAAACTGGATGGTAATGTGAATGTAATGAAACAGACTGTTGAGAATAAGCCGGTATCGGGAGGCTTTTATATGAATCCGTTGGTAGGGCTTTATCGTTTTCCTCGTGGTGAGAATCTGTCTTATTATAAAGACCATTTTGAAACCTATGACGAAGAACGGAATTTGAATGTGCAAAACTGGCATACATTTACCGAAGACTTCGAACAGAATCCATATTGGATAGTGAACCGTATACAAAGTAAAGAAACGCGTACGCGCATTATCCTTTCCCTTTCGGCAAACTTTAAGATAAATGATTGGTTGACGATTCAAGCTCGTGGCAACATGGATTACTGGGCTGACAAGTTGCGTCAGAAATTCTATGCGTCTACCGCTACTGCCCTGTGTGGAGCGAACGGTCGATATATTGAAATGGATTATCAGGAAACGCAGATGTATGGTGATGTCATGGCGATGTTTAAGAAAACCTGGGGAGATTTTACACTGGATGCGGCTATTGGCGGTAGTATAAATGACCGAATCAGAAACTCGACCCGTTATGATTCCAAGAATGCTTCTTTGAAGTTTGCTAATGTATTTAATATTGCCAATATCATCATGAACAGTTCCGCCAGTATTGACCAGAAAATAGATGAGCATCGTCAGCTTCAATCTATTTTCGGTACAGCACAGATTGGCTACAAGGAAAAATTATTTCTTGATTTGACAGCTCGTAATGACTGGGCATCAACATTGGCTTATACTGAACATGAGAAAGCGGGATTTGCTTATCCTTCCGTCGGTCTTTCCATATTGCTTGATAAATGGGTGAAGCTGCCCGAATGGATTTCTTTTGCGAAACTGCGTGGTGCCTATAGTAAAGTGGGGAACGATATTCCTGTATTTGTCACTAATTCCGCTTCGCATATCGGTGCCGGTGGCGAGATACAGGCAAATGATGCAGCTCCTTTCAAAGATATGGAGCCGGAAATGACTCATGCCGTGGAATTCGGAACGGAATGGAGATTCTTCCAACATCGGCTAGGAATCAATCTGACCTATTATCGTACCAACACTTATAATCAGTTCTTCAAACTTCCTGCTCTTGCAGGTGATAAGTTTGCTTACCGGTATGTGAATGCCGGAAATATCCAAAACCAAGGATGGGAAGTGACACTGAACGGAACTCCAATGCTAACTTCTGATTTCACCTGGAAAACTTCCATCAATTTTTCTGCTAACAAGAATAAGATCGTGAAGCTGCACGACGAATTGAAAGAATTAGTCTACGGGCCTACGAGCTTTTCTTCCAGTTATGCAATGAAACTGGTGAAAGGTGGTTCTATCGGTGATATCTACGGTAAAGCCTTTGTACGTGATGCCGCAGGAAACATTGTTTATGAAACAGAAGGAGATTACAAAGGACTTCCATTGGTGGAAGGTGACGGAAATACGGTGAAAGTAGGAAATGCCAACCCTGTCTTTATGATGGGATGGGATCACACATTCTCTTACAAAGGATTCAGCCTTTATTTCCTGCTTGACTGGCGTTACGGAGGAAAAGTCCTTTCGCAGACACAAGCGGAAATGGATCTCTATGGCGTATCGGAAATTACGGCTGATGCACGCGACAGAGGATATGTGATGCTTGAAGGTCAGCAGATCGATAATGTGAAAGGATTCTATAAAAATGTAGTGGGCGGGCGTGCCGGAGTGACAGAGTATTATATGTATGATGCCACTAATTTACGGTTACGCGAAGTATCGTTGAGCTACAATTTCTCAAAGAAGTGGATACAAAAAACGAAGGTTCTGAAAGATGTGCAGCTTTCGTTTGTGGCCCGCAATCTATGTTTCTTATATAAGAAAGCTCCTTTTGATCCGGATTTGGTACTTTCCACCGGGAATGATAACCAAGGGATTGAAGTATTCGGAATGCCTACGACCCGTAGTTTGGGCTTTACTCTGAAATGTGAATTTTAAAGGTAGGAGAGAGAAATGAAGAGAAAATATGTATATTTATACTTGCTGGGCTTACTGCTCTTTTCTGTAGCATGTACCGGTAATTTCCGTGATTACAATACCGACTTGTCCGGAATCACGGATGATGACCTGATTATTGACGACAATGGTTATGGAATCCGTTTGGGCATTATTCAGCAGGGTATTTATTTTAATTATGATTTCGGAAAAGGGAAGAACTGGCCTTTCCAGCTGATACAGAATCTGAACGCAGATATGTTTGGTGGATATATGCATGACGGTAAACCCTTGAACGGAGGTTCGCATAATTCCGACTATAATATGCAGGATGGTTGGAACAGCGCCATGTGGACGCATATGTATTCTTATATTTTCCCGCAGATATACCAATCGGAGAATGCTACCCGGAATACACATCCTGCTTTGTTCGGGATCACGAAAATATTAAAGGTAGAAGCCATGCATCGTGTGACGGATTATTATGGTCCCATCATTTATAAGAATTTTGCGAATGCAGAAAACCACTACCGTCCTGATAAACAAAAAGATGTTTATTATGAGTTTTTCAATGAACTCGATTCTGCCGTGGTTGCCCTCACCGGTTATATAGAGGAGAAACCGGAATTCAATGGATTTGCACGTTTTGATATTTTGTTGGATGGTAAATACCCTTCCTGGGTAAAGTTTGCCAATTCGTTGCGTTTGCGTCTAGCTATGCGTATTGCCTCTGTTGCCCCCGATAAGGCACGTGCTGAAATACAGAAAATAAAAGAAAACGATTACGGCTTCTTTGAAGCGGAAACAGGCGGAGCTGTTGTTTCTACCAAATCCGGATATACCAATCCATTGGGAGAACTTAATCGTGTGTGGAATGAAACTTACATGAGTGCGAATATGGAATCAATCTTGGTGGGATATAATGATCCCCGTCTTGGAATTTATTTCGAACTCTGTACGGATGAAACCCTGAAAGGACAATATCGTGGAATTCGTCAGGGGACATGTTTTGCTCATAGTCATTATTCCGGATTGTCGAAGCTGTTTGTCAAGCAAAGCACCGATGCGCCTCTGATGACTGCTTCGGAAGTTTGGTTTCTGCGTGCCGAAGCTGCATTGCGCGGGTGGACGGATGAAGATGAAGAAACCTGTTATCAGAACGGTGTAACTACTTCTTTCCATCAATGGGGAATCTATGGCGTAGAAGATTATCTGCAAAGTGAACAGACCGCCTCCGACTTTATAGACACGTATGATGAAGAAAATAATATAGAGGCCCGTTGTAAAGTCTCTCCCAAATGGAATCCGCTGGATGATAAGGAAACGAAACTGGAGAAGATCATTACGCAGAAGTGGATTGCTATGTTTCCGGAAGGTTGCGAAGCTTGGGCAGAACAAAGACGAACAGGGTATCCCCGTTTATTTCCCGTACGATTCAACCATAGCAGAAACGGTTCTATCGACACGGAGATTATGGTGCGCCGTCTAAACTTCCCCGGTACCTTACAGACGGAAGACCCGGAACAATATTCCGCGCTTGTGGAAGCTTTAGGAGGAAACGATCATGGAGGTACAAGGCTTTGGTGGGACACGGGAAATAATAACCTGGAATAAAAAAAGATAAAAGTAGTGTGTTTATATGTGTAGCTTTAACTATTTTTGCATCTTCATTTAAACACATTTACTTATGAAACAGATTATCTCTGCTCTTTTCCTTTGTATGTTGCTCTCTGCCGTACCGGGATTGCAGGCGCAAAACATCCAGTTACATTATGATTTTGGACGTTCTTTGTATGATAAAGATTTGCAAGGTCGTCCGCTGTTAACTTCCACAGTAGAGAAGTTTCATCCTGATACTTGGGGAAGTACTTATTTCTTTGTCGATATGGATTATACCTCCGAAGGTGTCGCTGCTGCTTATTGGGAAATAGCCCGTGAAGTGAAATTCTGGAAAGGTCCTTTCTCTGCGCATCTTGAATATAACGGTGGATTATCCAAAGGTATGTCTTATAAAAATGCTTATCTGGCAGGAGCCACGTATACCTTTAATAATGCTTCTTTTTCCAAAGGCTTCACACTGACCGCCATGTATAAGTATATTCAGAAACACTCATCACCCAACAACTTCCAGTTGACAGGTACATGGTACGTAAACTTCTGCCGTAACCTGCTCACTTTCTCCGGCTTTGCCGACTGGTGGCGTGAAGAAACGAACTACGGAAAGACTATCTTCCTCTCCGAACCACAATTTTGGGTAAACCTGAATCAAATCAAGGGAGTAAATAAAAACTTCAATCTAAGCGTTGGCTCCGAAGTCGAATTGAGCAATAACTTCGGTGGTCGCGATGGCTTTTATGTGATCCCGACGCTTGCTCTGAAATGGACGCTGAACTAAAAAAATCGAACCAAAAATCGAACCAAAAAACGGATTAAAAAGCGAGTTAAAAGAAATAGAGTAAAAAGAAGTCAGGCTAAAAGAATCCGAACTTCAGAGGAATCTCCGTTTATCCCTTTGTGGAACTTACAAAATATATAGAACAACCTATTAAATGAAAACTGATTTAATCTACGGCGTAGAAGACCGTCCCCCTTTTAAAGACGCCCTGTTTGCGGCTTTACAACATCTCTTGGCTATTTTCGTGGCAATTATCACACCGCCGCTTATCATAGCGAGTGCCTTGAAACTGGATGTAGAAAAGACAAGCTTTCTAGTTTCCATGTCCCTTTTTGCTTCGGGAGTATCTACCTTTATACAATGCCGTCGTTTCGGTCCGATAGGAGCAAAGCTGCTCTGCATCCAGGGAACCAGTTTTTCTTTTATCGGTCCTATCATCGCCACAGGAATGGTAGGCGGATTGCCGTTGATTTTCGGTTCCTGTATGGCTGCCGCACCTATCGAAATGATTGTCAGCCGCACATTCAAATATTTGCGTAATATCATCACTCCGCTGGTTTCCGGTATTGTCGTACTGCTTATCGGATTGAGCCTGATAAAAGTAGGTATCGTATCTTGCGGAGGTGGATATGCAGCTATGGATAACGGTACGTTTGCTACCTGGAAAAACCTGTCTATTGCAGCACTGGTACTTCTTAGCGTCTTATTTTTCAACCGTTGTGGGAACAAATACCTGCGCATGAGTTCCATTGTACTCGGACTTTGTCTGGGTTATGGTTTGGCATTTGTTTTGGGAAAAGTGGATATGAGTGCATTGAATGTAGAAATGCTGATGAGCTTTAATATTCCCCAACCTTTTAAATATGGTGTTGATTTCAATGTGTCTTCTTTCATAGCCATTGGTCTGGTCTACCTGATAACTGCCATCGAAGCAACAGGTGACGTGACTGCCAACTCTATGATTTCCGGACTTCCCATTGAAGGAGATTCCTATTTGAAACGAGTTTCCGGTGGAGTAATGGCAGATGGATTCAATTCCTTCCTCGCTGGTATATTCAACTCTTTCCCCAACTCCATCTTTGCACAGAATAACGGTATTATCCAACTGACCGGAGTAGCCAGCCGCTATGTCGGTTATTATATCGCAGCAATGCTCGTTCTTTTGGGATTATTTCCCATTGTAGGTGCCGTATTCTCCTTAATGCCCGATCCTGTATTGGGTGGTGCAACCTTACTAATGTTCGGTACAGTAGCAGCGGCAGGAATCCGTATTATCTCCTCACAAGAAATAGGCCGTAAAGAAACTCTGGTATTAGCAGTCAGCCTTTCCTTAGGCCTAGGAGTAGAATTAATGCCGGACGTATTACAACAAGCCCCGGAAGCAATTCGAAGTATCTTCTCTTCAGGGATCACCACCGGAGGCCTAACTGCAATTATTGCAAATATAGTAATACGTGTAAAAGAATGATGAATAAGTATTAAGTATTAACCGACAAGTATCAATCAACAAGTTTAAGTATTAATCGACAAGTATCAAATAGCAGGTATTATCCAGCAGCTTCGGTAATACTTATTACTTAATACTTAGTACTTATTACTTATTTCTAAATTACTCATTTTATCAGTAGTGCGGAAGGGGAAATCAGGATACTCGTAAAGACTGAAGCGAGGTTCGGTTTCTCCTTTCGTATAATTCCAGATAGAAGCATAATCTTCCGGATCTTCTCCCATCTTGGCTAATTGGCGCAGATAAGCGGCCAGTGATTTATTTTCTACAATATAAATCTGTCCCATCTGGTCGATAATCGGGCTATGATGACGAGTGCCGTCATGTTCGAAGCGTAGAATCCGTTTTCCTTCTTCCGTCAGTCCCACCAATTGGAAGGTCATACTCTTACCGATAGCCGGCAAATTCAATACACTGCGATCCGTAGCAAGGAAAGGCAAATGATGTTTTCTCATGAAATGTCTTAATTGCTTGGCAACATCTTCTTTCGTCTCCTCTTCCGTTCCGACTTTCGTCTCTAATATTTTGTATAATTCCTCCGCCTGTTCCAGTGTCATCCGACCATAAATCTTTTCCTCCTGTTGTTCCTGCATCGAACGGCTGTTGGGAGCAAATACTGCATAATTCTCATTGAATCCCTTCACCGAGAAAGTATAATAACATACCACCCCCAATGAATTGAGCACCTGGCGAAGCCGTGTCGTATGTCCCCGACGTGAAGCAGCCACTGTATATACCAACTGATTCGTGATAATCCATCCGGCAGAAAGAATCTTCCGAATCGCCTCTTTAGCTTCAGGCGTGACCTCCAGCGGTGTTTGAAAATGAGTCTGGATAATAAACTGTTTCACCCCGATAGCCGAAGCCTTCTCCTTGAACTCCCGCAAAATATCAACCAGCCCGTCATTGATACGCATCGGCAAATAAGCCAACAACCGTGACCCCAGCCGTACCCGTTGTAATTCCGCATATTTCTCTCCTTCCGGTCGTCCGAGATTTGCCTTCTGCTTGCGTACCGCCGTCCGATACACCGCATCCAAAATATGTTGAAGTGTCTTATTCTGACTCATCAGCGCATCGCCCCCTGTAATCAGAATATCCCGCAACTGTGTATCCTCTTCAAAATAAGTCATCAACCGGCGCAACTTACGATCCCATGATTCCTTCGGGCGTAAAGACTCAAATTCGAAATTCAACCGTTCGCTTTGGAAATCATACATCCGCTGGCAAGAAGCACAAAGTCCCCCGCAAGCCCTTCCCATCGTGTCAGGAATGAGAATAGCCACCTCCGGATACCGGCGATGAATATTATGTCCGTCCGGCAGAAGCCATCCCGCAGCATTAGGTTTACCAACCTCCACAATATCCTCCTTTTCCCACGCACGAATATTTCCATACGTCTCCACCAATCGTGGCGAATACAGAATATAACTCCGGATAGCCTCATCATTATACCCATATCCTGTAATATTGAGTAACGACAAATAATAAGGAGTCGCAAAAAACGGCATCCCCTTCTTTCGTGCCCGATAAAGCAAATACATCGTCTCCGAAGAAAGAGAATTCCCCAAGAACCGATTCAGTTCTCCCGGACTCTTCACAGCCATCGCCAAATGAAAGCGGAAATCATTCCACCACTCACTCACCAACCTGTATTTCTCCTCATAACTCATTCCCTCCTCAAAGTGGAAACGAACCGAAGGCTTCGACTTCCTGTTCTCAATCTTCTGAATCAGCAAGTGCAACATCCGCTCCTTATTTTCATCCCGTATCTCCCGTACCTCTTCATCCAGTCCGGTTTCCCACCGGTCATTCCGACTTTTGATACGCTGCGGTGACGGCAAAGGCGTAATTTCTCCCTTCAACCGTTTAAACATCTGAAAAATTTCAATAAACAAATCCGTCGGCATCTCCATATTCTCCAACGTTCCCGTCAGAAACTCATAAAGCAGCCGAATAGTCTGTACTGACATATCCTGTCCCGTAGACAGTTCATGAACATTTTGCCCATCATAATCAAGTAAGAGTCGAATTTGCTCCCTCGCCTCCTCCGCAGCTTCGTTTTCTATCCTGCAAGTCTCCAACAACCGCAGTATTCCAGCCTTGAAATCCTCAACAGTAGAGCTCTTATCCGCTATCTCCACTATCTCCGGAATCTCCTGACCATAGATTTGTTTCAACTGTGAAAAAGTAAGTGTAAGCATTTTCTTTTGTTTCATAAGCAATCTATCAATTTTTAAATTATATAATAAGCATTTTAAGTTTGAACGACCTCCCTTCCCCCCGAACTATATGTCTCAAATCCCGAACAGCATCTCATCCCCTAAGTATCCTCCATCCATAACCTACCAACATAATCATCAAAGCGCAACATAACACACAATCACACCGCATAGCACTCTACACTGCATAGCACTCCACGCCGCATGGCCTCCCGGCCTCGTCTGCACGGCGTCAAGCGGAGGTTTCATTCCCGGCGTTAAGAAGGGCAGACTGTTTGAGCGAAGCGAGTTTCTGCCCTTTAGCCGGGGATGAGACCGGAGTAGCCGGGCAGACGCAGCCTTGATTTTTTCTTTTTGGTACTTTTTCTTTTGTATCAAGACAAAAGAAAAAAGTACATAAAGATAACAAAAAAAGCGGAAGTACAAAACCCCCGCTTTCTCTATCATATTAATCTTTACGCTTTTCTAACATTTAACGCGACTTATTTTTTCGTTTCCGTGTCGTCATCCTTCCGTTTCGGTTCCTTCTTGGCAAGTAGAACGATATTATACACATAATCCGTCATCCACTGCTCCGAGTACCCCAGACGCTCTTTGTATTGGCGGATAGCCGCAGCCGTCTTATGCACGTCATCCGCTTTCCATACCGTCTTGGTGCAAACATCATGTACCGTCTTCTGCGTCATGCCATACAGAGCCTTTTTAAAGATCGACGGCATACGGAACTTCCACTGCATCAGATTTCCCATCAACATCATCAGATCATTAGAAAATCCTTGATACATGAATAAATAAGATTGAATATCATTTTGAGTGCGGCAGTTACGTTTCACGGAAGCGTCGATTTCCTTGAAGAAATTCTCATTCAGCCCATAATCCTGCATCAGCATTTTGCGTGACGCAGACTTTTCGGCCAATCCCAGTTTACCGTTTTGAGTAGGCACTTTAAATAAACGTTTGAAGTTAGCTACGTCCGGCAAGAATCGGATATTGGTGATACCTAGGTTTGTGGCGATCACTGACTGGAAATACACCCGGGTCAGTGAAATGAAATCTTCTACATTGCCGACTTTCGTTTCATCGGATTTTTTCTTGAATAAACCAAATAAGCCCATTGTTATATTTACAATTTTACAATTTACAATTTACTATTTGAGTGCGTGGAAGGTATATAATATAACTACCATCTGTCAATTTCCGTGCAAAGGTACAAAAACAGTTGGTTTTCACCAACATTCCAAGTCCTTTTCGATGTCCGGCATAGACTCTTTCTTAAAAACAGGACTTTGAATGCCGGCTTTCTTTTGCGCCCGGTAATCATTTAACAGGCGGATCGCATATTTTCCAAGGAAGAGGATAGCGATCAGATTGCAGATAGCCATTAACGCCATAGTGACATCTGCCAGGCTCCATACCATATCCAATGTGGCAAGTGAACCGAAGAGCACCATACCGCCCACTAATATCCTGTAACCATGAAGCACCCACTTCCGGTGAGTGATAAAGCGGATATTGGCCTCCCCGTAATAATAATTTCCCAGAATACTGCTGAAAGCGAAAAAGAAAAGAGCCACAGCAACGAAGACGCTGCCCGAAGAACCGATCTCGTTCGTCAATGCCTGTTGAGTCAACTGCACCCCATTGGTCGATCCATCCAGCGGAGCACCACTAAACAGAATGATAAAAGCCGTACAAGTACAAATCAATAATGTATCCGTAAATACTGCCAAAGTCTGTATCAATCCTTGTTTCGCGGGATGACTGACATGAGCCGTGGCAGCCGCATTCGGAGCCGATCCCATACCGGCCTCATTGCTGAAGAGCCCTCTCTTGATACCTTGCATCAATGCCATGCCGACTCCTCCTGCCAGTGCCTGTTCCCAACCAAAAGCATGGCTGACAATCAGAGCGATGACGCCCGGTAAATGAGTGATATTGAGTATAACAATCACCAGCGCCAGCCCCACATATCCCAATGCCATAACCGGCACGATAATGCTGCTGACACGGGCAATGCGTTGAATACCTCCGAAGATGATAACCAACGTCAGCAATGTCAGTACCCCTCCCAATATAATATGATTGAACCCGAAAGCATGCTCCGCAGCAGCACAGATGGTATTGCTCTGTACAGAATTGAAAGCAAAACCGAAAGTGATGCTTATTAATATGGCAAAAAGCATTCCCATCCACGGTTGTTTCAATCCCTTCTTCATATAATAGGCAGGACCTCCGATGAATGAATCCTTTCCGCGTATTTTGTATAATTGCCCTAAGGTAGACTCGATGAAAGCACTCGAAGCCCCTAGCAGTGCGATGACCCACATCCAGAAAATAGCTCCGGGACCGCCGATAGCGATGGCGGTAGCCACTCCCGCAAGATTTCCTGTACCCACACGGCTGGCGATAGAGATAGCGAATGCCTGAAAAGAAGATACATGTTTCTCTCCCTGCTTCCCTTTGCCCGCAGATTCGCTTAACAGTACGATCATTTCGCGAATCATGCGGAATTGTACGAAGCGTGTCCGTATGCTGAACCAGACAGCACATCCCAATAACATGATAATCAGAATATAGGTCCAGAGTATGTCGTTAATCTCGTTGATAAAGGTCATAGTTAAGTATTAAGTATCAAGTATTAAGTATTGTTTGTGGTTATTCGTTTTTTATTCGGAAGTAGAATTTATGATTTTCGAATACGGGTTCCACAATATCATAACGAACAAATTTGGCGAGCAGATGTTCAGCGGCACGTCGTGAAAGTCCGGTTTGGCGACAGTAGCGGTTGAGTGAAAGTAAAGTGCCATGCTCCAGTTGTTCGAGCAGGAGCTGTTCACGTTCGGTGTAACGGATCAGTTCGCCACGGGGGCTGTCGCTTTGTTGCCATACACGGAGATGTATAGGTGTTGCCAGAATATTTTCATCCTTGATGCGGAGATAGGCTAGAGGTTTCCCGGTTTCGTCTTTGGCGTAAACCGGTTTATGCGGAGTTTCTTCGATGGTCGCTACCAACACTTGCCGTCCCTCCACTATATATGTTTGCAATGTGTATTCCACTTCCGGCACGCAATAAAGTTGTGCGGCGGCTTCAATCATATATTTTTCTTCTTCGGAGCGTACTCCCGCGATTTTTCCATTGTCTTTTACGCCAATAAGTAATCTTCCTCCGTCCGTGTTGGCAAAAGCCGAGAGTGTTTTGGCAATTTTGCGTGCGTCGGAAATTTCGAATTTAAAGTCCTGTTGCTGGTGCTCTCCTTCAGCAATCAATGCATGTATATAATCGGTATCTGTAAGCAGTTTCATGGCTACAAAGGTAGGTAAAAATGGTGAAAAGCCCCTTTTTTAGATATTTTTCGAAGATTATTTCAAAAAAAATATTGATTTTATGCTTTTATTTCGGGAAACAGTGTATTTTTGCGGCACATTATTAACGAAAAAAATAAAAGGATTATGAAAGAATTGGTAGAAAAGGTAGCAGCTCTGTATGCTGACTTCTCAAAAGATGCTAACGCACAGATCGAAAACGGTAACAAAGCAGCAGGAACTCGCGCTCGTAAAGCTTCTTTGGAAATCGAAAAAGCAATGAAAGAATTCCGTAAAGCATCTTTGGAAGCTTCTAAGAAATAATTTAGAAGACTACTAAGATATCGGAAAGAGGCTGTCTAAACTTGTTAGACAGCCTCTTTTATTATAATACATGAAAATATATACGAACTTTAAACTTCTTCGCACACCACCATTTTCATCCCTTGATAAACGACTATAATTTTGTGCAGCGTCGTTGTTCCGATTGCTTTTTGCACCGTTTCACTGGCGGCATAGCGGTTGGCTTGTGTGATAGCCTCTTGTCGGAGTTGCTCCACCTTTTCATCACTATCCTTTCCTTTGGCATATTTCAGTTCGATAATGTAAGAATGGAGCATGTCTTTGTATATATCCAGTAAGGGAAACATGAAGATGTCGGCATATCCTTCCTGATTCTCCTGTTCGGAGATAGGGCGATAGAAACGGTTCTGTGCGGTCATAGCCAACGTAAATCCATGTACGTATGCTTCGCCTTTTTGCTTGTCTCTCTGGGAAGAATATCGGTGCAGACATTCGGCGATATAGTCGAAGTAGGCTTTCCAGTCGCCACGATAAGCCATAGCGGATGCCAGTTTTCCTTTTTCCCAGTTGTCAAAGCGGAGGTCCGCTTCGTTGTAGGTATCTAATAAGTAACTGTACAATTGTTCACGTACTACTTGATTGGGAATAGTCAACTTCGTTTCTCCTTCTAAAGTCCCACTGATAGTCAACATTCCGAAATAGAATAATAGGCTGATAAAGTTATCCGGTTCTGCAACTGTTTCGGCTGGAAAACCTGTTTTTAGTTCTCCGGTGACATATCCTTGTTGTACCAATGTCTGGATGGTAGAGGCGTCATGAGCAAATTCTTTGTCCTTGCGGATCAACATTCGTAGTTTGTTGTAATCCACGCGGATGTTTTCTTCTACCATATTGCGTGGCATATAGCCTCCATTCCGGATGTAATTATCCACAAAGTAGAGTACCATATTGGAGTTGTACATTGTAGTACTGCCATAACTTTGTTCTGCAAAACAGTAGTTGTCATACCAAGGTTTCATAGCTTCTATCAGCTCGTCGGTAGAGTGGTGAAACTGGCAGGTAGTGGCATAATAATCCAGCATTGCGCGTACCTCTTCTTCGTTGAATCCGGTCATTTCATTAAATTCCGGAGAGAGCGAATAATTGGTGCCAATATTGAATCCGCTGGTGAGATCGTCCATCGTGACGGGGCTGACACCTGTTACGAAGCAACGCTTGATAGTGGAGTCCGTGCCTGCTTTCACCGTATCGAAGAAACTGCGTAGATAACCTGTTCCGTATGTCTCGCTCTTGTAATCTTCCAAACAGGAAGGCTCTGATAGGATTTTGCTTGTAAAGTGGTCGTATTCATCAATGAACAGATAAATCTGCTGATTGGTCTTGATACATTCTTTATATAGATAATCCAGTTGCTCTATGGCTCCCTTTTTCTTATTCATTTCTTCCTTTATCCCTTCGGGAAGATATTGCGCATAGACATCGCAGAAAAAGTTGAATTCAGTGTTGCAATGTGCGTCCAATGATTGCTGGTAACTATTCAATTCGGCATTAACTACGGCAAAGTTCAGATAAATGATGAGATATGAATTTCGTTCGGGAGTGGGATGCTTTCCTATGTACAGGTCGCCATACCATTTCTCAAACTTGTCCGCTTCTAATATGTTATAATAATGGTGGAGCATGGAGATCGTTAAGCTCTTTCCGAACCTTCGCGGACGAATGTAAAAGAAATACTTGTTCGCATTCTCTATGAGAGGGATATAATGCGTTTTGTCTACGTAATAACAGTCGTCTTCGCGGACATCGATAAAGTTCATCATTCCGTACGGAATACGTTTGCGCTTTACTGGTTGGTTCATAACTCTTTCATTTTCTCACAAAAGTAACAATAAAAATGAATATTGATGGATGGCAGTTATATAAATGATAGAATATCTTTGGATATATCCGGGTGGTAATAACGAGAATACTTGTATCTTTATTGTCGAATAAATTAATAAATTGAGAAATGTTGAAAGTAGTAACATTTATGAAGCAGGTAGCTACGGGGCTACAGGTGGAGGGAAACTTCGGTACTGCGCATGTTTATCGTAGCAGTCTGAATGCCATCATTGCTTATTGTGGGGAAGAAGATTTGCTTTTTAGTGAAGTAACTTCGGAGTGGCTGAAGGGATTCGAAGTTTACCTTCGCAGTCGTGGTTGTAGTTGGAACACCGTTTCCACTTATCTGCGTACGTTTCGTGCGGTTTACAATCGTGCCGTCGATCTTGGGAAAGTTCCTTATGTGCCTCATCTGTTCCGTTCTGTTTATACCGGTACTCGTGCCGATCATAAACGTGCGTTGTGTGATGACGATATGAAGAAGGTGTTTGCGAAATTGTCTCGTACGTCAGGTGTGCCATTTGCTGTATGTCAGGCGCAAGAGTTGTTCATTCTGATGTTTTCGCTTCGTGGTATGCCGTTTGTCGATCTCGCTTATTTGCGTAAGAGTGATTTGCGTGATAACGTAATAACGTATCGCAGACGTAAGACAGGACGACCATTGTCGGTGACATTGACTCCCGAAGCGATGATCCTAGTGAAGAAGTATATGAATCGTGATCCTTCTTCTCCTTATTTATTTCCGTTGTTGAAAAGCCGTGAAGGAACTAAAGAGGCGTATCGCGAATATCAGTTGGCATTGCGCAGCTTTAATCAACAGTTGATGTTGCTAGGTGAATTATTGGGATTATCCGATAAGTTGAGCTCGTACACCGCCCGCCATACCTGGGCTACGACAGCTTATTATTGTGAAATCCATCCGGGCATTATTTCCGAAGCGATGGGACATTCGTCTATCACTGTAACGGAGACTTATTTGAAACCTTTCCGGAGTAAGAAAATTGATGAAGCAAATAAACAAGTTCTTGACTTTGTGAAACGCTCTATTGTAGGTGTAATTGTTTGAAAATTACTCTGTTACTTTGTAGGTAACGGGAATGAATATCGGTGCAAATATGAGCATATTTCTTAAAACAACCAAACGAAATCATACATTTTTTCTAATAAACTACTCAAAACAGGAAATAACCAAATAAAACACGCGGATTCTTTGTATTAGGGCTTTGTTAACTTCTAAATTTTGGCAAAAGATCTCCTTCCCTCTACTGCCTTTCAGAAGCAGGGGTAAAAAAGTTTCATTGCTTATCGTATCATTTTTCAGTATTGACTACTCCCGAAGAGCAGGCACAAAGGTTTCCCCGTTACCTACAAAGTAACGGGCGGTCTATTATTGAAACTTAGTGTTTAATAATATATTATTAATGTAATTTTTAAGTAGTTATGAAAAGAAAATTTGTAAAAGTGATGTTCTTCGGGGCGTTGGCACTTTCTACTGTCACCTATGTAGGTTGTAAGGACTACGATGACGATGTGAAAGGTCTGCAAGAGCAGATTGACAACATTAACCAAAAGGGAGCTGATGTGACGACGGAAGCTATGACAACTGCTATTAAGAGCGCAATTGCAGGTTTGCAATCGCAATTAGATGCAATTGCAAGCAAAGCGGACAAAACAGCGGTGGAAGAACTAAAGAGTACTGTTCGTGATTTACAAACAGCAGTGGATGGGAAAGCATCGCAGGCTGATCTTACAGCTTTGAGTGGGAAACTAACAGAAGCTATTGATAAGGTGAATACATCTATTGATAGTAAAGTAGGAGCTGCTAAGGATGAATTGCAGGCTAAAATCGATAAGTTGCAAGAAGACTTAGAAAATGCAGATCAAGATGCGGCAGCTGCTGTTGCTGCTGAATTAGTAAAAGTAAGACAGGAACTAAAAGATTTGAATGATGCAACTGGTGAAAAGTTAGCTGATTTGTCTGATAAGATAGAACAACTTCAAAGTCTTGAAAGTCGAATTGAAGATCTGGAAGCAGCCAATGAAAACTTTGTTACTATTAATCAGCTGAATGATTATATGAATTCAGCTGCTGTAAAAAAGTATGTTGATGATGTTCTTGTTGACTATTTGACTTCTGATGAAGTTACAGATAAAGTAGGTGCTGTTCAGGAATATGTTGATGGACAGTTTAAAACAGAAATTCTAGCTAAGATTTCTACTACTTATTTGAGCCTTGGAACATACAATGAGGATATGGAAGCATTGCAACAACAAATCAGTAAATTTGTAGATAGCCAAAGCACAGAATATAAGAAAATATTTACAGATATAACCTCGTTGCAAGAATATAAGACAGATGTATTAGAAGTACTTGTTAAATCGTTGAGCGATGATAACACAATTGCCAAAGCTAACAAATGTGCTGAAGTATTAGGCGATATTGAGAGTCTTTCTGACGAACTTGCAAAATGTGCAAAAACGGATGACTTGAAAAACTATGTAAAGAGTTCAGAGCTGAATGGTAAGATTGATGCACATTTAAAAGATAAGTTTGCCGGATACGATAGCAAAATAGAGGACATTGAAGGAAGTATCTCCGATCTTACGAGTGAATTAACCAACATGGTTAAGAGTATTGTATATATACCGGAAAGTGTAGACAGATCCGTTTCTTTTAATACACTCTATGCTAAATTTTCAGGCACTGGCGGTGAGAATGAGATTGGAGTTAATTGGCTACCCGTAGTGAGTGTGAATCGGGTACAAGTGAAATTCCGTGTATCACCAGCTTCTGCTGTAACCGAATTAGTAAAATATGATAAGGCAAATCCGGAAGCATGTAGATATAATGTTAATACCGACTATCAAGCTTTGACTCGTGCAAGTGGTGAATTCTTTACTATTAGCAAGATCGAAAAAGGTGCGGAAGATAATATTATATTGGTAACTTTGGATGCCGGACAAGCTGTAAAGAACTATGCGATAGCTTTGACGTTGATAGACAGGGGTGACAAACCTTTGAATAATATTTCATCAGACTACTTTGCTGCAGTTAAAAAGAATAAGTTTATTCAAAGTGTAGCATGGACAACAAGTGGAACCATGCCTACTGTGTTGAATAATGATGGTGCCACACCGATAGACTATAAAGCTGAAGGTTATGGTTACAAGATTACTGTAAGTGATGAAACGGATGGTAGCGGTAATCCGCAGTCTGACCTGACTCCCGAAGACTTGCAGATTCCTGCCAGTGGGATATTTGAGGTAGCATTTGCGTTTAATGCAAGTGGTAATCCTAGTAATGCTTTCTCTTTGTCAGCAACGGATGGAAAACTATCTGTTAATAAGGCTATTGATGATGCTACCAGATTAGGAAACTCATGTACAATAACGTCAACGGTAACAGTGAATGCTCTTGATGCATCTACTAAATCGTATGATCCAACTTCATTCAGTGAAGTTACAATAAAATCTGAATTGGCAGACTATACTGCATCAAATACATCTATTATCGGTGCTTGGAGTGGAAATTCAACTCCTAAAGAATATTTGCTCGCTGATGAAGATATAACTGCAATCTTAACAGCTTTGGGTGTTGCTGACTTTAGTACAGCTAGCATTACAACTTCAACTCCTGCCGCAGGTGGTGTTACTTTAGCAGTACAAACAGCACATAATGATAAACTTGTGGTAAAAGTATCGGAGTCAACTATCTATGAAGATGATGTTGTTGCCTCTATATCTGCTAATAATAAAACAATAAAGGTTACTGTTCCTGGTGTGAAAATAGCTATCCCTGAAAAATTTGATTTATCAGAAGCAGGTGGTATGTGGAACCCGGATGGTACTGTGAATTTAGTTGTTGAACCAACGTATAATGGTGGTGCTGAAAAACTTCAAAGTATTAAACTTACAAGAGAGTTCTCACAGATTATTGGCAATTATGCAACTGTTAGTGTTGCTTTGGGTGAAAATTATGACGATGAATTTACTTATGAGGTAACTGGTAGTGATGCTCAAGGAGAAGTAGCTGCCAATAAACTTACAGTAGCAACTAATGCAACGGATAATGTTACAGTAACTATGAGCGTAACTTGTACGGCTGGAGCTACATCTTATGTAGTTGCAAGCAAAACAATTAATTTTGCTCCCATATCAAGTTTGTTGACTTCTACTTTAGTTGAGGGTACTGACGCGGAACATACTGCAGCAACCAAGGGGGAAGTGGTTACCTTCTCTACAACATTTGCTGACTTTACATGGTCTGATCGTAGAGGAAAAGTAATGTGGCCAGCTCCTGATGCTACTTATTTTTATCCAGCTACCGCAGCCGATGCTCTTGCTATCTACGGATATTCAATGGAGGTAAAATTGAGTGGTGATATGAAAGACTACTTTGAACTTGCTGATGATAAAACGACTGTTAAGATTAAGAGCGGACTTACCATACAAGCCCCGGCAAGCGATATATCAGTCAATGTTGTCTTTACTCCTAATGTGATGTGGGGAGAAGCTCCGGCTCCTGTAACGAAAAGGATAATATTCCCGAAAGAGCTTTTTAATTGATTGAAATAATAGGATTCTGTTTTATTAGATATTTCCTCTTATTTATTCCTTATTAAAAATAGGAAAATACTTTTAGAATAGAAACAAATAAACCCATTCTTCACTTGTGTGTGAAGATTTTTACCCCAGAACAAAGCGAAGGACACAGCTTGTGAAAGTCCATCCTTCCTCTTTGTTCTTCTTTAGAAAAGGGATACCTCCCACATTTCCCACAGGTATCCCTTTTTATTTTTACTCTCGGAGCGTCTTTTTGTTGTACTAGAATCAAATTGCTAGTCCCCATTTCCCTAAATGTCAAGGAGACGTTCCCAAGATGCAGAAAACCCGGGCTTGCGAAAGTCCGGGTTTTCTTGATTAATAACCAATAACAATTAACCAATAACAACTAACAATAGAGTATGTAAATGAAAAAAGAAACCTATTCTTTATCCCACTCCTTGCTCGCTTCAAAACAGGGGCAAGCCTTGATCCACTCTTCCGGCTCAATCTCACCGTCTCCGTCAAGATCGGGACTAAGATCACGATGTCCGCAGACACGGCATCCCGGAAAATCCTTTAATAAAGTCAGGATAAGAACCCGTAGCGAGTGTTTCTGCCAACAAGTGCGCGTGTCTTTCGGCTGTCCCATGCAGTCCAGTCCGCCTTCGTAGCAGATACCGATACTTTCCCGGTTGAAACCACGGCTATGCGCACCGATCCGTTCTAACGGACGGGTAGACTTAATATCCCCGTTCTTACGAATATAAAAATGATAACCCACACCATTGAAGCCGCGGCGACGATGACAAACGTCCAAATCATGTTCGGTGAACGATTTATCCTCGCGGGTGGCGGAGCAATGAACGACAATCAGATTAATAGTTCTCATGCGTCAGGCAGGTATTAAAGAAGTGGATGATGATGCGGATTCGGAACCATTGTTGCGCTGAATACACTCTTTATTGACACACTGTAAAGTGACAGCTTCCGAAAGCTTGCCTTTTAATGAAAAAATTTCCGAGTGCATTTCCTTCACACGGTCGCTCAAATCGAAATAGTCTTTTAGCACCTTTTCGAGCTGCTTCATAAGGAAGCCATACTGCTCTTTCACTAGTTCGCTGAACTCTTTGACGTCCTGCATCATTTGCTGACGTTTTTTGCGACCTCCGAAAAAAGGGAGGATGGCTGTAATAATATCAATGATTTTGTCTAACATCTTTCTTGAATTAAAGATTAAAAATTAAAGATTGAGAATTGAGAATTAAAAAATAAGAGAAACTAAAAATAGAGAAACTAAAAATAGAAAAACTAAAAAACACGAGAATGAAAGAAAATGGAGAAATAAAGAAAATGAGAAAATGCGGGAAAGAGAAAAACAGAAAAGCAGCAACCACATGGCAAGGAACCATACATGGATCAGTTCCTGAAACCATGTGATACTGTTTTTTCTAAGGATGAAGTTTCATTCTGCCAAAGAAGATAGAGCGGGCAGCCTATTTACGCTGCCGGATCCGGTGCTTCTCCACCGCCCGGTTTATTGCCCCCCGAACCGCTGCCGGAATCATCGTCCGAACCACCGTTTCCGGAATCGCTTCCATCGCCCTTTCCGCCCAGGACGAAGTCCACGTTGTTTTCGCTTCGTGTACTCGTATGGCTCGAATTCATCAGCTTCAACGCTTTGTCGGCAACAAAGCGGACATTGACACGGCGGATGCTGCGCACCGTACAATCTTTCATAGTCTCCGTACCATCACTAGTCAGCGTGATGTGGAATGTACCCAATCCGTCAATCTTCACCTTGTCGCCCTGGGTGAGCGACAGACGCAACTGTTCCACAAATGCCTCGATGGTGTGTTTCACATCTCCGGCAGTCAGTGACGATTTACTTTCGATGGCGGTAGCCATCGTATCAACGTCCATCACTCTTACATTGCCCGATTTCTGACGTATGTAATACAGTAACGGAGCATCCTCCTGATTTACATACTTTCTGCGCTGATAGCGTTCTACTAATACATCCATAAATTTGAAAAGTTAAGGTTTAAGTGAATAATTATATGTTTTCTTTTTGATACTACAAATATACAAAATCAGAGAGGAGAAGTCAAGTAAATATGGTTTTATTTTCTCTGATAATATAAAAAGTTTTATACCGGATATGTATCAATACTATTTCGATAAATTGTCTTGATTATTTATACAATAGATCGTTTTATTTAGCATGTTTTTCCAAATATTCCAATGGCGGAACATAGTCATATATTTTTGTCATCGACGGATTATGTCCGAAATATACATTCCCAGTCTCTCCATTACGCTGCTTGGCAACGATAACCACCCCCAGTCCTTCTGTCGGGTAACCGCTTTCCCGGTCGGTGACGACGCGTTGCATGGCCGGTCGGTAAAGCAACATCACGACGTCCGCATCCTGTTCGATAGCTCCGCTCTCGCGCAGGTGTGCCAGTTCCGGACGTCCTCCGGGACGATTCTCCGACTCGCGGTTCAGTTGACTAAGCAGTACGACAGGAATATGCAGCTCCTTGGCCAGCAACTTGGCTTTCCGGGTGGCTTGTGCCACTTCCTGTTCGCGGTTGCGGTTGGCCTGCTTGGTAGTCATGTCGCAGAGTTGCAGGTAGTCGATAATAATTGCGTCACACTGATTGCGGCTTTTCAGTAGCCGGGCACTTGAGCGAATGTGATCCATGCTGACAGAAGTGCTGTCGTCCACGTAGATGGGGAGTCCCGACAGTTCTGAAGCTGCGGTGTGGGCATTTTCCATCTCTTGCAGGGTAGGTATTCCGTTTCTCCACCGGTAAGGATTAATGTTGCTCGCTGCTGCCAGCCATCGGTCGGCAAGGCGTTCCCCTTGCATCTCAAGGCTGTAGACGGCCACCGCATTGCCCGCCATTGCTGCGCTGCGTGCCAGGTGCAGGGCAAAAGCCGTTTTACCTACGGAAGGCCGGGCGGCTATCACTATCAGATCACTATCCTGCAAACCGCCCGTTTTCTGGTCGAGTTCGGTTAGTCCGGTGGGGATGCCGGTGACGCCGTTCACGCTTTTGGCAATACGCAATTCAGCTTCTTTCAGCGTGTCGGTCATTAGGGTGTCCATGCAGCGCATGTGGTCGTGGTGGCCGGATTCGCCTTCGAGACGGTCGAGTAGGTTGTGTGCGTCGATGAGGGTATCGTCGATGTCGATTGTCTCATCCATGGCGCAGGTGAGGAGTTTGTTGAAGCCGACTACGGCTTCGCGTGCCAGATATTTCTGGTGGACGATTTGCGCGTGATACTCGATGTGGGCGGAGGAGGCTACCCGGCTGCTTAGTTGTACGATGGTATACGGCCCGCCTATCTTTTCGAGCACTCCGCGACGGGTGAGCTCTTCTTTGACGGTGAGAATATCTATCTTTTTGTTTGCCTGATACATAGCTATCAAGGCGGCGAAGATCAGCTGATGATGATCGTCGTAGAACATTTCGGGACGTAGCTTGTCGGCTACGAGTGGCAGGGCCTCCTGTTCTATCAGGCAGGCTCCAATGATGGCTTCTTCGAGTTCGCTGGCGTGTGGTTGCATTTCTTTTCGATGTTTTTTAGTCTATATATTCGTTTAAGAAAGCCTTGTCTTTCAGGTAGGTGGCGGCGAGGGGGATGAAACGTGTGTCGTTGGTGTGATAGTAGACTTCCTCGATGTGGTCGATGGCTGTCTGCTGTTCCTCTTGGGTGAGCTTGTCCCATTCGCGGCGGGCACGGGCGACGTACTGTTTGGGTTTTTGCATCGTTTCATGATATTTATCCCAGAAAACGTCGAACACTTCGGATTTTTCTTTCTTTTTTTCTTCGCGGGCTTCCGGAGAGATGCAGCCGGTCCAGAAATCATAGTTGTTGATATGAATGTGGAAGATTCCTTTCTGGTGTGGGATGATCTTGATAATGCCCTCTTCCTGGATTTTTTGAAAGAAGCGGAGGGTTTTGGATCGGCTCCATTGGAAGAGTCGGCTCCAGTGTTGCTGGCTGATGACGGATTCTCCGCGTTGGCATACGATGTCGATCTGCTGAATCTTGTACGTGGTTTCCGAGTAGTTGGCGTGTATCAGGACTTGGAGGAGCGCTTCCAGTTCTCCCGGCGCTTTGTCGTTTATCTGACGTTTTAACAGTGCTTTGGGAATCAGGATGTAGCCTTCGTGCAGGAGGTTGTTTGGAAGTTGTTTCATTGAGGCGTATTTTTATTTACTTGTTGTTGATTGCGGGTTATCCCCATTGTGCATACATTGTCGGATGCGGCTGCGAAGGTAGTGTATGAATGGCTGTTCGTGCAAATCTTTTTTGGCTGGAATGAAGGTGTTTTGAACGGTATGGTGGTATTTGGGCTGTATTGGGGGCTGTAGGACGGAAATAATGTTGTTCTGTGTGACACCGCGCGGGTGTAAAAGATGAGATTGGGGGAATGAATAGAAAAACAGAGGTTCTGTTGGGATGAAACAGAGCCTCTGTTTATTAGAAATAGAACCTCTGTTTGCCGTAAATAGAGGCTCTATTCGGGGACATGCGGCTTTCTTTTTAGTATTTTTTTTGACAAAAAATCGAACAGCCAAACGAACACCCCCTGGAGGTGGCTCAACTGCTTGTCTGTCATGCGTTTGCAACGCTCGAAAAAAAGTAGGCGAACCACCAACCGAACATATATAAATACTAAAATATAATAATCTATATAATATAGTTCGTTCAACACGTTTTTTCTGTGTTTTCGGAGGTGTCAGGATGCAGTAAATCTTTACTTATGGGTGATGCGCTAACGTAGGATTATTTTTTCCGGTCCCCAGGTCATGAAAAGGATCTGCTGTTGCTTCGGACTTAGACGTGTTGTTTCGTGTACGTAGTGTGCGGCTTTTAATTCGTCGAAGAGCAGTTTGTCGAGTTCTATTTCGTTTCTCATTCTTTTGCTGGCTGTGTCAGCGTTAGAATATTCGGGAAAATACTCCTGCGCTACGGCAGAGAAGGTTTTAAAACCATTGATAACCCATTCTCGTTCTTCCATTTCTTCTTCGTTTTCGTTTGAAGTCTTCATTTGTGTAAAATTAAATTGTTTATTAATGCAACACTTCTTGTGTTGACTTTGCAAAGTTAATGAAAATATATTTGTTGTGATAAAATAATCGATTTATTTTATTATCATATTTGATCTATGTAATAAAATATTGTATCTATTAAACTCCTTTTTTAAGCGTAGCTTTTTGTATCATAAAATTTGACTTGTTTTGTATTGATATATTTGCTAAACTTTTTTTCTTCTATACGCGTCTCAAATTAAATCGTATATTTGCGAAAAGAATCAAGATTGGGAATTATGAACGAAAACGTCTTAGCTAAACTGAAGATACTTGCGGAATCTGCCAAGTACGATGTTTCTTGTTCTTCCAGTGGTACGGTGCGCTCCAATAAGCCGGGCACGCTGGGAAACACTGTCGGAGGATGGGGGATCTGCCACAGCTTTGCCGAGGACGGGCGGTGTATCTCGCTATTGAAAATCATGCTTACCAATTATTGTATTTACGACTGTGCCTACTGTATCAACCGACGTAGCAACGATCTTCCCCGCGCCACATTTTCCGTTTCGGAATTGGTGGAACTGACAATGGAATTCTATCGTCGTAACTACATTGAGGGGTTGTTTCTTAGTTCCGGAGTGGTCCGCAATCCGGACTATACGATGGAGAGACTGGTGCGTGTAGCCAAAGATTTGCGGCAAGTGTACCGGTTCAACGGTTATATTCATCTCAAGAGTATTCCCGGTGCCAGTCGTGAATTGGTGAATGAGGCCGGGCTGTATGCCGACCGTTTGAGTGTCAACGTCGAAATTCCCAAAGAAGAAAACCTGAAACTCCTTGCACCGGAGAAAGATCATAAAAGTGTATTTGCTCCGATGAAATACATTCAGCAAGGTGTGTTGGAGAGTAAGGAAGAACGGCAGAAGTTTCGCCATGCACCCCGTTTCGCGCCTGCGGGACAAAGTACCCAGGTGATTGTGGGCGCTACCTCCGAGTCGGATAAAGATATTCTTTTCCTTTCGTCGGCTCTTTACGGACGGCCGACCATGAAGCGTGTCTACTATTCGGGCTACGTTTCTGTGAATACATACGATAAACGTCTTCCGGCATTGAAGCAACCGCCCTTGGTACGTGAAAACCGGCTCTATCAGGCTGACTGGTTATTGCGCTTTTACCAATTCAAGGTGGACGAAATTGTGGATGATGCCTATCCGGATCTCGACCTCGAGATAGACCCGAAACTCTCGTGGGCTTTGCGCCATCCCGAACAGTTTCCTGTCGACATCAACAAAGCGGACTACGAAATGTTGCTCCGTGTGCCGGGAGTGGGAGTGAAGTCGGCGAAACTGATTGTCGCCTCCCGCCGTTTTTCGCGACTGGGTTTTTATGAACTGAAGAAGATAGGAGTGGTGATGAAGAAGGCGCAATATTTCATCACCTGCAAAGAACTGCCTCTCCAAATGCTGACTGTGAACGAACTTTCGCCGCAACGGGTACGTAGCTTATTGCTCCCGAAACCAAAAAAGAAAGTGGATGAACGCCAATTACGATTTGATTTCTGATTTATGATTTATGAATTCTGATTAAACGAATTACTAAGTATGTTGATTAGCTTATATAATAATTTAGGTACAGATTACACGGATTACACGGTTTTTAGTGTTGTCATTGCTGCAAAGAATCCGCATTAATCCCTGTAATCCGTGCCTAAAAATAAATCATAACCCGGAAATCATAAATCATAATTCATAACCCATAAATCATAAATCATAATTCATAATTCATAACCCATAAATCATAAATCATAAATCTTGAAAATTTTCGTTTACGATAAAAGCTTTGATGGTCTGCTGACTGCTGTGTTCGACGCCTATTTTCGCAAGACCTTTCCCGATGATTTGTTGTCGGAAGGAGATGCTTTGCCCTTATTTTATGATGAGTTGCATACCGTAGTCACCGATGAAGAAAAGGCAGGGCGTGTGTGGCGGGGATTGCAGAAGAAAGTCTCTGTTTCCGCTTTGGGCTGCCTCACACAAAGTTGGCTGTCGGAGCTTCCGGAGGTAGGGATGCTCATTTTTCGTTATATCCGTAAAGCGATCGACTCACCCCGTTCCATCGAAACCAATTTTGGCGATCCGGACGTTTTGCGATTGGCGCAAATATGGAAGAAAGTGGATGGCGAACGTGTGCACCTGATGCAGTTTGTCCGTTTTCAGAAAGCTGCGGATGGTACATTCTTTGCGGCTTTCGAACCGCAGTATAATGCGCTTCCTCTTACCGTTCACCATTTCAAAGACCGTTTTGCCGATCAGAAGTGGATTATCTACGACATGAAACGCCGTTATGGTTTTTATTATGACTTGCAGGAGGTGACAACCATCTCGTTTGATGATGACAGCCGTGAATCCCATCTGATTACGGGGATGCTGGATGAAAGTCTGATGGATAAGGATGAGAAACTTTTCCAACAACTCTGGAAAACTTATTTCAAGGCCATTTGTATCAAAGAACGTATGAATCCGAGAAAGCACAGGCAGGATATGCCTGTACGTTATTGGAAGTATCTGACGGAAAAGCAGAAATAGGGTTTCATTTCTTTATATTTTAGAATTAAAATACTCCTCCTTGTTTCTTCTGCTTTTCTTGTCTCTATTGTTTTTTGTAAAGGGACTTATTCAATTCGCTGCACTGTTACCTCCGGAAACTCCTGTATCAATGAAAGCAGATGGCCTTCATCGTTATTTCGTTTCGACTTGATGACCATGCTCACTTGATAAAACTCTGCTTCACCCTTATGCAACGTTTCCATCTCGTAAGAGACTATCAGGTAGTCTTTAGAGTTGAATCTGTCCGCTATCTGTTTCAGAGTGTCTTTGTTGGAAGTAGAGAAAGAAACCATCGAGCTTTTCATTCCGATGCTTTTAAACAGGTAACTAAGTAATTCCAGTCCGATGAGGGTCAATACCATGGCAGCAATGCCGATGGTGT
The DNA here is from genome assembly GCF_003603455.1 of Bacteroides sp. AM37-9. NCBI lineage: Bacteria > Pseudomonadati > Bacteroidota > Bacteroidia > Bacteroidales > Bacteroidaceae > Bacteroides > Bacteroides sp. AM37-9. The sequence goes on along the minus strand of NZ_QTNF01000006.1, from coordinate 102,805 downwards.
ACATTCCTGCGCCTACTGCCAGTCCGATACCGGCAGTTGCCCAGATTCCTGCAGCGGTAGTCAGTCCGCGTACAATCTGCTTTTGGAAGATGATGGTTCCCGCACCGATAAATCCGATGCCACTGACGACTTGAGCCGCCACACGACTGGGGTCGAGCGTGACACTGCTTTCTTTTATAATCTCCTGAAATCCGTATTGAGAAACAATCATAATCAGGGCACTGCCTAGCGATACGAGGAAATGAGTACGGTATCCGGCTTCTTTGGCACGGTATTCACGATCCAGTCCGATGATCGCCCCCAGTATGCCGGCGACCAATAAACGAATGACGAAATCTATGTTCAACATCATGTGTTCAATCTCCTTTCTGTTTTTTATTGTTTGTGGAAAAATACTTGGAACTATAAATATACAATTATTTCTCTTTTATGGATCAATCATTTAGTAATATTTGAACGTATTCGATCTATTTTATCGTATATTCGCAGACTCAAATGAATGTTTAACCCTGTGATTGAGTGAATAATGAAGAAAAGATTTTTTTATATAATCAGCTTTCTGCTGATCTTTTGTATAGAGGTATTGATAGCTTTATATGTGCGTGACAATTTCATACGTCCTTATGTCGGAGATATGCTGGTGGTAGTGCTGGTGTATAGTTTTGTGAGGATATTTCTCCCGACAGGAATTCCGCGGATGCCGTTTTATGTCTTTCTTTTTGCCTGTTTTGTGGAAGTGCTGCAATACTTCCAGTTGGTGGAAACATTGGGGATTACGAACCGTGCAGCCAGAATCATTCTGGGCTCTACGTTCGATTGGGCGGACATAGCTTGTTATGCGGTAGGCTGTGTGTTTATTGTTTTATTCGAGCGTTTCTTTCAGCATAAGTCGTAAAATTTATTTCTTTTCCACGTCTGTTTCGGACGGATTCAGATGATGTCCGCAATATTTGCAAAACTCGGCATTGTCTTCGTGTCCGGAGCGATGGCAGTTGGGACATTCTTTGTCTCTTCTGCGTTTGTAGTCTTTCATCATGGAGGCAGATACGATCCCTGTCGGTACGGCAATAATTGTGTAACCAATTAGCATGACACAGGCGGAAAGGAACTTACCGAGACCGGTGACAGGGGTGATGTCTCCATAGCCTACGGTAGTCATGGTGACGATAGCCCAGTAAATGCTGTTCGGGATGTTGTTGAACTGTGAGTTGGGTTGTGTTCCTTCAATCATATACATCAGCGTGCCGATGGAAGTCACCAGGATGACGACAAATAAGAAGAATACCGCAATCTTCTTGCTGCTTTCGCGTAAGGCGGTGAGCAGTCGTTCGCCCTCATTCAGAAAGTTGAAGAGTTTGAAGACACGGAATACCCGTATCAGGCGGAAAGCACGGATGATGAGCAGATAGCGTGCACCGGGGAAGAGCAGGCCGATGTAGAGCGGAAGGGTGGCTAGCAAGTCTACGATTCCGAAGAAGCTGAATATGTATTTCCGAGGACGGGGCGAGCAGTAGATTCTCGTCAGGTACTCGAAAGTGAAGAAAGCGGTGAAAAGGTACTCCATAATGACGAACGGAGTCGTCAGAAAGCTGGGAAGTCCTTTCAGGCTTTCGATGATGACAAGCAGTACACTGACTAGAATACAGCCGATCAGAATCACGTCAAACAGTTTCCCGGCGGGAGTGTCCGATTCGAAGATGATGACGTACAACTTTCGTTTCAGTTTTTCGTCATGTAAAAAACGATGGATTCTTTCTTTCAGTTTCATACTAACAGTTCATACTAAATGCTATTTGGACGTTCCTCCGGCATCTTCTTGTAGAAAGAGGTTGTTTGGCTGTGAATGGGCAGTGCAAACTCCGTTTTCCGCTATGAGAAGAGGTTAGGGGGGAGGATTTTCAGTCAATGACCCATTGTTTATTATAAGCCTCTGTTTTTTTCGGATCGTAATACATACCTTCTTGTGTAGGAATATAGAGGGTGTATGTCTTTCCGGTCTTGTTCCTTAATGAGGTGTCGCGCAGCCAGGGGTTGGCATCACGGAGTTGTGCGTATGTGATACCTTGTGATTTGGCATAATCATTCAAATCATTGATGCTAGTGGAGACGGTCACCTTTTTGTAGGGAATGGGCGGATACAGATGTTCCCGCTTCAACAGAAACCCGTAACGTTGCGGGTTGTTGAATATCTCTTTGGCTGCCAATATGCGGAACATATAGCGGGAAGTTTCTTCTACCAGCCATAAGTCCATGGCATGACTTGCCAGTTGTTTGTCGAGTTGGGAGGAGATACGTCCCTGTCCGGCATTGTAGGCGGCGGAGACAGCCATCCAGTCTCCATATTTGGCATACGCTTGTTTGAAATATTTGCAGGCGGCTACGGTTGCTTTTTCAATGTGGTAGCGTTCGTCTACGTTGTCGTTCACTTCCAGTCCGAATTCCCGTCCGGTGGCAGGCATAAACTGCCACAGTCCTGCTGCTCCTGCCGGAGAGCGGGCGATGTTGTTCAGGTTACTTTCGATTACCATCAGGTATTTGAAGTCGTCGGGGATGCCGTTGGCTTTCAGTATCGGTTCTATGATGGGGAAGTATCGGTTGGCACGTTTTATCAGTAGCATGGTGGTGGAATGCATATAGGTGAAAGCCATCATCTCACGATCCATCCGTTCGCGGCGGTCATAGCGGCGGAGGTCAATGGTTTCTCCGTCAAAAGTAACTTGGGCGGGAACGGTGGGCGAGGTGACGCAATAAGGAACTTCCGATTTGGCGGAATGTTGTTCGGTCACCTGGCTGCTGCCTGTCAATACAGGAATGGATGCGCCGATGCAAAATACTAATATGAGCGTAAGAATATAGTTGATTTTAGTTTGTTTCTTCATTTATTTATTTCATTATTTCAGTTAATACCATTCAGTTTCTTGTTCAGACTTTGTCGGACTGTTCACATACTTGCCATTCTCTCCAAACAGATCGCTTTCTGTATTCCGTCCGCCCTGTTTGTAGATGCCGTTCATCGTCTCCTTTATTTGATAGAACAAATTTTCTCTCTCTTTGTCAGTCTGTTCAGAGATTTTTTTCTTTCAGTATTAAAGTCTGCCTTGCAAAGATAGCCCCATTTTGTTTTTTTCAAAGAACTTTTCTTGCATTTTATACGTTTTTCTAATAGAGTTAAAATAAATAATGAATCAAGATGAATATAGCAATGACCGGAGCTACCGGATATATAGGTAAACATCTTTCCAATTATCTCACAGAAAAGGGCGGACACCGGATTATTCCCTTGGGAAGATCGATGTTCCGCGAAGGTATGTCCGGACATTTGATTCAGACATTGACGCATTGCGACGTAATCATCAACCTGGCTGGCGCACCCATCAATAAGCGTTGGACACCGGAGTACAAACAGGAATTGTTCAACAGCCGCATTGTGGTGACGCACCGTATTATCCGTGCGTTAAATGCCGTCAAGACAAAACCGAAACTGATGATTTCAGCTTCCGCCGTGGGCTATTATCCTCCGGAAGTGGAAGCGGACGAATATACCCGTACCCGTGGCGACGGTTTTCTTTCCGATCTCTGTTATGCATGGGAGAAAGAAGCCAAACACTGTCCCCAACCTACCCGGCTCGTCATTACACGCTTTGGCGTAGTGCTTTCTCCGGATGGGGGAGCGATGCAGCAGATGCTTCGTCCTTTGCAAGCCACGAAGGTAGCTACCGCCATCGGTCCCGGCACCCAGTCTTTCCCGTGGATAGCCATGCACGACCTTTGCCGTGCCATGGAGTTTTTTATCGCCCACGAAGAAACGCGGGGTGTGTATAATCTGGTCGCTCCGCAACAGATTTCGCAATATTCTTTTACCCGTGAGATGGGAAAAGCTTATCAGGCATGGACAACGATTGTTGCTCCGCAGCGGGCTTTCCGTATATTTTACGGTGAAGCGGCTTCTTTCCTTACAGCCGGTCAGAAAGTCCGCCCGACACGTCTGACGGAAGCCGGGTTTCGTTTTTCCATCCCTACTGTCGAACGTCTTTTTAAAGGTACGGATCACACCACGGTCCCCTCTCTCGACCTGAACCGATATATGGGACTTTGGTACGAAATAGCCCGCTACGAGAACCGTTTTGAACACGGACTGGTAGATGTCACGGCCACTTACACGCTTCGTCCCGACGGTACGATTCGTGTGGAGAACCGGGGGTGCAAGCGCAATTCTCCTTATGATATCTGCAAGACTGCCAACGGACACGCCAAGATACCCGATCCCGCGCAACCGGGTAAACTGAAAGTCTCTTTCTTCCTTAATTTCTACTCTGATTATTACATATTGGAGCTGGATGAAGAGAATTACAACTATGCCCTTGTAGGCAGCAGCACCGATAAATATCTCTGGATACTAAGCCGCGCGCCGCAACTGCCCGAGGAAATCAAAAAGAAACTCGTCACCGCTGCCGAACGCCGCGGTTACGATACCAACCGATTGCAATGGATAGAACAATTTTGATTATAAATATGCTTTCATAATTAGTTTATATAATAAATCTAGGCACGAATTACGCTGATGAACACTGTTGCTTTATCTATGCGTCATTTTGAAAAAAAACGTAAAATCCGTGCCTGATAATAGATAATTATTAGGCAAGAGTACTTAAAACAATAATGAACTTTAAAACAACATAGATTATGGATTACGAAATTATTCATCAGCCCGAACAGCATTTGTTTAAGACAGAAGTAGACGGTCGTACCGCCTTTGTACAATATCGCCTCTTAGGTGATTCTCTCGACATCATTCATACCATCGTGCCCCGCCCGATAGAAGGCCGCGGAATAGCCGCTGCATTGGTAAAAGCTGCTTATGCCTATGCAGTAGCCAACGGAATGAAACCGAAAGCCACCTGCTCTTATGCGGTGAAATGGCTGGAACGCCATCCGGAGTTAGGTTAAACCATTGTCCGGATGGCGTCAACAGAATTGTTTGTGTTTATTGATATTTGGTAGAAAAAAGTCCTAATAGTTGGCTTTTGTTTAATGGTTTGGTGAGGAATGCGTTGCAACCTGCTTCCATGGCACTCGTTCTGTCAGAATCAAATGCGTAGGCTGTCAGGGCGATAATCGGGACTTTTGTATCGAATTCCCTGATTTTTCGTACCGCTTCGAGTCCGCCCATAATCGGCATCTTCATATCCATAAGAATGATGTCGTACTTTTCATTGCGTAACTTCTCAAGTGCTTCCACTCCATTTTTTACCCGTGTGAGGTTGTATTTGAAGAGAATGTGCTGCACTAAAGAAAAGTTACTGTCATTATCTTCGGCAATCAGTACTTTGAAATCTTTCTTGTTGATCTCGCTCAATGAAGGTATTTGCTGGATGGGGACCGGTGTTGCAGGTGTATTTTCAATTTCTTGTATTTCCTCCTTCTCCTGCGTATCTATTTTACAGGGAACCCATGCCCAGAAAGTGGAACCGATACCGGGATTGGAAGTAAAGCCTATTTCTCCTCCTGCGCCCTCTATGATTGCTCTGGAAATGGCCAGTCCAAGCCCTGTGCCTTGTGCAAATTCGTTGAGCTTCTGGAAACGACCGAATACTCTATCCTGCAATTCCACCGGGATACCGACACCCGAATCCTGTACGTAGAACCGCACTCCTTCGTTTTCTATACTATATCCCATTTTGATAAATCCTGCATGGGTGCATTTCACCGCATTGGTAAGGAAGTTCATCCATACCTGTTTCAGACGGTTGACATCGAGAAATATCCAGCAATCCGAATAAGGATTGTCAACAAAGAGTTTCACGTCGGGATTAGTCATTTTCTGTTGAATCATCATATACAGCTCGTTGCAGACTCTTGACAGATTGAATTTCTCCCTCTTACGTTCGAGGATTCCCGATTCTATTTTGGAGAGATCGAGAATATCATTAATGAGCCGCAGCAACAATTCATTGTTCGATTCGATGATATTCATGTATTCTTCTTTTTCGGCCGGATCATCGCAATGCACCATCAGACCGGAGAAGCCTACAATGGCGTTCAGAGGCGTACGTATTTCATGGCTCATATTGGCGAGGAAGGCAGATTTGAGGCGGTCGGAAAGTTCTGCTTTTTCTTTCATCTCTTTCAGTTCCTGCGCCATCTTTTCCCATTTCGTGTTGTTAAACTTGATACCGGTATAGCGGGTGACGTTTCCTTTTTTATCTCTTTCCACGGGGATTCCCGTTACAATCAGCGTTTGCCACTCATTCTCCCATTTACTTTTGGAACGGTACTGGAAACTGAATTCCTTGTCCGTTCGCTGAATCATATATTCGATATATTTGCAAACACAGTCCACATCTTCCGGATGGGTAGCTTCCATGTAATCGTTCGGAGTGATGGTTCTTTCCGGATGATAGTCGTTGACGGGATCGTTGAAGGCTTTGAACTGTCTGGTTGTGACGTCAAAATCCCAGTACGACATTCCGACAGTCTTGAAAGTAAGCTCCATTTTGTAGTTTCTTTCTTTTACTTCTTCGTCCAGTTGGTGAAGTTTGGATATGTTTTGGCGGAAACCGGTGAAGCGTATGTTTTTGCCATCTTCATCCTTTTCAAAAGGTACACCCAGAATGTTGCAGTATTGCCAGGAATCATCGTATTTTGTTTGTATGCGACAGGTGAAATTGATGGTGACATCTTTTCCCGAAAGCATGGATTGCATGGCATCATAGACGGCAGAACGGTCATCGGGATGGACGGCTTCTATATACTCTGCGATGGTGAGAGGTTTGTCGCTTGCGTAATCATTGATCGGATCGTGGTAGGACTCGAATTTCCGGGTACGCACATCGAAATCCCAGTGAATGATATTGCTCACCTGCATGGCAAGTTCGCGTTTAGTCATCAGTTCCTGCGTTTTCTTTACCATTTGTAATCTTTCGGTAATGTCCAGCTGGGTTCCGATAATCAATAATTTCCCCATGTGCTCGGCCGATAGACGCATTCTGCTTTCATAGTGGCGATATTGTTTTTCGGCTTCATCGAAGAAGCGTAACGTGATTTGTCCGTTTTCGATTTCCTTATTTATTAGCTGTGAAAATACAAGGCGCAACTGTTCACAGTCCTGCGGATGCAATATATCCAAAAAATCGTCCAGTGTCATTTTTTCTTTCACAATGGACGTGCCATGTAATGAACTGAATGTTTTTTTGCGGACATCATATACCCAGGAAGACATATTGGCGGCCTCCATTGCCATTTCCAGATTTTTCTTGTTTTCTTCAGTCCGGAATTCTGTCTCTTTTACCGATGTTTTATCGTTGGAGAGTAGCACGTGTCCGATGATATTTCCTGCTTTATTCCATAAAGAGATTACCTGGACTTCGAAGATCATGCTGTTTTTATTATGGGTCGTATAGTACTCGTCTTCATTGATGCGATTGAAATCATACTCAAATTCCAGCATTATATTTTCTTCTCCGCTTTGTATTCTGGCTTTGAGCTGGTCGTCCATGTAAGGACTGGAAAACAGGTTGACTGTGCCTACTACTGCACTCCGGTCGTTAACTCCGTACATTTTCAATGCATGGTCATTGATGAAACGTAAAATACCGTCTGTGTCATACATTTCTATGCTTATCGGCAGGCGGGCATATACACTTTCTGCAAACAGAAATTGCTCGTGTATCAATTCTGTTATTCCTTGTTCAAAGATTGTCTGGCCGTTATCACTGGAAAGAGTCTCCTTTTCATTCATTTTAATTGTTGTTTATTTTCGTCTGTATGGTTAAATGGAAAATTTAGTTATAGGGTTGTACATACATTACTTTTTGTCATAGTAGTATACTCCTTACCTACAAATGTAATAAAAACAATAGAGAAAAGGAAATAATGAACGAAAAAACTGAAATTGTGGATATTTTATGCTTTTCTCAAATTCATAGAAATATCTCTAGGTTACTATCATATCTCTTGAATTGCCGTATAATTGTGAGAAAAAGAAAGGAAATCTGTAATAGAATGTCTTTTATGAATAATGGACTCGTGATGGGTAATTTTAGAATTTTGACTTGAAAACAGATGGTATATAGATGAAATATAGAATCTGGGAGAATTTATTTGTAGTCGGAAAGGAACATGACGCTTCATTTTATTATATAAACTTTCAGAGAAAAGCGTATCTCTGAAAGTTTATATTTATTACGTCTTATTTCCATCTCTTCAACTGTGGGAAGAACTCTTTCATCGTTTTACGTGCTTCTTCCACCGTGTATTTCACTTCCGAGTCTTTATTAAACTCATCGAGGTAATTCAGGTTGAGTTCGATCATTTCGTCCATCGTACACTCTTTCGTGAAATGTCCGTCCGCATAGCAATAGTGGCAATAATCCTGATTCTTGCTACCGTCTGCTTCTTTTCCAAAAGTTGAGTCGTCTATCGGCATACCGCAACTCTGACAAATTTTTTGTTCCATCTTTTTTTGTTAGATTATAAGTTTATGTTACAGGACAAATATAGGTAGAATTATTGGAATAGGAGTTATCTGATCTTGCTAATTACCTGTTCATTTCCCGGCTTGTTCACTTTTGGGGTTAATTTGTTTTTACCGGCAGGCGTTTCCACATCCAGCGGGGAATCATTTTCCAGAAAAACACCAGAATCCGGTAACGCCAGTCGATTACTGCTACCCGTTGTTTGCGCTTCAGCGACCAGGAGATGTGACGGCCCACTTCGGCGGCATCCATCAGCAGTGGATAATGCTTTCCGTCATTCAGTAAATCGGTGGCTACAAATCCGGGACGAATATCGGTAAAACGGATATGTAGCTTTTGCAGGTGTGACAGTTGTTCGAGCGCATCAATATAAGTGTTTTGAAAACGTTTGGTGGCAGAATAGGCAGGAGCAACTCCGAGCCCTTTCGTTCCGGCAATGGAACTGATAACGACCAGGTGTCCGCCTCCGTTTTTCTTAAAGTACATGAATGCAGTGTCTACCATTCGGATAAAGCCTTCTACATTGGTGTGTGCTGTGTTCAATTCTACTTCCATGTTCAGGTCCATATTCTGGAAACCGATGCCGGAACTAAGAAGAAACAAATCCATGCCGCCTAGTTTGTCGATGAGCAGATTCAGCTTTTCGCTTGCATCCTCTTGGGTTACGTCTAATGCTTGGATTTGAATTTGATCCGGTGCTGCCCGTTGCAGGTTTTCGAGAGAAGATTGCCGTCTGCCGGCTACTCCGATTTTCCAGCCTTCCAGTAACAGGCATTTTGCAACTTCTTGTCCGATACCGGAGGTGGCCCCTATGATAATGGCTTTTTTCATCACTGATTTTTTTTTAGTAAGTTATAGGTTCAATAAATGTCGTATGGTTTGCCAGGGTGCATAGAACAACATTCTCGGTCCGGAAAAACGCATTACCTGTCGCATTCGTTCGCGCAGGACAGGCTTGTAACAATGTACCGTGCACTCTTTGCATGCACCCTTTTTCTCTCCAAACGGACAACGGTCGAGACGGGCATGCGCATAGCGAAGCAGCTCTTCACAGTCGGTACAAAGAATCTTGTTTTTTTCTTTTTTCCGACAATAGAGGCGGATCATTAACTCTACTGTTTTCTTTTCGTGTGCGATGCGTGATACCTTCATCTCTTTCTTCTTTACACTTTGGTTTGACAAAGATAGCGAAGATTATGCAGAATCACAGGCGTATTTTGTTAAAATGTATCTTTCTGGTGGGTATTTTCTTTTCTGATGGTAAATCATGAACAGGTTTTTTGAAACATCTTCTGAAGAGCTTGTGGATGACGGAAACAATCTGTATCTTTGCGGCATGAAAAAGTTATTATGTCCGCAATGCAAGATTGCAGCCATGTATGTGAAGAATGAACAGGGTGAAAGGCTGCTGGTTTATGTGCTCGAAAATGGTGAAGTCGTTCCCAAATATCCGGAAGATTCGATGGAAGGGTTCGACCTGACAGAGGTTTTCTGCCTGGGTTGTTCGTGGCATGGTTCGCCTAAACGACTTGTTAAGTGATTAACTGTTTAATGAGTTAGTGATTAATGATTAACGTACTATGCAATATTGAATTGCAGCACATATACCGCATGGCATTAATCACTAAACCGTTAATCACAATTTTTTGATTTATGTCAACTAAAAGAGGGACGGGAAACAAGGATTAATTCGTTGAATATTCCGTATCTTTGCGCCCAATTTTAGAACATAGACGTATGGCAACTTCTAAAGAAATGACGGCAGGGCCGGCATTACCTCTCATTTTAAAGTTTACACTGCCGCTTTTACTCGGCAATCTGTTGCAACAAACGTATTCGCTTGTTGATGCTGCAATTGTAGGAAAGTTCTTGGGAATAAACGCGTTAGCTTCTGTTGGAGCCAGCACGTCAGTGGTATTTCTCATTCTCGGGTTCTGCAATGGATGTTGCGGAGGGTTCGGAATACCCGTTGCGCAGAAGTTTGGGGCGCGGGATTACAGTACGATGCGCAGTTATGTGGCTGTCAGTCTGAAACTGGCTGCGGGAATGTCGGTGGTAATTGCACTTCTCACCTGTATTTTATGTGAGGATATTCTTCGGATCATGCGTACACCGGAGAATATTTTTGAAGGGGCTTATGCTTATCTGCTTGTCACTTTCATCGGTGTGCCGTGTACGTTTTTCTATAATCTTCTTTCGAGCATTATCCGTGCGTTGGGAGACAGTAAGACGCCTTTCTGGTTTCTGCTGTTTGCTGCTGTTCTGAATATCATTCTCGACTTGTTCTGTATTCTGGTACTTGACTGGGGAGTGGCGGGAGCTGCTATTGCTACTGTCTTTTCGCAAGGATTGTCGGCTGTTCTCTGCTACATTTATATGTATCGGAAGTTTGAAATATTGCAGGGTACTCCGAAAGAGCGCCGGTTCCAGTCGAAACTGGCTAAGACGCTGCTCTACATCGGTGTGCCTATGGGATTGCAGTTTTCTATCACGGCTATCGGCAGCATCATGCTTCAGAGTGCGAATAATGCATTGGGAACGGCGTGTGTGGCAGCCTTTACGTCTGCTATGCGCATCAAGATGTTCTTTATCTGTACGTTCGAGAGTTTGGGCATTGCGATGGCTACATATAGCGGACAGAATTACGGAGCAGGTAAACCGGAACGTATTTGGTTGGGAATCAAGGCTAGTGCTCTGATGATGATGATTTATGCGGCCTTCACGTTCCTTCTTCTGATGGTAGGGGCTAAATATTTCGCGTTGATCTTCGTAGACCCGTCGGAAACGGAAATTCTGCTGGATACGGAGTTGTTCCTGCATGTCTCCTGTATGTTCTTCCCAATGCTTGGTTTGTTGTGCATCTTGCGTTATACCATTCAGGGAGTAGGCTTTACCAATCTTGCCATGTTCTCCGGAGTGGCGGAGATGATTGCTCGTATTCTTGTCAGTCTCTATGCCGTACCGGTATTCGGTTTTATTGCTGTTTGCTACGGTGATCCGATGGCTTGGATAGCGGCAGACTTATTCCTCGTGCCGGCCTTTATCTACGTTTATCGCAGGTTGAAGAAGCAGGTATTTACGAATAGTCAGGTTACGCAAACGGTGGCATGATTGCCGGTTGGTGGTTTGCGTAACCCGGTTTGTGGCTTGCGTAACCCGGTTTGTGGCTTGCGTAACCCGGTTTGTGGTTTGCGTAACCTGGTTTGCTTTGATTTTATTTCGGATATTTTAATCTTGTACAGGGTATAGCGGGTTTCCGCTTTCGTCTACCTCTGTCCATTCTTTCACACTGACATTGGCGAATGAGATGGAGTTTTCATTGATAACTGCCCGGAAAAGGTATGAATTTCCGGCTGACAGGAGGTTGTTGGGTGGAGTGAGCGGAGTGGTGTAGGTGCGTGAAAAGCTTTCTCCGTTTACCATCAGCTCCAGTGTCAAGGTCATGGGAGAGGAGCTCTTTACGGGTAACATGATATATTGTACGGTGAAGTCGTTGATTCCCATATCGGCTGCTTTGTCATAGCTGACTTCCGAAGTGATGATACCTGTTGACAAGTCCATGATTGCGCCCGGTTTCGGTGGGGTGATGGTAGCGGAAAGTATCTTGTTTAAAGTGATATTTTCTCCTCCGGCGATCGCTACAACTACTTGCGTGGCTGCGTGTTGGTAGGTTATGGGGATGTTTACCTGTGAACTGGCGATGTCCTGATGAACCGCGTGCCACCAAAGATAATCTACTCCGTTGGATAAAGGTTCGGATAGTCCGTTGGTGAAAGTAGGCGCCGGGCTGGTGGAATTGCATGATACGGCATAAAAGCTATAGATAGCATTGCTCAAATACATTTTATATCCTAGATTTCCTGTCAGTACACCGGGGGAGGAGGTGACATAGTTGCCTTGAGCAACGGGAGCGCCTGTGATATTGTTCGATGTGTTGGCTGTATAGGCACACAACCAGCTTTGAAGTCCTTTTCCCATGGGGGACATGGCTCGTGTGATGTTTCGTCCTTCTACGGAAGCACTGAAAGTAATCAGTGCATTCTCTTTGGCCGGGTTGCCGTTGTTGTCATCATTGCCGGAGCCGGATGAACCTCCGTTGTTTTCTTCGTCAGGATAGTTGATGTAGATATTGTTTTTGGAGCAGGCTCCCAGTAGCAGCATTGCTAAAGCAGATACAGCTAAATACTTTGTAATGCGGAATTTGATGTCCATAGTCAGGTTCTTTTTGAAAATTAGTAATTACCCCTATATACATTTCAAAAAGAATTTGGTTCATGGCTTAATCATATTTTTTATGGAAATCGGCCTCTTTCTGTATGCAGAGAATGTCTCCGTATATGGGATGGCGGAACTCTATATATTCGGCATGGAGGTATAGTCTGTCTGCTTTCTTTCCGTAGAGTTCGTCTCCAAGTATGGGGCATCCCAAGCCTTCCGGATGAGCAGCGTGTACTCGTAACTGATGTGTGCGTCCGGTCAATGGATAGAAGATAATCCGGGTGTATTTTCTTGACTCATTGATACTCCTTTCTGATTCATCAATCCTGTTTGATTCGTTGAAAGTGTTGTCAGATTCACTGGTAATTCTTTCAGACTCACTGATGATCTGATATTCTGTAATCGCTTCTTTCCCGTGTTCGCTACTGACCATTTGCCGAGGGCGGTCGAGAGGATTCAGACAAAGAGGGAGTTCGATTCTTCCTGTATTTCCTGTTCTTTCTGTTCTTTTTGTCTTTTTGTCTTTTTCTACTTTTTCTGTCCTTTCTGGTCTTAGTTCTGTATTTTCTAGTGCTAAATCAGTTCTTTCTACTTTTGCTGTTTTTTTCGTTGATACAGTTTCCTCTGCTATTAATGTTGTTTCCTCTGCTATTGGTTTTGTTTCCTTCTCCTTCTCTGTCTGCACTATCACCCCATCCAACACCGCCACATAGCGTTTCTTAATACTTCTGTTTGCAAATTGTGCCTGTAAATCCCGATGTACCTCTTTTGTTTTGGCAACGAGCAATAATCCTGAAGTAGCCATATCGAGCCGGTGTACAATCATAGGACCGGTAGCTTCGGGATATTTCTTCTTCAAACGATGATAGACTGAATCTCTGTCCTCTGCTTTTCCCGGAACGGACAACATCCCTGCCGGTTTATTGACTACCAGCAACCATTCATCTTCAAACACGATTTCCAGTTCTTCATCTTCATGAACAGGATTCAGCAGTGGATTTTCGTCTACCTCCAATCCTTGCAACATGTGTTGCAGGATCGGTTCGCACTTTCCTTTGCAGGAAGGATAATAATATCCGTGATGCCGGATTTCGTTTTTAGGAGAGTCGCCCCACCAGAATTCAGCCATAGCCAATGGCTTTAATTGATGAAGATACGCATATTGCAATAACTTAGGCAAAGCACATTCACCCGCACCGGCAGGAGGAACTTTCTGAACCGTTTGCTCGAAAATAGTATATAAGTCTTTCACCTCTCCTTGGGCATTTAGCATCCGGAACTGCTCGAATAATTTTCTTTGTAAAGCTGCCGAACGTTCTTTTCGTTCGGTTTTCAGTCGTTCTATTTCAATATCGAAGTGCCTGACTTCCGTTTCGAGCTCTTCCAATCGTTTCTTCCATTCCTTTTCCAGTCGTTTGTATTCCGCTTTTTGGTATTGGCTTTCCCGAATCAGGGAGGCTTGTTCTTCTTCGGAAAGCTCCGGAGATGACTGGCGGCGAATCTCTCTCGCCTCCTTTGCCATTTTAAGCTCCGCTTTTGCTTGATTCAAAACAGCTTTAGCCTGTTCCGTTTCTATCTTCCATTTCTCTTTTGAATCGAGATAAGAACTACTGTTTTCCAATTCACGAATACGGATATTAATGGCAGAAATCTGTTCTTCTTCGATTTTGAAGAATCCCTCTGGTTGTAATAGGTCATAAACAGGAGGAACGAAATAAGGATGCAGATTCTTTCCGCCCAGATTGCCGGAGAAAGCTGCAAGATAACCAATCTGATTTTCTTCGTTGTTTGTTATTCCGTTGTCCGTTTGCACAATCAACACTCCAAACATCTTTCCGAAAGCCAATTCCTCTTGCCATTCTTTCCGGCTTGCAATATATTCTTTCACTTCTTCCGCAGCCAACACACACAATGGATGAGGGGTATAATGGAAAGGATAAGTGAATTTCTCCGGCAACGCAAGGTGAGAAACGGGTTTCTTGAAAAAATGTATCATCGGTTTATATATATGAATGAATGTGATTACCTTTGCAAAAGTAACGTAAATCCGCGAATTTTATTCTATATTTGTTTGAGAGTTTGAGTGAGATAACGTGGACGCTTGAATGAAATTGTATGGATAAGATAGAAGAAAAACCAAAATTTGCCTTTCTTGGCAACAGTCACATGGCTTTTTGGGCACTGGATATCTATTTCCCACAATGGGAATGTCTGAACTATGGTGCTCCCGGTGAGGGGCTGGCCTATGTGGAGTCTTTTGCGGTAGACACTTCCGATTGCCAGGTCGTCGTTCAATTCGGAACCAATGATATTTATCAGTTGAACGATGAAAATATAGATGAATATGTAGAGCGTTATGTAAAAGCGGTTCTTGCCGTCCCTTCACTGAAAACATATCTTTTCTGTATTTTTCCGCGTAATGATTATGATGATTACAGTACGGCTGTGAATAAATTTATCCAGATTCTTAACCGGAAGATACACGAAAAATTGCAGGGAACAGATATTGTCTATCTGGACGTATTCAAACGTTTATTGCAGGATGGCAGGCTGAATCCGGAGTTGACTCTCGACGATTTACATTTGAATGGTAAGGGGTACAGTATTCTGACAGAAGCACTGAAACAGGCTTCCGGTTTGTAAAACATACCTAAATACTTCATTCTTTGCTTTTATTTACTAATTTGGTGGCATATCAGTTTATTTTTCCTATTTTTGTCCCCAATTTAATAGTAAATAACCCCCATAAAAACGATAAGACTTATGGAAAAAGTAATTATCAATTCGTACGAAGAATTCGAAAAACTAGTAGGCCAACAGATAGGTGTTTCCGATTATGTGGAACTCTCGCAGGAACGTATCAATCTTTTTGCTGATGCAACGCTGGATCATCAATGGATTCATGTAGATACGGAACGTGCTAAAGTAGACAGCCCTTATCATAGCACGATTGCTCACGGCTACCTGACATTATCCATGCTTCCTTATTTGTGGAATCAGATTATCCAGGTGAATAACCTGAAAATGATGATTAACTACGGTATGGACAAAATGAAATTCGGTCAGGCTGTACTGTCAGGACAGAGCATCCGTCTGGTGACTACTTTGCACTCGCTGACTAATCTGCGTGGTGTGGCAAAAGCGGAAATCAAGTTTGCTATCGAAATAAAAGACCAACCGAAAAAAGCACTTGAAGGAATTGCTGTGTTCCTTTATTATTTCAATTAATGGCAAGCTGTTAAAGAAACAGATTTTATCCCCGGAAATGATCGAAATACGTCTCAAAAGTTAGATACAAAAACTTTTGGGATGTGCTTCAGATGGATCGTTTCCGGGGATAATTTTATCCTTTTACTCCCATAAATCTGAACGGCTGTGCCGGTTTAAACTCTTTCGTTGCATTTCCATGATAAGTTTCACCGTTGGCGATAGATAATTTGAGTACCGGAGCTCCTTCCGACAAGTCTGTTTCCCGTAAGTTTACCCAGAATGTATTAGGTGTCAGACTCGATTCGAAGAAATAGAGCAGATTCTTACTATCCGATACCGTTCTCCATTGTGTGGTGGAAATTTCCGGAAATTCGGGAGTGGATATGCCATAAGGAACAGAAGTATTACGGATAACGCTGAATACGCTTGCTATGGCTATTCTCACATCATCTGTTTGGGGCAGGGCATTAATATAAAAACTGGCTCTTGCAAAACGGTCGGATGGACGGTTGGTTCCGGGCAGGAAGCTCAATCCTCCTATTGATTTCCAGTATTCGTTTAGTGCCAGTTGCTTGTTGTAGGTAGGGGAGTTGGTCATCACTTTGTACTCCTTGCTGTGGTAAACAGTCAGCTTTCCACCTGTATATTCGAATATCGCACAATCGCCCGTTGCGTCGGAAATAGATAAATGCAAGGTTGCCAGGCGGGAACCATCCGGCATCAGGTCCGATACCACTTGGAAAGTATTTTCATCAATGGCGGCCACGGCCTCGTCTACGGTGGCGAAGTTATCCAGCATATATTGCACCCATGCAGTAATGGCAAGTCCCGGTTTGCTTTGATCCCTGATCGGATATTCTGCTTCGGGCAACCATAATAGATTGGCAACCAAACCTTTCTCATTCATCCCGTCTGTGCTGGCAATCTCGAAAGCCGAAGTTACCACACTGCCATACTTGGACGTCCATTTCAGGGAGTTGGCTCCCGTTTCTCCATTTCTTTCCATACCTTTGGGAAATACCCAAAGATTACTGTGCATTTCTGTTTTCCAATCCATAGACCGGCCGGTTGCCACCATTCCATTCTTTCCCGAATAAACGACTCTTGTACACATAATTTTAATTTCTAGTTAAAGGTTTATTATAAGCTGCTTTTCCAGGGAATCCAACGGATGCGAATTCATTCCGCAAAAACATATTCTCAAAACAATAACGTTCCATTTATGTTTTAATAAGTATCAGATATTAATAAAGTATCAAAAAACAGGAATTATGTCATTAAGTAATCTTCTCATTATATTTTCGTCATCGTTTATGGCGCTTTTTCCGGTGATAAATCCTCTGGGAAACGGTTTTGTTGTCAATGGATTTTTTACAGATCTCGATCCTCAACAGCGGAAAGCGGCTATTCAGAAACTGACGTTCAATTTTATAATGATTGGTGTCGGGACGTTGGTGATAGGGCATCTGTTTCTATTGATTTTCGGTTTGGCTATTCCCGTTATTCAGTTGGGAGGCGGAATACTGATCTGTAAGACGGCAATGGAGTTGTTGGGCGATTCGGGTTCTTCTGATAAAGGAGAGGCCAGTCAGAATGTGGATGGTTTCAGATGGAAGAATATCGAACAGAAGATTTTTTATCCCATCACGTTCCCTATCAGCATCGGACCGGGTAGCATATCGGTCATCTTTACTTTGATGGCGTCCGCCAGTGTCAAAGGCAAACTATTGCAAACCGGAATTAATTATTTGGTCATTGCGCTTGTCATTATTTGTATGGCGGCCATCTTCTATGTATTTCTTTCGCAAGGACAGAGGTTTATTCAGAAATTGGGACCTGTGGGAAATCAAATCATTAATAAGCTCGTAGCCTTTTTTACTTTCTGCATCGGTATTCAGATTTCAGTGACGGGTATATCTCAAATATTCCATCTGAATATACTCTGATTGATAGGTATATTCTTATTTGACAGCTAAATACGTATTTGTACTTATTGAAATGAAAGTGATAAAAACAATCAATTTTTCTTTGCTTTCATAGCCTTTAGGGTGTTTCTTCGTACAGAGCGGATGGCAGGAACCAGTAAGTCCGGTTCCATGATTTCCAGCATGGTACGTAATTCCTGTTGCAGTTCCGGGATGGAGCGCGTCAGTTGATAAGCCAGTTTCATGCAGAGAGATTGCACACCGGCTGGTTCTTCACGGGATATCATGTGTTCCATGCAGAAATCGAGGAAATCCACTCGTGGCGGGTCGGCGGCAGGTTGCTGGCATATCAGGTTCAGGATCATTCTCCGCTTTCCCGAATGTGGACAGGTCATGGCGGCATCAATCAACTCGTCCTGTCGTTGGCTTAACCATTCTACATCTGCTTTGGAGAAATGGGTACATACCCACAATGCCTGATAGGAAACAATGTGGTCTTCGTCGAATATCAGTTGGTAGATTTCTTCTCTAAAACGCTTGTCGTCTTGTATGAAATGAAGTACTTCTCTGATATCTTCAATGTGTACACGTTCGGATAATCTGGCACGTAGGTTCATGTTTCTTTTCTTTTATCATTAAGTTAGCTCAACAATTGATTGGGGGCACTTACTCAACTGATGTTTGTTTGAGATTAATTTCTGTTACCGGGATTGGCTTCCGGCAGTTGTAAATGAAGAATGGGGAAAGGTTTACCCATGCTGTCCGTTTCATCTCTGCCAATGATCTGGAATCCCAGATGGAGATAGAATTGGAGTACCTTTTCATTCTGTTCGTTGACATCTACTTTATCCATCTGTTTTTTGTCTCTTGCGTATTCTATTAATCGTTTGCCGTATCCTTTTCCCTGCTCGTCAGGATGTACAAACAACATTTCGATCAGTTCGTCGCTTAGTCCCATGAAAGCGGCAATCTTTCCGTTGGCATTGCGGATAACAAAAAGTTCAACGACTGGTAGATAATGTTCCCGCATCAGTGGTTTGTAAAACTGGATATCTTCTTCCGTCAGAAAATCATGCGTGTGACGGACGGACGTTTCCCATACATGGAGGATTTCTTCATAATCTTCCGGAGTAGGTTGGGAGATGCCGGGGAGATAATAACACTGGTGGTCGTAGATATTTCCGTTGTAAGTCAGTTCTGCCTGATGGAGGGTTCCTTCATAGATGAAACCGTTCTTTTTCAGTACTTTCTGTGAACGTTTATTATGTGGATAACAAGTGGCAGTGATGAGGCTTAGTTTCAATTTTTCAAAACCATATTTGAGAACGCCTTGCACTGATTCAGTCATATATCCTTTGCCCCAATAAGTCTCGTCGAGCCAATAACCCAACATTCTCACTTGTGGGTTTTCCCGTTTGGGATCGGGGATGATTCCTACGGAACCGATCAGTTGTTGCGTTTCTTTTAGTATCATTGCCCATATACCCTCCTGATTAATAAATGTGGAATGGAGTATACGGCGGGACTCTTCCAATGTCCGGTGGGGCGGCCATCCGGCATTGTTCCCCAAATTCGGGTTTTGGCAACAGGCGAAAAATGCTTCTGCGTCTTCTTCTTCAAAAGGGCGGAGAAGCAAGCGTTCTGTATCGAGCGTTACGGAATGAATACTTTCTGTTTCGGTGTTTGGGCTAGCTTCAGCTTCCGGTCCAACTTCTGTTTCAGCTCCGATTGCTGTTTCTGTTTTTCCTTCCCCTTTTCCTTCTCCTCCTGTTATTTCCTGATATACACATTCAATCCGATTTCCATCAGGATCGAGCACAACACTTTCAAAGTATCCGTCTCCCGAAGTACGCGGTTCACCGGCGATGGTATATCCTTCCGAACGCATCTGTTCGGTGAAACGTAATACTTCTTCCTGGCTGGGAAAGGTGAAAGCAAAGTGTGTCAGTCCGACCCTGTTTTCTTCAATGGGTGTGTTTTGTACGTCTGTACGACTCATGAGTTCCAAGTCAGTTCCCTCTCCGAAAGAAACAAAGTATGACTCAAATCCTTTCTTGGGATTAATGTATTTCTCATTGCTTTTTCCTCCGAAGAAACGGACATAAAATTCTTTTAATTCTTCCAGCCGGAAGGTCCAAATGGCAATATGATGCAGTTTCATATAAATGTTTTTTTATTCCTATTACTTTTTACTTTGTTTCAATTCTGATTCGCACCGAACGTGTTTTGTGTCGCTCTTAATGCTGTATTACGTATTCGTAAACGATGCGGGAAATATCGGCGATAGTCTTACTGTTCGCCTGACTGTTTTCTTCAGAATCCTTCACGAAGACAGCTATGCTATAAGTACGTCCATCGGGTAAAAGAACGAAACCGATGTCATTACAACCAATCTGTTGTCCTTTCGCATTACGGTCTCCCGTTCCGGTTTTATGACCTACGGTTACTTTTTTATCAAGCAACGGAGCAACCAAACGGTCTTGCCCGGTTTGACATTCCACCATTGTCTGATATATAAAGTCTTTGTACACTTTTGCAAACAAAGGTTTCTTGCAGAATATCTCCAATAATTCGGCAGCAGCTAACGGAGTGGTCCAGTTTTGATAACACAGATTCAAGTCTTCGTGCATCGCCGTTTCTGTTCCAACGATGGCGCATTCCCGAACTCCTAATGAATGGATATACCTATTCACAGCTTCCGGACCACCTTGATAGTTGAAAAGAATATCGCAAGCATTGTTATCGCTCTGCTGAAGTGTGTATTTTAACAGGTCGGCAATACTCATTTCAATTCCCCCTTGTGGATATTTATCTCGCAGCGGACTGTAAGTATCTGGCTTTAATTCTGATTTTTTGATTGGCAACCGAGTGTCCAGTGATTGTTTTTTCTTTCCCATATAATCGGCCAATGCCAACGCCTGATGAAACTTGAATACGCTCATCAACGGGTAGTGAATGTCATTATTGACAGTTACCGTATCTTTTCCGTTAATAATAACGGCAATCCCTATTTCAGCTTTCTTATCTTTGATTGCCTGTTTCAACTGTGTTTCAAGTTTGCTTTGTTGGGCAAGCAGGAGGGTGGGTACTAAACAAAGAAGCACTATGAATGAACGCATAATCAATTTCCTCTTTTAACGGGTTACTAATTCTCTATTGAAATCACATTCTCTATTGAAGTCACAAAGGTATAAATAGTAATTGCCTTTGCAAATTCTCATCCCAAAATAGTGATGTCGGATAAGAAATTCCTACTTTTGTGAATTAATCAATAAGTGAATAGATATTATGTTAAAATGTCAGTCGGAATTGTTTCAGCCGTCATTGAAATTGGTGGATGGCTTGAAGATGAATACAAAAGAGGAATTAAAGAGGATGGCGAAAATTTTGCTTTTACCTGTTCCTACCAAGTTGCACAAGGATGAGTATGTAACTTATTTTGCAGAAGCTGTTTTGACCTGTCCTGAAATGTGGCTTTCCCGGTTGACGCATTATGAACTGGCATTACTTGATAAGTTAGTGAAAGCGGGATCTGGTAGTTACGTAGAATGTACAAATTCTTTTTTGGTGACTACTTTGGAAACTCTTTCTTTCATAGCAACGGACTGTAGTCACATGGATGAGAGTAAAGTCCGTTATATGATCTGCGATGAATTGCGTGAGGCAGTAGCTCCTTATCTGAATAAACTGTTGACTTCCCAAAAGCAATCTGTTCGTTTTATGATAGAACAGTATGCCTGTGGAATCGTAAATTTATATGGTTTTCTCTCTTATTCGGACTTATTGTATATACTGGTAGGCTATTTGCAGCATTCAGTGACAAAAGAAGAAATAGCTGACAGTTTGGCTAATTCGGCATTGATACAGCGACTAACCTTTGAAGTGGAAGATGGTTATAATACAAACCTTTACATAGAGTCTCCTTTTTTGGATGATTTTGAATCTTTGGAGGAGCAATTGTATCTGCGCCGTGATATACCGGACAGGAAGAAGTTTTCTAAAGAGGAAGCCTTTTCAGCGGGCATGATGCCATTGAGTATCATTCCTAATCCATGTTGGGATGAATTGAAGGAGTATATGATGAAGAAACTGCGATATACGGAAGAAAAGGCGGATAGTAGTTTGGCATATTTGTGGTTTACTGCTCAAACGGAAGAAAATTCAATGTCTATTATTACTTCAATGATTAGCCACAAACTTTCTTCCATGCAGGAACTGCAAGAGGCCGTTGAACTATTTATGGATTATGTGAATCATTGTCCCTGTTGGTTCTTGAAAGGCTATTCTTCAGAGGAGGCATTCGTTTTATTTCAAAAAGACAAATTTAGAAAGAATCCTCCCCGCATTGTTGCAGGTCCGAATATGAAGGCTGCCGGTATGGACATTACTCCAGAAATGCAGGCAAGGATAGACAATCTGTTTCGTGGCATGCCTTCCGAACACACGGTCGGAAGGAACGATCCTTGTCCCTGTGGAAGCGGGAAGAAGTATAAAAAGTGTTGTGGCAGAAATAATTAAGAAAAGGACGATTGCGGAAGAATATCCTGCAATGAGACATATTATGAATTTGGAAGAATAGTGAATTAGATGAGTACTTTTCGTTCCATAGAAGAACTGGTCAAGAGTCTCGACAGGGAGAAAGAACTCTTGAAAGAAATGTTTGCTAAACGGAAATCTCTTTCGTTCCGCTACGATTATGCGCTTGAAATGACAGAGTACAAAGAAGAGCGTATCCGCTATCTGATAGACTATGGAGTCATCCGGGACACTGGCGACTTCCTTGAAATGGAGGATATTTATCTGAAATTCTTTGAAGATGTGCTCGAAGTAAATGAAGAAATCAATGTATCTTTCGTGCAGGATTACCTGACACGACTGAATGAAAACATTGACTATTACTTGAAAGAGAATAACGAACAACGTAAATACAACTACCAGCGTGAAGTGAAACGCTGCCTGAAAAACATCGCTCTGACTACAGTCCGCAATGTGATGGATTTGAAAAGGAACATGGATAATACTTATAAGAACGAACCGAATTATAAGATAAAGAAAACCAAACTTGTCCGCCTTGATGAGAAACGGAACAATATTGCTCTGCTGATCCGTAAAAGTGAGGAATTGATAGACTACGGACAGCCTGTTTTTTTCCGGGTGGCGATGGACGTACAAATGCGGAATGTAGTAAGTGACGTGAAACTTCAGCTAAATGACTCGTACCATAACCTGATTGAAATCCAGAAACAAATCATCCATTATCTGAATCTGATAGATTATCAGAACCGTATCTTTGAGAAAGTAAAGAAGTTGAAGTACTTGAAAGATCAGTTTCTGTTGGAAGAACATACCAGTATCCGTTCGGTTGCAGCGCAAAAGAATCCCGTCTGGATGGAGCCGCAGGTTGGTTATCGCATCAAGCTTTCCATTGATAATCTACGGACTTCCGATGAGGCTTTTCAGATTTTGAAGAAACTTGTCGCGCGGCAGAGAAATTCTCCGAAAGGAATGAAACAACTGGCAGATGCCATTCCGGAAGGATATCTGGATGGGCAGTCGCAAATGATAGATACCGTAAACTTGCAGGAGGTGCATAATTCATTTATGGCATCCAGCACCCATCTGTTCTCTTTTGTGATGAACTATCGCTACCGGAAAGAGGTGACACGTGGAGAGAAATTAATCTTTTTCTGCCAACTGGCATCACAGTATGCCGACGAACTTCGCTTTACGGATACTTATGAAATCTCCGACGAAGTGGAATACCCTTTAATATATGCCAAATGACGTATGCTGAATACTAAACACAGATGACCATGAAATACACTGAAGAGATATTTAATATACTTAGCAAAGGGGGATTCATTTCTTCCAACAGTGTCTCTACCCAAGTAAAACGCTTGTATGATGCCATTGAGGAAGATTTACCCGATTATTATGATTATTACAAAGGTATCGGCTTCTATCTGGAAGGCGGTGACGGTTATTACTACTTTACCCGCAAGGAATCGAAAGTCGATTTGGAACGTAAACTGGAGGCGATTCAGAAGTGGATTGATTACCTGAGTTTCCTGAAAACCTATCATTCGGCATTCGGCCCGGGATTCCTGTTCCGTGCCGCTGATATTGAGATTCAGATAGGATGCGATATTGAACTGAAAGAAAAGGCAACCAAACTGTTTTCGGATAAGAAGAAATATGATGAGGTAGTCGGCAAACTGCTGAAAGAACTGGAGAGCATAGGACTGATAGAGAAAGAAAACGAACTCGACGGGACATATAAAGTTTTGTCGGCTTTCCATTATATGGAAGACTTGGTTGATTGTATCACAATTTCAGAGGAGGTGCAAGATGAGATACCTGAATAAGATTATTTTTCTGAACAGTGCCCATATTCCATACGCAGAAGTGAAGTTGGATGGGAACGTACATTTTATAGGTACGCAAGGTGTCGGTAAGAGTACGCTGCTCCGTGCCATCCTCTTCTTTTACAATGCTGACAAACTAAGACTGGGTATTCCGAAGGAGAAGAAAAGCTTCGATGCTTTTTACTTTCCATACGCCAATTCTTACATTATCCATGAAGTGATGCGGGAGAATGGGGCGTATTGTGTGGTAGCTGCCAAATCCCAGGGACGGGTGTTTTTCCGTTTTATTGATGCGCCATTCCAACAG
Organism: Bacteroides sp. AM37-9; assembly: GCF_003603455.1. Lineage (NCBI taxonomy): Bacteria > Pseudomonadati > Bacteroidota > Bacteroidia > Bacteroidales > Bacteroidaceae > Bacteroides > Bacteroides sp. AM37-9. Next base: position 78,306 of record NZ_QTNF01000006.1, on the reverse strand, counting down.
GACTGGTTCATTGACGAACACAATGTGGTACATTCCGAGTGGGGACGCATCCGCGAACATATCGGTTCGAAGATTCAGATTACTGCACAAGTGACTAGTTATGAAATGTATCGGGACATTATTTTCGGTAATAACCGCAAGCATGAAATGATACCTTACCGCAAGTTTGCCATTGTGGAAAGTGCAAAATATCAGAATATTCCCCGTACGATACAGAACGTCTTTTTAAATTCCAAACTGGATGCTGACTTTATAAAAGATACCATTATCCGTTCGATGAGTGATGAGGATATTTCTGTCGATTTGGACTTCTATCGTAGCCAGATAAAGGAATTCGAGCAGGAATACAGGGACGTGATGCTTTGGTTTACAAAGAACAAGAATGGAGAAGTGCCTGTCCGGAAGATGGCGGAGAAAGTAATGAACGCCTATCGTGACTTGATTTATACTCAAAAGCAGATTGGTGAAGGGCGTGCGGAGCTTAACTTTGCGGAGAAACAGGCTTTGCATGAGATTCCGTTAGTGAAGGAAGAACAGGCTAAAGCGGAGACGGAACGTGAACGGTTGCTGCGGCTTATGGGTGAACTGCAACAAAAGTACACCAATGAGCGTGATGGCTTAATTAGGGATATAGGTATAATAAACGATTTGCTCAAAAAGATACGTGAGAAACGTCTGCATTACGAGCAGATGCGGATTGAAGAAATCATCAAACGGGTATCTTGCGAAGAATTACTGATTCAGGAACTTGAACAAGTCCGGAATATGAAATCGGAACTGACAAGGGCTTATGAGGATGTATTGAGCAAGTACCGATTGCTGTTTGAGAAACTGGAAGCTGATTTCCGTACTTTTGAGAATAGCCAGCAAGCACGGATAAATGCTCGGAATGCGGAGATTGCCGGCAAGCAGGAGGAATTGATGCAACAACTTCGTGTGGAAGAAGAGAAAGTAAGGGCAACGCAAGAAGAGAAAGTGCAGACTGTGGATAATCGTATCCGGCAGTTGCGCGATGAACAGGCACAGTGTAACCTGAAACTTCAAAAGGTGAAATACGAACATCCCCATCAAAAGGAAATGTCCGATTGTGAAGATGGGATTAACGAACTGCGCAAAAAGGACAAGGAACTGGAACTTGGCATCCGTCAGCAGCAAGGAGAAATAAAGCAGTTGAGACAGGAGTGTGAATGGAAAGTGAAAGAATTGAAATGGGAATTTCAGACAAAGATGGAGACCGTTCGTAAAGAACGGAGCGCGATTGAAGAACAGTTGCAAACATTGGATGCCTTGATTGAGAAACGAAAAGGTTCTTTGTGTGAATGGCTGGAGAAGAACAAACCGGATTGGCAGGAGACGATAGGCAAGGTGGCGGATGAGGAACTGGTGTTGTACAACAATGAACTGCAACCTCAATTAGTGAATAAGGAAGCTACTTTGTTCGGCGTTTCACTCAATCTGACAGCAATCGAGCGTTCTGTTCGCACTCCCGAGGAAATGAAGCAGGAGCGCGACAGGCAACAAGCAGCCCGGCAACTCTGTACCGACCGTCTCACCCGACTGACGGAAGAAGAGGGGGAAGCTGTTTCTTCTTTGGAGAAGAAGTATTCGAAGCAAATACATAGTATTTTGGAAGAACAACATCTGATGGAAGCCGAGCGAATGCAGATTCCTGCAAAATTGAAGAATTTGCAGGCTGATTACGCCTCATGGAAGACGAAGGAAGAGGAATGGAAAAGAGGATGTACCGAAGAATTGCAGGCGCAACTGAATGAAATCGGACATCGTCTTTATGTGGCGGAAGGAGAGAAGGAGAAGCATTTGGCGGAACGGGAAAAACTGTTGAAAGCCTGCCGGAAAGTGTATAATGACAGCAGGACGGAACTCCGCAAGGAACTGGAGGAGTTTGTTGCCGGCATTCAGCAAGAGATAGAGCGGATGAAACAGCAAACTGCGGAGCGGAAAAAGGAATTGAAGCAGGCGCAGGAGAATGAATTGAATGGAAAGGGTGCTGATACGGTCACTATCCGCAAGTATGATAACAGGCTTGCCGAAATAAATAAAGAATTAGATTATATAGGTAAATCCCGCCCGCAAGTTCTTTATTATGAAAGAGACAAGGAGGAACTGTTTGATAAAGAACCTGCTACGCGAAGCCGGAAGAAAGAACAGGATGCGAAGCTAGTTGCATTGGACGAACGTTTCGCTCTGAAAAAGGAGAAGTTGCAGGTTCAGAAAAAAGGGGCGGACGAGCACCTCGACCGGATTAACAAGGAATTACACTTATTGGAGGATGGATTGAATAAAGTGGATATGTTCCGGAAAGATGAAACTTTCTGTCCGCCTTCTGTGACAGAAATAGGAGAGAAGCCTACTCGGAAAAATTGCGATGTTATTGTGGAAGAGTTGAAGTCGCTCATCGTATCCACTATCAGAAAAACAGAAGAATTCAAGAAAGCGGTGACGCAGTTCAATGGAAACTTCTCGTCAAAAAACACGTTTCATTTCCGTACGGAACTGGTTGGAGAACAGGATTACTATGATTTCGCTTCCAATCTGTGCGAGTTTGTGGATAATGATAAGATTTCCGATTATCAGAAACATATCAGTGAACGGTATACGGATATAATCCGCCGGATTTCGCAGGAAGTGGGAGGACTGACCCGTAATGAAAGCGAGATACACAGAACAATAAAGGATATCAACGACGATTTTGTCAAGCGGAATTTTGCCGGAGTAATAAAGGAAATAGCTCTTCGCCCGCTTCAGAGCAGCGATAAACTGATGCAGTTATTGCTGGAGATTAAAAGGTTTAGCGATGAGAACCAATATAATATGGGAAAGGTTGATTTGTTCTCGCAGGATTCCCGTGAAGATGTCAATGCGGTGGCTGTCCGGCATTTGTTGTCGTTTATGAAATTCCTGCTCGACGAGCCGGGACGCAGGCGGTTGGCGCTTGCCGATACATTCAAACTGGAGTTCCGCGTGAAAGAGAATGATAATGACACGGGATGGGTGGAGAAGATTGCCAATGTAGGTTCTGACGGTACGGATATTCTGGTAAAAGCAATGGTCAATATCATGCTGATTAATGTGTTCAAAGAAAAGGCGTCACGTAAGTTTGGTGACTTTAAAATCCATTGTATGATGGATGAAATAGGCAAGTTACACCCCAACAATGTGAAAGGTATTTTGGACTTTGCCAATTGCCGGAATATTTTGTTGGTAAACAGTTCTCCCACTACTTACAATGTGGAAGACTATCGTTATACCTATTTATTGAGTAAAGACGGGCGGTCAAATACTCAGGTTGTCCCATTGTTAACCTATAATAAGATAGAAAAATGAGTGGCAGTTTATTTACATTGGCAATGGCGAGGCTGGTTATGAAAATGCTGGGCGGCGAGCTCATACCTTACACAAAGTTTGATGGACTGATAGCAAATAGATTAATGGATGAGGGAATCATCACTATTGTTCCCCGAGGGAGTAAGCGTAGTTTTCGTATGATTGACCCGGAAGGATGCCGTATCTACATCTCCCAGAATTATACTTCCGGCATGGAGCTGGAAGATTGGATTGAGATGAAGAACTGTCCGGATGAAGTGTCACGTTCGGAGCAAGTGGCGAAGGCGGGGGACTCTAAATTGAGATATACCCGTACGTTCAAAGGTTTTCTCCTCAATTGTTATACGCCTATAGAAGCTACTTTTCATGGCGAACCATGTGTTCTTTCTCCCTTGCAAGGTACTTCTATCTTCATGCAGGATTACGAATATTTCCGTATTCCTGAAGATGTTGTAGTAGTGGGTATAGAGAATGGAGAGAATTTCCAGCATATCCGTGCCCAAAAATACTTGTTTGAAGGAATGAAAGTTCTTTTCGTGTCCCGTTATCCGCAATCGAAGGATTTGTGTAACTGGCTAAAGATAATTCCCAATCGCTATATTCATTTCGGAGACATAGATTTGGCTGGCATTTCTATCTTTTTAAATGAATTCTATGTCAAATTGGGCAACCGTGCGGAATTTTTCATTCCTGCGGATGTGAAGAAACGCCTCAAGGACGGAAACCGGCAGCTTTATGATAATCAGTATTTGCGTTATAGGGCTATGTTGGTTTCTGACGAACGTTTAAGGCCATTGGTGGCAATGATTCATAAATATGGGAAAGCGTATGAACAAGAAGGATATATAAAGTATTAAATTAGTCATATCAGCATCTCTATGAAATAAAAAATAAAATATATCTGTCATCTGTCACGGATTATAATCTAACTTGCAGAGTATAAGTATTTAATAGTGTGACAGCACAGTGTGACAGCAGTGTGATGGCAATAATGCTGTCACCTAGAAAACAAAGACAAAATAAAGACGCTGCTCGAAAATAAATAGTATCAGCCATCAATGGATTAGTAGTTCAATTTATTATCCTCGTACTTATGAGTTGTGTCCTGCCTTGAAACCAACAGTTTCAAGGTGCGAAACTTTAGTTTCATACGCTTGAAACTATAGTTCCAATTGCTTGAAACCATTGGTTTCTCACCGATGAAACTACAGTTTCCCTTAGCTGGAACTGTAGTTTCAAGCAGGGAAAACTAATTTGCCCCGTAATTCGGCGGTGGCAATCCCGTTTCTTTCGGTTAAAGAAATGCTTGATATATCAATAATTTTCTGTATTAAAACTTGTTTTCTTTGCCGGTTTCGGATATTATGACTAATTTAGCAGTCTCAACGATCACAAAGACGCTGACAAAACAAATTATTATCAAATTAATGAAAATTACTCAATTTCGTAAGAACGAAGATGCGATAGCGCTTAGCGTAATGGATCTTGATATACTGGTAAATAAGATAAAGACAGAAATAAAATCCCGTCCTGTTTCTACATTCAGAGAGCATCTGCGATATATCCTTCCCGATGAACGGTGTATGTTTGCCAATAAACTTCCCCAAATAATTCCTGCCGCCGAATTTCGAAAAGTAAACGGTCAGATACAAATGAAAAACTACAACGGTATTGTAGAACTGACCATCGGTCCTTTATCCAATAAGTCGGAAATCGCTTTAGTGAAACAAAAAGCCTGTGAGCAACCACAAACCCGTTGTATTTTCATGGGTTCAAGTGGAAAAACGGTGAAGATATGGACTACCTTCACCCGACCGGACAACTCCCTTCCCAAAACACGGGAAGAAGCGGAACTATTCCACGCCCACGCCTATCGACTGGCTGTGAAATGTTATCAGCCCCAAATCCCGTTCGATATACTTCCCAAAGAACCGACTTTGGAACAATATTCGCGATTATCCCACGATCCGGACATCATATATCGTCCGAATTCAGTCCAATTTTATCTCTCTCAACCATCATCAATGCCCGAAGAAACCACTTTCCGTGAAGCGGTTCAGGCGGAGAAATCTCCATTGACCCGTGCCGTACCGGGATATGATGCGGAAAATGCCTTCCTGATGCTTTTCGAAGCCGCTTTTCGGAAAGCTTATGCCGATCTTCGGGAAGCGGGGCTCGGATTGAGCGAAGACACATGGCATCCTTTAGTTGTCCAACTGGCTAAAAACTGTTTTGCTTCGGGACTTCCGCAAGAAGAAGTCGTGAGACGTACTGTTTTCCACTTCTATATGTATAAACAAGAAGAGCTTATCCGGCAAATGATTGGCAATATATATACCGAGTGCAAAGGCTTCGGCAAGAATATCAGCCTAAGCAAAGAGCAGCAACTCGCCTTGCAGACTGAAGAATTTATGAAACGCCGCTATGAATTCCGCCATAACACCCAAATTGGTGAGGTAGAATATCGTGAAAGGCTTTCTTTCCGTTTCCGCTTCAATCCTCTCGACAAACGTGCGCTGAACAGCATTGCTTTGGATGCGCAAATGGAAGGTATCCCGTTGTGGGATAGGGATATTAGTCGTTATATTTACTCCAACCGCGTGCCTGTATTCAATCCGTTGGAAGATTTTCTCTACCGGCTTCCTGCTTGGGACGGTAAAGACCGTATTCGTGCATTGGCAGCCACCGTTCCTTGTAAGAATCCGTATTGGATGGATTTGTTCCACCGTTGGTTCCTCAATATGGTTTCTCATTGGAAAGGAAGCAATAAAAAGTATGCAAACAGTGTTTCGCCCTTACTTGTCGGACCGCAAGGGACACGTAAATCCACCTTTTGCCGGAGCATAATGCCCCCTTCCGAGCGTTCCTACTATACTGACAGCATTGATTTCTCCCGAAAGAAAGATGCCGAACTTTACCTCAATCGTTTTGCGTTAATCAATATCGATGAATTTGACCAGGTGAGTTCGACACAACAAGGCTTTCTGAAACATATTCTGCAAAAGCCTGTACTGAATGTGAAGAAACCTCATGGCAGTGCCGTGCTTGAAATGCGTCGGTACGCCTCATTCATAGCTACAAGTAACCAGAAAGACTTGTTGACCGACCCTTCCGGCAGTCGTCGTTTTATTTGTATCGAAGTGACCGGAGTGATTGACACCAACCGTCCGATAGACTATGAGCAGCTTTACGCACAAGCTATGTACGAATTGGAACATGGCGAACGTTACTGGTTCGACCAGGAGGAAGAAAAGATCATGGTGGAAAACAACCGTGAATTTGAACAAGTCCCGCCGGAAGAGCAACTTTTCTTCCGTTATTTCCGTGCCGCACAGCCTGAAGAAGGGGAGTGGTTGTCTCCAGCGGAGATTATGGAAGATATTCAAAAAGGCAGTTCAATCCCGATGTCTGTCAAGAGGGTTAATTCCTTCGGAAGAATACTGAAAAAGCAAGAAATACCTTCCAAACATACGCGTAGCGGTACACTCTATCATGTTGTAAGACTAATAACCAGGTGACGGCAAAAATGCCATCACCCTGCCGTCACCCCTTGCTGTCACAGTCTTATCGGCTAATTACTAAACAATTAACCCCTAAACCGTGACAGATGACAGCAACTTACCAAATATATTCTTCTGTGTAACGTTGGTAAGTTGGTTCTTCTTTTATCCCTTTATTACGGAATAGTTGTCTGATGTAGGCTTGGTCTTTAGGCATAAGCCCCCGTTCTCCGCGATAAAACCTATAATATCCTGTTTTCCCATAGTGTCCTACCAATTGTATTCTGATACTGACTGCATCCTCATAAGGGATTCTGTCAAGCAACCGTTTTAGTCCCCATGCCACATGAACTTTGACAGCAGTCTTGAAACATTCGCACTGATTCCCATCCGCAGGATAACGTGCCGGATTAATGATAGTGATATATAGGTTGTCGGCTGTATCAAGTTGTGTAGCTATGTGGCGCAGGCATTTGGGGGCTTGTGGACATTGAGCGTTGAAGCAACGGGCAAAATTGTAAGGGACAGACAGACTGTCGGGTTCTTCTTTCATCTTGTAGGGTTTATTTTATTTGTGAGATACTGTTGTAAATACGTTAATATACGGGAAAATATTCTTCACAAAAGTAGGGCTTTATTTTGGGAATGGGAAGTGTTTGGACAAATATTATTATGCACTGAGGGCTTTTTAAAGTCATAGCAACCTTAAATTATAACCATTAATTGGATATTTGGAAATAAAGTTGGATGTGTAACAGGGAATAAAGGAGTAGGAAGATAGATTTGTTTTGCTCAAAACAGTGAATATTTAGTGTTTTGTGTCAATTTCCGAGATAAAATTGTTAATTTTGCATGTATTAGAAATAACATCAATGGAGCCTTTTAATCCTATGTACCGGAGTTTTGGGTGAGGAAATTCAAAACTAATAATAATGATTGGAGTGCTTGTCTAATAATAAAACGATGATAGTAGTCAATGGCATAAATATAGAAGTTGAACGTAAAATGATTAAGCATATTCATCTTTCGGTTTATCCGCCGGATGGACGGATTCATATCAGTGCTCCTGCATCTGTTGGAGACGATCAACTTCGTTTGTTTGTTCTTTCCAAGTGGGTTTGGCTAATGGAAAAACAGGAAGAAGCCACACAGCATAATATTCAGCCTAAGAGAGAGTATGTAAGTGGGGAAGCGCACTATTATAAAGGGCAGTTGTTTCGGCTTAGAGTAGATATCTGTCAAAATGAGCAACAAAGAGTACTCATTGAGGGCGATTATCTTGTTGTAAAGTGTAAAAGACGTGAGAATGCTGAAACTCTTTTAACTGAGTGGTATCGGATTCGATTAAAAGAGATAATCCCACCTTTGCTGAGTAGATGGTGCAAAAGAATAGGGACGGAGATTCCGTTTTATGAAATATTACAAATGAACAAGCGTTGGGGAAGTTGTAACCCGAAAGCAAAACATATTGTATTCAATTTGGAGTTAGCGAAGAAACCTATTGAGTGCATTGAATATATTGTGGCGCATGAAGTAATTCACCTATTGGAACGCACGCACACAGATCGTTTTTTCCGTTTGTTGGATACTTATCTTCCAAAATGGGAGAAACTAAAAGATGAATTGAATGAATATCCTGTTAGTATTGAATAACAATTTACAATTATGGACAATTACACATCACCTAAAGAGCGCGAATACCAAAACGAAATAGTTAAGTTGTTTCGTGAAGAATTGCATTATAATTATTTAGGCAAATTGCAATATGGTAAGAATCGACAGGCAATGGATAATGGAGTTAAAAATTCGCCTGTTATTGAATCGGAACTTCGTAGTTTCCTTTCTCGTGAAGGAAGCAGTTATACTGATTTTCAAATAGAAGAAGCGATTCGCTTGGTTAAGGATGCGGCGAGACTTCCAGATAAGAAGGTCGGGATATTAGCTGATACTAATAATGCTTTCTATGAAATATTGATCAGCCATTTAGCTATACAGCCTGATAGTGAGAAACCGCACGAGAATGTTTATCTGTTTGATTTCGATAATCCATTAGCTAATAATTTTGCCATAGCTGAAGAAGTTAGCTTTATAGATCCGCTAACCGGCAGTCATAGTCGTCCGGATATTGTTTTATATGTTAATGGTATAGCATTAGGGGTAATTGAGCTGAAAAGGAGTACGGTCACTCTTGAAGAAGGTATAAAGCAAAATCTTAGCAATGAGATAGATTTAATTCCTTCATTTTTTACTACCGTTCAATTTACCATAGCAGCTAGTCATATGAATGGATTTAAATATGGTACAATTCTTACTCCACAAAAATTTTGGTGTAAATGGAAACGGGATGACCACAAAATAGGTGAGTCATTGACGGACAAGGAATCTTTTTCTGAGTTTTTTCGAAAAGAGGTGTTTTTTGATTTGTTCCGTTATGGCGTTATTAATGACGGTGGTACAAAGAAAGTTATGCGTCCTCACCAGTATCATGCATTACAGGCTGCTATTCCAAGATTGAAAGAGAAAGATAGTGGTGTAATCTGGCATAGTCAAGGTTCAGGAAAAAGTCTTACTATGGTTTGGCTTGCTAAATATATTCGTCGTACTTTTAGCGATCCGCGTGTATTGATTGTCACTGACCGTACTGAGCTTGATATGCAGATCAATAATACATTTCTGGGTGCAAGTGAGAGTATTCATCAGGCAAAAACATCCGATGATTTACTGGATACTTTGCAGAATGGAAGTGAGTGGTTGGTTTGCTCGCTTATTCATAAGTTTGGTCGTCACATCGATCCTGATACTGGTAAAGAGATTATAGGAGATGATGATGCTCCTATTCCATTGGAAAAGTATCTTCAAGAACTGCAAAACATTTTAAACTCCAGGTATCCCAATGGTTTTAAAGCTAAAGGGATGCATAAATTCGTTTTTGTTGATGAATGTCATCGTACACAAGGTGGACGTTTACATGAAGCGATGCGTGCTATTATGGGCGATGATGTAATGTTTATTGGTTTTACAGGTACTCCGTTACTTAGTGCAGACAAGAAGCGCGGTGGTTATAATCAGTATAAGAAAGAAAAGAATGTTTCTGAACGTCGTTTTGGCGTTTTTATCCATAAATATTTGCACAAAGAAGCGGTAGACGACCATGTTATTCTAGATCTTCAGTATGAAGCTAGAGATGTGGATCAAGTAGTTTCAAACAAACAGAAGTTAGATGCCAAACTTGATGAATTGTTACGGGGAGTAGCTGAAGAACATCAGCGAAGCATCAAAAATCGTTGGGCTACTTTAGAGAAGGTTTATTCGAGTGCAGAACGTATTGAGCGTATTGCTAATTCTATACTTGATGATATGAGTATTTATCCGCTTAATCAGGATTGGTGTAATGCTATTTTGGTAGCGGGAAGTATTTATTCTGCATACAAATATTATAAATATTTTCAGCAAACATCTGGGAATCACCTTCTCAGAGATAGATGTGCAGTGGTGACAAGCTACATTCCTACTGACAAAGATAAACGGAAAGTTGAAGATGGCGAACCGGAAACTCAGCAAGAGTCTCAGTTTAAAAATGAAATGGCTACCCAGTCTTATAAGGATGCGGGGGTGCAAAATGCTGAACAGTATGAGGCTTGGGCAAAGCGGTTATTCACCAAGCAACCTTCTCGAATGAAATTACTGATTGTTGTGGATAAACTGCTTACTGGATTTGATGCTCCGTCAGCAACCTATCTTTATATTGATAGGGATATGCGTGACCATAACTTATTTCAGGCCATTTGTTGCGTGAACCGTTTGGGTACAAATTTGAAGAGAGTGATTGATGATCCTGATTCGGAAACTATATTTACTCATAAAGATTTCGGGTTGATTGTTGATTTTAAGCATCTCTTTAATAACATCCAGAATGCTATTACCAATTTCAATGATGAAAAGGGAGGACTTGCGGGATATGATGCGGTTGATATTGAAGGATTGTTGGAGGATGCTATTTCAAGAAACAAGAAGCGTCTTGAAAATGCCGAAAGTGCTTATGATGCGATAAAAAGCGAATGGGAACGTTTGGGTATTCATACGGCTGAACAGGTGGTGGAGTACTTCCTGACAGACTATGAAAATAATCCTGCTAAAGAGCGGCGTTTGGCTTTTTATAAGATTACACAGGCTTTTGTTGTTGCTTACTCGAATATTTCAGATTATGTCTTACGTGCAGGATATACAGAGCAAGAAGCTGAATGCTTTCATAAAAAAGCAGGTGAGGCTTCTTCCCTTCATCTGCGAGTGAAACAGGCGGCTGAAGAAGATTTTGATGTTAAAATGCGCGATCCGCAAATGCGTAATTTGCTCGATCGGTTTATTCGTGCTGACGAGGCTGAGACCATTATACCTGCAACAGCAGATTTTTCATTTCTTGATTTGTTAACGGCTGACAGTAATACTGATGAAGCAGTAGCGGAAGCAGAGAGACAGGCGGGAAGTACAAGGGCAGCAGCCGAAAAGATTGCGGCTAAAGACCGTAGTGTAATCAATGATTGGAATAATAGAGACAGGGCGTTAAGTGAATCATTTGCACAGCGTCTTCAGGAAATTATTGACGAAATGAAACTGAATACAGTAGTAACTACTGAAATTGTCAGGAGACTCATTGAATTGCTGAAATCCATGCGGCAAGGGGCAAAAGCTCCTGAAGGATTAGAATCTGCTGTTGCTTCCGCATTATGGAATAACCGAAAAGAATGGACTTCATTGACGGATGAAGCTGAAATAATAGAATTAATCAAGAAAATAGATGAATTTTTCAAAACTAAAGTCTTTGCCGGGTGGAAAGATACTTCAAAGCCTGCTGGGTTTAAGTGTATAAAAGGGCTTGAAAAATTGATAGGAGATGCTGCCGATATAGAGCAGATTTTCATCATCCATCATATAGCGGCGAATAATATAAACAATTAAGATTAAAGAAATAAATGGCGATTAAGAAATCTCAAATATACAGCACTTTATGGAGTAGCTGTGATGTACTCCGTGGTTCTATGGATGCTAGTCAGTACAAGGATTATGTATTGATGATGCTTTTTGTAAAATACTTGAGTGATAAAGGTAATGATGAAAACAGTTTGTTTACGATCCCATCAGGCTGTCGGTTTTCTGACTTTGTGGCATTGAAAGGGCATGATGGCATTGGTGAGGCTATTAATAAGAAGTTGGAAGCTATCAAATCCGAGAACTCTATATTCTTAAGCAAACTGGCATTACCTAATTTTAATGATCCGGCTAAGTTTGGCAAAGCAAAAGACATGACTGATACTTTGTCAAAGCTAATCGCTGTTTTCGAAACGGATGCATTGGATTTTAGTAAAAACCGTTCTGCTGATGATGATATTTTGGGGGATGCTTATGAATATCTGATGAAGAATTTTGCAGCTCAGAGTGGTAAAAGTAAAGGGCAATTTTATACGCCTGCCGAGGTCAGCCGTACGATGGCAAAAATGCTTCATTTAAATGAATTTACATCTCCATCAACAACTATTTATGACCCTACCTGTGGATCGGGCTCGTTACTACTTCGGGCTATTAGCGAAACGCCAAACGGTGCAACTCCGTTTGGACAGGAAAAAGATAACGCTACGGCATCTCTAGCCATATTGAATATGCTTCTTCACGGAGTAGATACAGCTACTATTGAGCAGGCTGACACCATTAACAGTCCTCAATTCTTAGCAGGAGGTACACTGGAAACATTTGATATTTGTATAGCCAATCCGCCTTTTTCTACAAAGGACTGGTTGGGAGCTGTTGGTGAAGATGATATTTATCATCGTTGGAATAAGGATATGTGCCCGCCTGCCAAATGTGGAGACTATGCTTTTCTTCTTCATCTTATTGCTTCTATGAAATCGGGAACAGGACGAGGTGCTTGTATTTTGCCTCATGGGGTTTTATTTCGCGGAAACGCTGAGTATGCGATTCGTCGTCATATTGTGGATAGTGGTTACATAGAAGGTATTGTGGGATTACCTGCTAATATATTCTTTGGAACAGGTATCCCTGCTTGTATTCTGATTATCAATAAAAAGGGAGCTGCAAATCGTGAAGGTATTTTCTTTATTGATGCTAAAGATGGCTTTGTTAAAGATGGTGCAAAGAATCGTTTACGTGAGCAGGATATCAAGCGGATAGTCGATACTTGGGAGAATCGCCAAGATGTGTTACATTATGCACGTTTTGTAAAGATGGAAGAGATTATTGAGAAGAATGATTATAATCTCAATATTCCTCGATATATAACAGCCCGTGATACGGAAATACAGCAAGATATTGATGCTCATTTACATGGTGGTTTACCTAAGCACGACATTGACCAAATGGAAGTGTATTGGAAAGCTTGTCCTTCACTTCGTGATGCATTATTCATGCCGTTGTCTGGTAGGGAAGGGTATTTCTCTTTAAAACCGAAAAAAGAGGATGTAGCTTCATTTATTGCGAAAGAAAACAGTTTTGTACATCAGCAATCTTATTTTGAGCAATCCATTACCGATTGGTCGAATGAGGTGCGACCTAGTATGCTGAATTTGGGAATTGATATAAATCCTAAAGAAATGATTGAAAAGTGGGCTCAAACTTTACAGGATGCTATGCAGAAAGATAAGAGTTTGGTAGATGCCTACGATGCTTATCAGCAATTGATGACTTACTGGAATGACACATTGCAAGATGATTGTTATATGATTTCGCGTGACGGTTGGAAACTTACTCTTTTAAAAGGAGATAAAAAGAACTCTACCTACGAGGATATGTCATGTGACCTTTTGCCTGTAAATATTGTACTTCAAGAGTTTTTTAGTGCTGAGATTGACACAATTTCAACTCTGTTGGCTACTAGTGAAACTTATGTTTCGCAATTGCAGGAGTTGTTGGATAAAGCAAAAGAAGAAATAGGTGAAGAAGATGAAGAGGAACTGAAACGGATTATTGATGAGGTTAAAAAAACACCGGAATATAAGGCTATCGACAAAAAAAAGAAAGAAGTTGATAAAGAAATAAAAGAAAAGAAACAGACACTAACGCTTCTTGTTGAGGGTAAGTATGCTACATTTACGGAAAATGAAATAAAACTGTTGGTGGTTGATAAGAAATGGTTGGCTGCTGTTTCTTCAATGATTCATAGTGAAATGCAACAACTTACTCAACAACTGACTTCGGAGGTTATTGGCATTGCTGAACGTTACGAACAGACTTTAGCGGATTTGGATAAAGAGTTAAAAGATTACGAGAGCAAGGTAATGGAACATTTGAAAGAAATGGGTTTTAAATTTTAATTCTATGAACGATGATTAATACTAGGTGTAAGGAGACGAATATTGAAGAGATTCCTGAAGATTGGGAAATATCTAATGTGGGAAAGATCTGTGATGTTGGTACAGGAAGTCGTAATACTCAAGATAGGGTGGAATATGGTAAATATCCATTTTTTGTACGTTCTCAAGAAGTAGAGCGTATTAATTCGTATTCATATGATTGTGAGGCTGTTTTAACAGCCGGAGATGGTGTTGGTACGGGGAAGGTTTTTCATTATATTGATGGAAAATTTGATGCTCATCAACGAGTTTATGTGATGACTCATTTTGTAAATAATGTAGATGGAAAATTCTTTTATTGGTACTTTTCTAAAAAATTCCATAATAGGGTTCATCTAATGACAGCTAAATCTTCAGTAGATTCTGTTCGAAAAGAAATGATAACAGAAATGGAACTTTTATTACCACCATTGAAGGAACAGCAACGTATAGCTGTAGCCCTTAGTGAGATAGACGCTTTACTATTAGTTTTAAATAAAAAGATAGAAAAGAAAAAACTGATAAAACAGGGAATCATGCAACAACTGCTTACTGCTAAAAAACGACTTGCTGGATTTACCGAACCATGGGAGGAAGAAAGGTTGGGAAAAAAATCTTATATATGTAGAGGTGGTTCACCAAGACCAATAAGTTATTTCTTAACAGATGATGCTAATGGTATAAATTGGATTAAGATTGGAGATGTGACTATTAAATCTAAATATATAAATAAAACAGCAGAGCGGATTAAACAGTCTGGGGCTTCTTGTTCGAGAAAAGTTTATAAAGGAGACTTTATTTTATCAAACTCTATGAGTTTTGGTAGACCATATATTCTAAATATTGATGGATGTATTCATGACGGTTGGTTAGTTATTCAAGAATATCAGGAATATTATAATATAGATTTTTTATATTATATATTAAGTTCTGAGTTTGTATACAATCAGTATAAGTCGATGGCTGCAGGTAGTAGTGTTCAAAATTTAAATAAGGAAAAAGTTGAGAATGTTGTTTTGTGTACTCCTGCTTCAAAAGCCGAGCAAATTGCTATCGCTACCATTCTTTCCGATATGGATGCAGAAATTGAAGCCCTAGAGACGAAACGATCCAAATATGAACAAGTGAAGCAAGGTATGATGCAACAATTACTTACTGGAAAGATACGTTTAATTGATTAATTATTGAAATTCAATTATGATACAAGAAGAAAATAAAGGCATAGTCTATTTATTAACAAATGAATGCATGCCCGGTATTGTAAAAATTGGTATGACGAGCCGAGCAGATATGGATAATAGGTTGAAAGAGCTTTATACAACAGGAGTACCTCAACCATTTGAGTGTGTTTATGCTTGTAAAGTAGATTGCTTTAAAGAATTGGAACAAGCTCTACATGAAGCTTTTGAACCTCAACGTATCAATCCTAATCGTGAGTTTTTTCGAATAAAGCCATCGCAAGCGATTGGTATACTTAAGCTTTTCAACCGAGGTAATATCACAGCTGAAGTTGTTAAGGAAATGGAAAATGACATATCTGAAGAAGAACAAAACAATCAACGGAAAAAACGCTGTGCTTTAAATTTCTTTGAAATGGGTTTAAAGGAAGGTGATACTTTAGTATATCTCCATGATGACAAATATACTTGTATCGTAGCATCTGCCCGTAGAGTAATATTTGAAGGTAAAGAAACTTCTCTTACAGCCATTACCCATAAATTGATGGACTGTAAATATGCGCCTCAGCCGACAGGACATTGGACATGTGAAGGCCGAAATTTGGCTGACTTGTATGAAGATTGGCAAGAAAGATTGGCTAAAGAATCTGACGACGAGCCTGAGTGATAATTGGGTTCTGTATCAATGTTATTATATCCAGCAGTTAGCAACAATAATAAATAGCGACACAAATAAGATTGAGTTATGGCTAAGGAAAAAATTATATCAAAAGTTCCATTCATGGGGGAAGGTATTAAGATAAATGCTGGACTCAACCAACTTGGTATGCGTAGTATTGGTGAGCAATTGTTTAACAAATTATTACCAGGACTCAATAATGTGTCTTCTAGAATTAGGTATTATAGTTTTTATTGTTGGCTGTTCAATCGCTTCTATGAAGGAATAGAAGAAGCTAAAGTTTCAGATTTTCAGTTTTATTATAAGAAAGCAGAATATCTTTTAGCATTAATCAATTCTGATAAGACAGGAATACCTGGAAGTACATATGCCATTAAACAAAAAGCAGTACTGCAAAACGAATATGTGCTTGATGCTGGTGTGAATGGTGATTGGGAAAATAAGAAATATTGGAAAAATCCGGGCGGTGTTTTTACTCAGTACTATGTTCGCTCACTGCTTGATATAGGGATCATTGGTTCTATTAAAGATGCTAATGATATGCCTACTTCATTGTATAAACCAATGAGTGTAGGAATTGATTTAGCTGCATCATTCGAAGAATCTGTAACGAAGGATAAGGCGGATAAGTTTTTATATATTGTTCAGTCTGGAGTGGTTAAACAGTCTGAACTTAATGAGCTTTCTGTTGCCTTTGACATGCGTTCGTTTCCAGAGAATAGTATAGAAAGAAGTTTATTGGTGGAACTGTTACTTGATGTTGATTATCCAACCAAGGAATTTTCTGATAGAAATCGTCAGAGGACTATTTTTTATTTGTTAGAATATGCGGATACAGCAGTAACTCCAATAAGGGATTTGGATTTTGTATCTTATATGTATAGTCGTTTCCATAATTCGACTGTGCGGGACAACACACTATGGGGATGGTATGCTTATTTTATAAATGAAGATTGGCAATATCAAAGTTCTTTTGTCTTTGAAGAACTCATAGATACATTCTTAAAGAAGAAAGAAAATGGAAGATGGGTTTCAATTAAAATAATAACAGAAGATATGGTACAGGTTATTTGTGATTATTTGGATGTACCGGAATCTACATTACTTTGCGAGGTAATTGATAAAATAGATGATATAGAAAGTCCGAAGGATGATGCTTCTGCTGGAATTAGACAATTATTATATAACTATCGTCAAAACTTGGAAATTCAAAAAGAACTAGCATCTCTTAGAAATGCATTTCAAGCTCTTTCTAATGATAATTACTTTACTTTTATGCAAAATATTAGTAAAAGAACAAATGAGTCTTTTGGTGATTTTCTGCGCTATTTCATCGTGGAGGAAATAATATATAGACATTATCAGGAAGCATTTCGTAAGATGCGAGTTACAGGGATAGCTACGCAAAAATTCTCCTTGGAAGGAGGATATATCAGATATTTGGCTGATGTGGATACGACGCATTCTTCTCCGCGATTAGAAACTCTTATCGAATTCTTGAATGATCTTGGTATAATAGAGAATGATCATTTAACGCCATACGGCAAACAGATACTAAAAAAAATGAACCATGATAAGTCCGCATAACATATTAAAACTGATAAAAGGCAATTCAACAATGTATCATTCAGCTGTGCTGACTTGTTATACATTTGATCCTGTTTTCTTTGGTGCATATTACTTGCCCGTATTGAGGAATGTGGGGATTGTGAATGTCGTGGTACTAATGGATTCAAGACAATACGATGCTTTAATGCAGGAACTTCCTAAAGGGGTAGATTGTTCATTCGGTTATACTTTAATTAGAATGAAACCTGGGAGCGGTATGGGCGTTTTCCATTCAAAGGTATCTTTTTTAGTCGGAGAAAAACAAGGATTATTATTGATCGGCTCTGGTAACCTTACATATAGTGGAATTTCTCTTAATGATGAAGTTTGGGGAGAATTTGAGATAAGTTTAGAAAATAATCGTTTCTCTTTTTTATTCAGACAAGTGTGGGCTTATATTCGTTCTTTTTTACCTCATCTTCCTCGTTTATTATCTATTCAACTGGGGTGGATGGAGGAGAACTCAGAGTGGCTTTCTAAACTTTTGAATACGGATAGCCCAGTCAGTGAAACAGTTATAACAGAAGACGGCATTGAAGTTTCTTTTGTATGTAATATTGAAAGTGATAGTATTTATACTCAAATAAGAAACAAATTAATTAATGTGATAGTCACTCGACTAATTGTTGTATCTCCATTTTACGATGTAAATGGAGGAAGTCTTGATAAATTGTCCCGAGAGTTCCATATTCAGGAAATTCAATTAATCATTGATCCGGATAATGGTACTGTACCTTATGCATTCTCCGAACAAAATGCCCGAATAAGCATATATAAGTGGTGTGATGTATATAAGGATTCACGTAGGCTTCACGCAAAGATATTCCAATTTGAAACAAATTTAGGAACATATTTACTTATAGGAAGTGCTAATGCTACCTCAAATGCTTTAGGATTGAATTCAAAAGCTTATAATGATGAAGTCGGATTGTTTCTTTACGATTCAAGTGGAAGAAGTTTTGTACAAGAAATGGGAATAACTTTGTCTGAAGAGGGGATGAGTATAAGTGATTTACAAGATTATAAACCTTGTCCTATTGCCCAAAAGCCTAATGATGTGTTTCATTTACATATATTATCTGCTCAGATTATCAATGATAAATTAGAGATAGAACTTGATGGTAGTGCAGAAGATTGTTATATAGATATTTTTGATATTTCCAATGAGTGTATAAGGATTCCATACAGAAAAAATATACCTGTCCAAGAAATCTCATTAGTACCTCATCATGTTGTTATTAGTAATATTGACGGCCCAATATCAAATAGATATACAATTCTTAATGAAGATGATATTTTAAAATATAATCCGAATATTAAGAATAGTAAATTAAAACATCTCATTGCGGTTTCAAATAAATGGGATGATAATTTAGCTAGTATTTTACAATATATCACTTTGGATACAGATAGGGAATCGTCTACAAAAGTCGTAACTCCCAAAGCTAATGTTCATGGACGTAACAAGGCTGATGAAAAAGTTTCAAAAGAACGATTCGACTATCTTACTTCAAATTTTAAGGCTGAATTATCGACAAATAGTAATCTTCTGATTGCGGAGTTATTTAATGCGATTTTTGATCGTGGTTATGAGGATGAAACTACCTCTGATCTGACAAAAAAAGAACAGGAAGATATATCTGTTGCTAATATTACTGAAACAGAAGAACAAAAAGAGAAACGTCATAGAAGAACATCGAAAACGGTAAATTTTTATCTAAGAAAGTTGGATAAGCATTATAATGCTCAAATGCCCAATAGAAAAATGACGATGGGGTATGGCAGGCAAAAATTCTATGCGACTTTAAATGATTATTCGGCATTAGTAGTAGCAAGTCATATCATATTATTTGAGCTTACACATGATGATATCCCAAAAACATCGATGCAGTCTATGTTTATGTCCGTCATTAGTAAAGCGACGATTTTATATACTGAAGGATTTGAATATACTGATTTTTACTGTAGGGCAAAAATGAAAGGAATGCTTAAGCGTTTTTATACAAACGCAATGCTTCTTTTCGCGCATTTTAGATGGGGACATATCCAAACAAATGATGTTAGGATTGTTCTGCTTAATTTATTCTATCAGCTTCGATTTTTAAATGATGATAATAAGGTATCTTCTAATACTATAAAGGAAATAGAAACGATTATGAGTGAATTGCTTCGGGATGCAGAACGGAATAAACTGAGTATTTGTGACACTTCACTTTTACTTGTTAAAGAGACTTTTGATCTGTTTTGTAACTTCGTTCAATGTATGAATAATGATAGTAAATATTTATTGTCTGAACTATCAAAAGGAGATATTATCAAAGTGCCAATATTTGGATTTGTGGCATTGGAAAGTTATTACGTTAATCAAGGTGGCTTTTATCAATATAAATTTTATCATCCGGCTTTTACAACGGATGATAAACCGGAACTTGCTGCAAAGACACTTTTAGCATTAAACCATCAGAATATAGATGATACTATTGGATTAGAAGAGGTTATTACGAAATAAAAGGAGTATCTAAAGAGTGTATAATATAATCTACTGTTAATCTATTTCACAAAAGTCTAATTAGACAGCGCTTGGGTTGATTTTTATTTTAAGCACCTATGGGATAACAAAGAAATATTCCAGTTATATTTTATTGAAAATAAAACCATTATTACTTTTAATTCTAGATAAGTTACTCTATCTTTGTAAGGTAGCACAAACAAAAGTGTAACCTTATATGAATCAAGACCATTGTTTAGTAGAACAGTTTGAAATGATATTTAGAGCTCATTTCTCTTCAGTGAAGTTTTTTATCAATACGTTTCTTAAATCGGAAGCAGATGCGGAAGATTTGGCTCAAGATGTATTTACCAAATTATGGACTAATTTTGAGACGTGGCAAAATAATGATGGAAAAGAAGGGTATATATACGTTATGGCAAAAAATGTAGCATTTGATTTTATCAAGCACAAAAGACTGGAAAATGATTATCGGGAGGAACAAATAAAGAAAAGTACAATTAAGGATTTGTTAGGCTTCTCAGATCCGTTAAATTCGCTTTATTATAAAGAAATGCAACTAATAATAAGAATGGCTCTTGAAAACTTTCCTGAACGTCGCAGAAGGATTTTTGAGATGAGCCGTTTCAATAATATGAGCAATCAGGAGATTGCATTATCCTTACATCTTTCTGTTCGTACAATAGAGCATCAGATATATTTGTCGCTTCAAGTTTTAAAGAGAATCATTTTAATTTTATTTTTCCTGTATTTTCTTTAAGTAGCTGGAATGTTTCAATCGTTATATATGAAATTTCAAAATCTAATATAATGATAACATGAAGAATTATTTTCAGAAAATATTATCCCTTTTTGCCCGACATAATTATTCGGAACAAACAAATCAAATGTTTTACAGGTGGTTGGTTGATAATGAATATGAAAAAGAAAAGGATGAAGCATTACAGGAGCTTTATCTAGAAGCAAGAAAAAAAGGAAAAGTATTCGACCTGGAGAAATCACTGGAACGTTGGAAGTTAGATAACAATCTTACACATGTTCAACCTCAGCAAAAGTCCGATAAAAAACTGTTTATGCGATTGTGGCAATCGGTAGCTGTTATATTATTAATAGTATCTATATCTTTAGGATATCTGCTTTGTAAGGCAGAAAAAGACGATTCAGGAATAACTCAGCAATGCATATCGGGCACTCAGATGAAGACCTTTTTTTTGCCTGACGGAAGTCGGGTAAGCATGAATTCGAGGAGTATGTTATTATATCCCGAACAATTTACAGGAAAGTACCGTAGTGTTTTTCTAATTGGCGAAGCTAATTTTAAAGTAAAAGCTAATAAAAACAAACCGTTTATTGTCAAAACCAATGATTTTCAAATAACAGCTTTGGGAACCGAGTTTAATGTATCCGCATATACTGAAGATAATAATGTTTTTACAACTCTAATAACAGGGAGTGTTCTTGTGGAATTTGACGACTTGGGCAAAAAGAAGTTGCTTAAGCCAAATGAACAATTGGTGTATAATAGGAAGAGCCGTCAAGATACTCTGACTTATCCTGATATGAAAGATGTGACAGCATGGCAAAAAGGTGAGTTGGTATTTAATCGAAAGACTATAACGGAGATTATAACGATATTGGAACGTAAGTACGATTGTAAGTTCTTTTATAATCAGCATAGCTTAAAGAATGATCGTTATAGTTTCAGGTTTAAAGATAATCCACCTTTGTCTGAAGTTATGGATGTTATTGTTGATGTAGCAGGAGATTTATGTTTTAAGATAGAACATGATAAATGCTATATTATGCAGAAATAATTTTGATATTAGAAAGTTAAAGCGGTGGAAGGTATGTCGAATAACTAAAACGGAGAAAGGAGGAATTATTAAACTTTTAGAACGAATTACCTAAGTGAAATAGTAACCATATAAAAAGTAATACTATATGAAAAATTTGAAATACTTCTTGTTACTCGTTGTAGCAATGGTGACAGGAACTTTGATCACAAGTTGTAGTAATGATGATTACATGGCAGAGACACAACAACAAGGGATTTCGCCAGCTACTCGCAGCGTCAGCGACAAGATGCCGAAGTTGACTACTTATATTGAAACTAATGATGTAAATCCTCTAAATGCAGGAGAGTACTATTTTACAGGTACGGAGCCGCAAGAACAGGTGATTGATAATGTGATTCTGTTTGCTTCTAATATTCGGGGTACGGCTAGTACTGTTCAATTGTATCATAATAATAATCAGTCTCATATATTGACCAACGCTGGTACGCTTATCGCTCCTTTACAACAGAAAGGTATCAGAGTCTCTTTAGGGCTGTTAGGTGATCACACCGGAGTGGGGTTCTGTAACTTGACACCGGCCATGATTGAACGTTTTGCACAACAGATTGCCGCTTGTGTTAAGCAATACAATTTAGATGGTGTGGATTTTGACGATGAATATGCAGACTATTGGAAGGCACCTTCTAATTTGCCTTCACCAAGTACTACGATTTTTGGAAATCTTGTAAAAAGAGTACGTCAGTTGTTGCCTGATAAACTGATTACAGTATTCAGTTTTGGTGGTTATACAAATTTTGATGCGACTACAATGAATGCCATTAGTTACATGTGGCCTGATTTCGGAGCGGATTGGAGTACTTCGGCCGGATTAGGGAATAGCAAATGGGCAAAGATGTCAATACACTGTACGGATGGTAGGCCAAGTGCAGGTGTGATACAAAGTAGCGCTGCAAATTATAGTGGCTATGGCGCCATTATGATGTTCAATCTACGCGAGTCCGGTCAAACAAGCTTAATGAATAACTTTGCTTCAAGAGTTTGGGGAGGCAAGACCGTATCTCGTACGACGACTATCTATGCGAAGAATTATTAAGATATCAGGACGCTCCATGTGAATGAATTGAAGACTGGAAGTGATAGACTTTCAGAGAAGGACACTTCCGGTCTTTTATAAATTAACCTGAATATACAAACTGCAGATGCCTTTCATTTGTTGATAGGCACTGCTTAATAATAAAGATATATGTGAAAAAGTATCTATGCCAGGAATCTTTCTGCCTTGGATATGAAATCGAAAATTAAAACAGATAGACATGTGTTGCGAATAAAAAAGTTAGCAAACTAATACTTAAAATTCATGTTACACAGTTATACATTGAAAAATGATAAGAAGGCAAAAGGGATAAGATTTGTGTTGTTTTTATTTATGGTTGTAATACAAGCTACAGCTTTTGCCCAAGGTGGTATGAAAATTACTATTCAAAAAGAAAATATAACTGTTATTGAAGCACTGAAAGAAGTGGAGAAGCAATCAAAGCTTTCAGTAGGATATAACGATTCGCAATTAATTGATAAACCGGCTATTAATCTCAATTTGAAAAATATTGATTTGGAAAAAGCCCTCTCGATTATCCTTAAAGGAACAGGATTTACTTATGGAATTAAAAGAAATTATATTAATATTATTCCTCAACCCAAAACAGGAGCTGTGGTTATTAAACAGGTAACAGGCAGGGTTGTTGATGAGAAAAATGAACCTCTGATAGGAGTAAATATACGGGTAGAAGGGACTGATGATGGAACTGTTACTGATTTGGAGGGTAAGTACGTCATAAAAGCTTCTATAGGTAGTATATTAAGCTTTACTTATATTGGCTATATTTCGTCTTATGTAAAAATAACAGATAAGAATGTATACAATATACAAATGTCTGCTAACGTAGAGGCGCTAAATGAAGTCGTTGTAACTGCCTTGGGTATCAAGAGGGAACAAAAGGCTCTGAGTTACAATGTACAACAGGTAAAATCCGACCAGTTGACAAATGTCAAGGATGCAAACTTTATTAATAGCCTGAATGGTAAAGTCGCAGGAGTTAATATCAACAGTAGTTCTTCAGGAGTAGGTGGAGCTAGTAAGGTGGTGATGCGTGGTACAAAGTCGATTGAACAAAGCAGTAATGCATTGTATGTTATTGACGGTATTCCCATGTTTAATTTCGGAGGTGGCGGTAGCATGGAGAATGGTTCACAGGGAGTGACTGAAAGCATTGCCGACATCAATCCGGATGACATTGAAAGTATCTCAGTGCTAACTGGAGCAACAGCTGCCGCCCTTTATGGAAGTAATGCGGCAAATGGAGCCATCGTTATTAATACGAAACGTGGCAAAGTTGGTAAATTGCAGGTTTCTGTGTCTAGTAATACCGAATTCGCTAAACCATTCGTACTTCCACATTTTCAAAATCGCTATGGTACAGGCAGTTCGGGAAAAGCAGGTAATTCTACTACGTTGAGTTGGGGGACTTTATTAAATGACGCATCTCGTAGAAACTATGAACCACGTGATTTCTTTGATACGGGGATAACTTATACCAACTCCGTTACATTATCAACGGGAACAGATAAGAATCAGACCTTCTTTTCTGCTGCTGCGGTTAATTCGGAAGGGATTGTACCGAACAACCGTTACAACCGTTTTAATTTCACCTTCCGTAACACTACAAACTTTCTGAATGACAGGATGAAGCTTGATGTAGGTGCAAGTTATATTATTCAGAATGACCGCAATATGACTAATCAAGGTGCTTACTCAAATCCGATAGTTCCTGTTTATTTGTTTCCACGTGGCGACGACTTTAATTTGATAAAAGTGTTCGAACGTTGGGATCCGGCCCGTAAGATTAAAACCATGTTTTGGCCTCAAGGGGAAGGAGACTTGCGGATGCAGAATCCTTATTGGATCGCTTATCGCAATTTACGGACGAATGACAAGAAGCGTTATATGCTGTCTGCCTCTTTAAGTTATGATATTACAGACTGGCTGAATATTTCAGGGCGTGTTCGGGTTGATAATTCCAGTACCAAATATGAACAAAAATTATATGCAAGTTCCAATACTACTCTTACTGAAGGTAGTGCGCAGGGATTTTATGCTATATCTAAACCTGACGAAACACAAGTGTATGCTGATGCGTTGGCAAATATAAATAAACGTTTGGGTGATTATTCTATTGTGGTCAATATCGGGGCGAGCATCGTAGATAATAAGTATGACGAATTGAGTTATCGTGGACCGATACGTGCCAATGGTATTCCCAATGTTTTTAATGTGTTTGATCTTGACAATACTCAGAAGAAAGCACGTCAGGATGAATGGGAAGAGCAGACGCAGTCTATATTTGCCAGTGCTGAAGTAGGGTGGAAGAGTATGTTTTATCTTACGCTGACCGGACGTAATGACTGGGCGTCACAGTTGGCAAACTCATCTTCTACTTGTTTCTTTTATCCGTCAATTGGACTTTCGGCTGTCGTCTCTGAAATGGTGAAACTACCTTCTTTCGTTGATTATCTGAAAGTGCGCAGTTCGTTTAGTTCGGTGGGTATGCCTTATCCTCGTAACTTGACATCGCCTACTTTTGAGTATGACGAAACTACTCAAACGTGGAAGCCGAAAACACATTATCCCATTGGTGACCTTAAACCTGAACGGACCGATTCATGGGAATTAGGCTTGGATATGCGGCTTTTCAAGGACTTTAATCTTAGTTTGTCATGGTATTTGGCTAATACGTTTAATCAAACGTTCGATCCGAAAATTTCCGTGTCATCTGGATATACCACCATTTATCTTCAAACAGGATATGTACGTAACCAGGGAGTAGAGCTTTCATTTGGTTATGGACATACATGGAAGAAAGATTTTCGCTGGCAAAGTAATTTTACATTAAGCCATAACAAGAACAAAATTATAGAATTAGTAAAGGACTATATACATCCGGAGACTGGTGAGTCTATAAATAAAGATCGGCTGGATGTAGGCGGACTCGGAAAAGCCAAATTCATTTTGAAAACAGGAGGTTCGCTGGGTGACCTTTACACACAGTCTGATTTGAAGCGGGACGACAATGGAATGGTAGAAATTTCTCCTGCGGGTACGTTAGTAACAGTGAATAATCGACCTGATATTAAATTAGGAAGTGTTTTCCCTAAATGTAATTTGGCATGGAACAATCAGTTTTCATGGAAAGGGTTTAATATAAGTGCTTTAGTTACTGCGCGTATAGGCGGTATTGTTTATTCGGCTACTGCAGCGGCTATGGATCAATATGGGGTGTCTGAAAGTTCGGCGGTTGCCCGTGATAATGGTGGGGTATTAGTGAATGGACGTAATAGAGTGGATGCACAGACATGGTTCACGGCTATCGGTTCACAAAGTGGTCTGCCACAGTATTATACTTATAGTGCTACCAATATTCGATTGCAGGAGGCGGCTATCGGTTACACGCTTCCACGTAAATGGTTGCATGATGTATGCGATATTCAGTTGTCTGTTGTGGGACGCAATCTCTGTATGATTTATAATAAAGCTCCTTTTGATCCGGAAGCCGTTGCAACGACTGGTAACTATTATCAAGGGATCGACTTTTTCATGTTGCCGAGTACCCGTAATGTCGGTTTGAATGTGAAAATCAACTTTTAACAGATAAAAAGTAGTTACTATGAAATATATAACATCTATCATAAAATTGCTTTCGCTAGCACTATTGCTTATTGTCGGTTACGCTTGTACGGATAATTTCGATAAAATCAACCGGAAGGATTATCAGGTTGACAAAGAAGAACTGGGGCGTGAAAGTTATAACGTAGGCGCCAGTCTTAAAGGATTACAAGGGTTGGTGATTCCTACGGAAGAACATCTCTATCAGTTTGTTGAAGCACTTGGCGCAGGTGCGTTTGCCGGTTACATTGGTTGTACTGTAGAATGGACGGCTAAGTTTGAAACGTATAATCCGCCAATAGATTGGCAAGAAGCTCCTTTTTCCGATTTAGTCACCCGTACTTATCCGTTTTATCGGGACTTGTTGGACAAAACAGACGATCCTGTGGCGTTGGCACTGGGAAAACTGTTTCGTGTGGTCATCATGCAGCGTGTGACAGATATGTACGGTCCGATTCCTTATTCAAAAATCATTTCTAAAACAGGTAAGGTTTCTCTTACCGTACCTTATGATTCGCAGGAAGAGGTATATAAGCAAATGTTCAGTGAATTGGACGAAGTGAGTGATGTCCTTAGGGATAATCTCAATTTGAGTGCGGAAGCTTTTCGTAAATTTGATGATGTATATCAAGGCGATCTTTCCAAATGGCTCAAATTTACTAATTCACTCAAATTGCGTATGGCCATGCGCTTGACTTATGTACCGGAAATGCAGGCGGAAATACAACGAATAGCCGAAGGAGCTGTAACGGCAGGCGTAATGATGGAAATAAATGATAACGCTTTCTTGAAAGTGGAAGAAAATAGGGTTGCTATGATTTTTAATGACTGGAATGACCAGCGTGCGGGGGCTGATATTATCTCATATATGAATGGTTATAAAGATCCGCGTCGGGAAAAGATGTTCACTACAGTGAAAATGACTGTATATGATGAAAACTTCCAACCGCAAGAGGTTGATGGATACGCGGGTATTCGTATTGGCATTGATGTGACTACCAAGGATGAGATGGTAAATGCATACAGCATACCGATTATCAGCAGTACCAGTCCTTTTTTATGGATGAATGCCGCAGAAATCACTTTCTTACGTGCCGAAGGTGCCTTGCGAGGCTGGAATATGGGTGGGGAAGCTAAAGATTTATATAATATGGCGATAGCCCTTTCTTTTGAACAATATGGTCTGTCGGGTTCTGAAACCTATGCGAAGAATTCGACTGACACTCCGGAAGCGTACAATGATCCGACATTTGCCTATACTGATTGGGAAGGTCCGAGAAGTACTATTACTATTGCTTGGGAAGATGGTGCGGATAATTTTGAACGTAATCTTGAACGTATCATCACTCAAAAATGGATTGCTAATTTCCCTTTAGGTGTTGAGTCATGGAGTGAATTCCGTCGTACAGGATATCCTCATCTTATGCCGGTTATAGAAAACAAAAGTGGTGGTAGCATCAGTTCCGAGTATATGATCCGTCGTTTGTGGTATCCGCCTACAGAATATACTGAAAATCTTTCGAATATCAATTTGGCGATAGGTATGTTAGGAGGTCCTGACAATGGGGGAACGAGATTGTGGTGGGATAAGAAATCTTATCTCAATTGACGAGAGAGTTTGAATACGAATAAAAGAATGAAAAAGAATTTATATGAAAACAATAATATATAAACAATTCATTTATAGTCTTCTGTTTTTAACGGCTTTTTTATTGCCTGTTGCTTGTGATGACTGGAATGAACCTGAAATTGTAGATATTGATATTAATAGTGCGAAAGAACAGAATCCGGAACTATGGGCGCGTTATATGCAGGCATTACGTACCTACAAACAAAGTGAACATTACTTGTCATATGCGCACTTTGATAATTCTCCGGAAAAATCGCTAAATGAAGGTAGTTATCTTCGGTCATTGCCGGATTCGTTGGATATTGTGACCTTGGGTAATTCTCATCAAATCTCTGATTATGATCGGGAGGATATCCCTCTATTGCAGGAAAAGAGTATCCGGGTGCTTTATTTGATAGATTATGTAGCTCACGCCTCTTCCTTAACAGATATCACGGCATTAAATAGTTGGTTGGATAAAGAAATTGCTACGTCGGCCGAACTCAATCTGGACGGATTTGCTTTTACCGGTCTTCCGCTCTATAATGGAACTGATGCTGAATTGGCATCGTATAAAGAGAAATCACGGCTGATTGTTTCTAAATTATCTACTGCTACGGGACAGGATAAATTATTGGTATTGGAAGGAAATCCGGCTTTCGTTGATGAAGCAGACTTTGACAAATTGAATTATATTGTGTTGAATACTGCAGAGTTGACCAATGTTACCGATTTGAAATTGCAGGTGACGGGGATTCTTGCCAATAGTTTATTGTCTAAAGATAAATTATTGTTATCTGTTCAAATGGGCGGACAAGTAATTGATGAGACTGGTGTAAAACAAGAGGCTGTAACTTTAATGACTGACCGTGTGGTTGCTCTTGGTCCATTAGCTGGATTGGGAATTTATGCTATAGGCAATGATTATTATAGCCCGATAAGGAATTACGAGATTACACGAACGGCTATTCAACTAATGAACCCATCGAAATAAAAAAGAATTAATATGAAAAAGAATCTTATCATACATTTTATATTAGTATTGTTACTGAAAATAGGAGTAACAGGGTGTACCGAAGAGACTATCTCAATGAATGCGGACAGAATGCCTGACGAGACGGCTATGGATAATATTGCAGGTGCCCTGCGTAACACAACTACATTGACTAATAAAGCATTTATTGAGTTGACGGAAGGGGACGAATCTGCCACAGAGGAAATATTCTATTCACTGTCACAATCAGCCGGAAGCAGGTTGACTGTCACAGCCGTTGTAAACGAGAAGCTTGTAGAAGATTATAATGAGGAAAACAATTCCAAATTGAATACATTGCCGGCTGGGAATGTGGAGTTCGAAAATGGCGGAGTTCTTTCAATAGATGCTGGAGAACAAAAATCTGCCAAAATCAAATTTACTATATCCACAGCCGGACTGAATACTGATACTCCATATCTTTTGCCATTAACTATGGAAGAAATACCTACAGGAGTAAAGGTGGATACTAAGAAACAGGTGCTTTATTATATTGTGAATATTCGGAAAAGAATAACGACTTGTTATCCTAATAACCAGTATGAACAAATAGATATGCCGCCAATGCTACCTGATGCATTTGTTGTTTTCTATGTGAATACTTCAACTTATCAACCGTTGATAGCTGATGTTTATGGAATTCAAAAAATTAATCAGATAGATTATACTCAAACTTTACATAATATAGGTAGTATCGTGAATCTACGAATTGTGACAATGGACTATGAGTCTGCAACAGGACGTGCACTGCTCAATTTGAGTAGTGATATACGTGATGTGTTGGAAAAGGCGGATAAGTTTATTCGTCCGCTTCAGGAACACGGACGTAAAGTATGTCTTAGCATTGAAAATGGTAATAAAGGATTTGGCTTTTGTAATTTAAACGATATGCAGCTTGCAGATTTTGTTCAACAGGTGAAAAATGTGGTAGAACTTTATCGTTTGGATGGAATAAATCTCTGGGACAAAGTGAGTACTTATAACAAGGAAGGTATGTTTGCTATGAATACAGTCTCTTATCCTAAACTAATAAAAGCATTGCGGGATGCACTTCCTGAAAAGTTGCTGACAGTTGTTGATAAGGGAGAAGCTACTGAATATTTTTATGATGTAAATCGATGTGGCGGCATTGAGGTAGGTAAGTATATAGACTATGCGTGGCATGCGTATGATAGTGGAAAAGAAGTGGTACAGATTATAGAACCATGGGACGCAGAGCATCCTTATAGTGAATATACTCGTAAACCTATTATAGGGCTGGCACCGGAATGTTATGGAAGTCTGGTTATTCCATTATATGAAAAAGGAGAAAATCCTTTGAGAGATAAATCGCAATATAGGATGGTGGATTGGAAAATGAATAAGCGTAAAAAAAATAATATTGTTGTATATGCGTTTGATCTTACAGCCAATGAGCAAAATATGTATGAAGGAATGGTGAACGATATCGCGATAGGAGATGGCATTAACGCTATGATGGATGATGGTGCTTATTGGGGGCAATCCATCTATCCTCCTTATGATTGGGGATTTATTTCCGGTGAGTATTCTTATACCTATAAACCGTTGGACTGGCTTTTGCGCCAGATGTATAATGTGTATTCAAAAGGATGGGTACGTCCGTCCGGAATGTGAGAAATGAAATGAATCTTAAAACTAAGATATAATGAGTCTGATAATTCAAAACAAGAATATAATGAAAATAAGTAATAATTGTTTGGTCATGGTTTTCCTGTTATTAATAACAGGTTGTGACAACAAAGATTATACTAAGGAATCTCCTTTTGGTAATAGTGTATATATTGATGCGGCGAAAGTGAAGGATATAGCTAATTTCACATTTAATAATCTTAAACAGGATGGACAGCAACAGATTTCTGCTGTACTGGCATATCCTGCTGAGCAGGATATAGATGTCAGCTTTCGGACAGATCCTTCATTGATAAGTTATTATAATGCACGTTTAGGGAATAATTATGCAATGTTGGATGCTAAGTATTATAAGTTTTCTACCCAGCACGTTGTCATTCCTAAAGGAAATGTAGATTCAGAAATGGTCACTATTGAATTTTCCAACCTGATAGACTTGGATATTGACACTAGCTTTCTATTACCTGTTACTATTGGAGAAGCATCAGGAGGGATGAGTATATTGGACGGCTCTAAAAATATCTGTTACATAGTGCGTCGTTCCAGTGCTATAACTACTGCTGTCAGTCTTGCTAACAATTATTTTGAGATACCGGGATTTGTTGCCGGTAGTCCTACTGCTAATGTAGTAAACGGATTGAAGCAACTTACTTTCGAAGCTGTTGTTCGAGTGAATAGATTTGATCCTCTTACCGAAATCTCATCCATTATGGGTATTGAGCAATATTGTTTGTTACGTTTTGGTGATTCTGGCTTTCCTAGACAGCAATTGCAATTTGCGGCTAATGAAATGAAATTTCCAAATGCCAATGATGGTAAACTGTTGCAACCTGGTGAGTGGTATCATGTTGCCGTTACTTATGACACAGAGACAAAGGCTGCTATTATGTATGTAGATGGCAAAGAGCAGAGCCGCGTTGACGATTACGGAAATGGGGAAGCCATAAACCTTGGAAAACAGAAGAAAGGAGACTTTATGTTTAAGATAGGACACTCTTATGGAGACCCCGACGATATGAGTCGGCAATTAAATGGAGAGATTTGTGAAGTACGTATATGGAATGTGCTCCGTTCACAAGAAGAAATTTACAGGAATATGTATGATGTTGATCCCCGAACTACTGGTTTGAAAGCTTACTGGAAGTTCAACGAAGGTAAAGGAAATAACATTGCAAAAGACTTGACCGGTAATGGAAATGATGCTGTGGCTTATACAACTGCTATATGGCCGGAGGGGATTGAAGTACCGCAGAAAAATAAAGAGTAGCTTTCGGGAATAATATCTTGAAATGAAATTAGTGCAAATAAATCACCTTTGTTACATTGTGTTTCAAAGGTGATTTTTCTGTTTAGATTCAATTCTTTAAAATATCAGTCATTTTATCTTAGGCGATATATAATGTGCATTTGCTATAAGAATAATGCTTGGTGCTTTGGTTTTCTCGGATTTTATGTTCACCTTTGTATTGCATTACAATATTTAAGTCGTTTATATGTCTTAGGAGATCCTTAGTTGTCGTCAGTTGCAGGTATATATATACTTTGCAGTTAATGATAGTACGGCTCTGTGTTCCTCGTGTGGTAGGTTAATTACCCCACTCATATCCTAGGCTGCGGCTAATAGATTTGTAATGCAGCGGGGGATCAGGGTCGTATCTTTTTATTGAGATTTTTATATACCATTCTGCATTATTTTATAATAAAACATTGATTTTATTGGCTTTATAAGGAAATAGTCTTATCTTTGTAGGGCATTACATGTCTATTTTGCCGACTGGAAGCCAAGGAGCCTTTAGTCGTAAACGACTACGAACATATTAAAAATATGTTCGTAGTTTCGCGATATTACGGTTCTGTCCCCGTGTGGAGGGTTAATGCCCCCACTGTATCCTAGGCTTCGGCATAGATATGTAATGCAACGGGTCAGCAGGACCGTATTTTTTATATTGATTTAGAACTTGACTCTGTAAAGACCCTGTAAATGGGAAAATTTAGCAATATAAATATTATTTTATGTATCGTTTATCGTATTGATTGAGTAATGAAACGTGCGATATAGTTTAGTTCCATCAGGAATCGGGTAATGTTATTCAGTAGAGCATTTTTGAGCAATCGTTCATTGTAACGCCCAGTTATACCCGTGAAAGCAAAATTGTAGGGGTCTTTGGTCAACTCCTGTGCAAGGTCGCTCATCGCATCGGGCAATGTTTTTGTAAAGTTAGTCAGTGCCTTGCCCTGCCGCTCATAAAGGTCGGTGCTAATGAAATTGAGCAGCATACTACGACTCCAGCCGTTCTCCACCGTCTGGTGAACATAGAACAGAGCTTTGTCTATATCGTCTTTCACTTTATCCATTATCAAGCAATGGTGTCTCCATGGGACTTCAAATATTCCACCAACTTGGTGGAATAATTCCGTTTCATTTTTTCCACCAAGTTGGTGGAAAGTTTTCAAAGCATCCTTATATAACAAATAAAACTTCCTACAATAGTAAATATTGCTCTTTGACAAACCAGCTGCATTGGGTATAGCTTCACGTAAATCTTTGCTCAATTGAGTGATAACACTTTCGCCCCAGCGTTCTTCTACGTGCAATTCAACAATGTCACGACCTAAAAGCCAGTTGAATTTCAACTGTTCCACATTTACTTTCACCGCTGCCTTTATTTGGCTTTGACGATAGCGACCGCAAAGGTCTTTCACCCATTGCAGATATTCTTTATCAAGTATGTTTATTGACTTGTTCATCGTAATCTATAATACTTCAGTTGCGTTAATTTTTAGTTCTCCTGACATCAGCTTCGGGAGAAGTGTGTCGCGTAGAATTGTTAACCTAATACTTTCCTGTTCATTTCTTAGTATTTGGTCGAAATACGATTTATTTATCTGCCTATTTTTGTAAAACAGATGATTCTTATTGTTATATGTATTGTATCTTATCCGCATTTTAATTAATGTATTTACGATGAGATAGTTTTTTGTCATTGTGATTAATGTTTATTTATGTACTCACTTTAAGTTCTTAGAAACTTTTAATGAGGTTGATGCAAAAGTAGAAAATAATTTCCATAGTGCTGTTGTACTTTAAATGAGAAGTAAATGTAGGCATTATTATTGATGTGATTGTTATAGTTGGAGTAAAATTTATTCTTTTGGTTGTTAGAATATGCAGAAACTCCTATTCTAACAAAAAAATGATTTGCAATGAACATTCTAATGCAAGTTTAATACTTCGCTTAACTTATCCTCAATAATTTTCTTCTCATTACTACCAATAGTAGACAATCTCACCAATGGAATTCCGTACAACTCTAAGATACGATCCTTTTTAATATCACGTTCTGACTGACTCGTCCCCGATTTGTGGAATGCATAACCATCCGTCTCAATAGCCAATACCGGTTGTTTGCTCACACGATTGTAAATTAGAAAATCAATATGAGTATTTATATTTGCAGCATATTTGCTTTCCTCTTCATTCAATAAAGAATAATCCTGAATCAACATATAGAGTGGTAAATGGCAAATGATATTCAAATGACGCATATTGATATTTTCTTTCAGGATATCTTCGAGTAAGGCAAATGTAAGATTCTCGGAATCATATTCGGATATTTTTTTGTGCTTCTTCAAATAGGCTATTCGGGCATCTGTATATTGCTCATATAGATAATCGAATATAGAATGAATCTTACTGGTGGAAACAGTGCCATTGTTATATTCGATATAAGCGATCAAATCGCTGATATTGCAGTCTTTGGGTTGTTCGTTTCCCGATACGACTAAAT
Source organism: Bacteroides sp. AM37-9 (assembly GCF_003603455.1). Taxonomy (NCBI): domain Bacteria; kingdom Pseudomonadati; phylum Bacteroidota; class Bacteroidia; order Bacteroidales; family Bacteroidaceae; genus Bacteroides; species Bacteroides sp. AM37-9. The sequence goes on along the minus strand of NZ_QTNF01000006.1, from coordinate 43,554 downwards.
AGAATTGTGACTTAGCCCGTGAAACAGCAACATTGAGCAGGTTGGGATCGTCGGAAAAGGAAGTGATGACATCGTCGACAGTGGTCATAATGATAGCATCCTTTTCTCTTCCCTGAAATTTGTGGACTGTTGCAACATCAATATCCTCTTCAAGTGCGGATTTTACTGCATCTACTTGTTTGTTATATGGAGCTATGACGCCAATTTCATCTGTTTCATAAGATAGATTCGGTAGTACTTCTTCTTTGATAACATCTATTTCCCGTTGATTCATGTGGCTGCGGGAGTGGTTACCTTTGGCTGTCCGTATGGCACAAATGACATCCTCTTCTCCTTTATCACGTGTCATGATGACAAGATCTCCACCATAAAATTTCTGATTACAGAAGTTGATGATTCGAGGATGGCATCGATAATGTTCCCGTAACAAGGTCTGCGGTACATTTGGAATAACTTTGCAGACGGATTGCAAAAAACTCATATTGGCACAATCATATTCCGGTTTAATCAGGCACGCATTGGCGATAAAGTTTAGCGTTTCCTTATTTTCTTCCGTGACCACATTGGGAAGTTGCATGGTGTCACCGACAATGATTGCATTTTTAGCACATGACAAGGCTAAAGCTCCGGTTTCAACGGAAACCTGTGACGCTTCATCCATAATGATATAATCATATACGGCATCTCGTTGCAGACTGCTTAATGATGAAAAGGTTGTACTTAAGATAATAGGGTATTCTTTTTGTACCTCTCGCCAATTATTTTTTAGATCAGGGAGCGTAAAGATGGGCTTGTCATGATTATTGCCATAGGTATGAAATAACTGATTCTTTAGATATTTCATTGATGTATTGGCCATTTGTCTAGCCATTCCTGCTGCATCTTTGTTGGCAAGCTCCTTTTCTAATGTGTCTATTTCAACTTCCAGTTCTGCATACTTTGTTTGGTAGAATAAGATTTGGAAGTCGGCGATAATCAAACTCATCTCCCGTTTATAGAAACCTTTATCGGGGATTTTACAAATCGCTTTGCTTCTGAATTTAAAGAATAACCATTTCAACCGTTGAATAAAAGCTGCTATTCCCCGAAGACTTGATGATTGCTCTTTTTCTGCAAATTGTTGACATTCATTCCATAAATTCAGAAGGTCTGCCGAGCTGGAACTCTTTCGTTGTTGGAGAGTAATTTCTTTTGTTCCGAACTCTTGCAGATAATGTTGCCACTCTATTTTTAAAGCTTGTATTTCCTGTCTTGCCATGGCAAGGCGTTCCTGTTTGGAAAATATGCTTTTTAGTTCTTCGGTCTGATGATGTATCTGATTGAGAAATTGAGGTTGGTCGGCATCTGCATCATGCCATGACTCAAAGTTCTCCGGATATTGTTTTTCCTCTTCTTGAGTTTCGATGAATTTCTCTTTGTTAGCTGTGCTGCCAAGCAATGCAACAATGAATCCCATATCGTATTTGGATAACTTCTCAAGTACATTGACAATGGCGGAGTTATTATTAGATACTACCTGAACAGTCTTACCACGCACAAGGATATTGGCAATGATGTTCAGAATCGTTTGTGTCTTTCCGGTTCCCGGAGGTCCTTGCACAACACTGATTTGATTCTCAAAAGCTGCCTGGACTGCTTTTTGCTGGCTTGCATTACAACCGAAAGGAAAAATCAAGGTTGAGGAAGTCTGGGTCTGCATTTTATATTTTTGAGGATTCAGATATACAGCAATTGCTCTGTTGCTTGCGATGAAATGAATCTTTTCATATTGTTTTGCCAATAGCTTCGTTCCGTCATCAGCTTTCAATTCGTTTGCATCGGCAACTTTCTTCAAATATTCGAATATACTTTTCGAACGACTCTCTCCCAAGCATGATTCGATAATTTCTAAGTCTTTTTCTCTGTAATCATACTCTTTACCATTCTGAAAACGAATGTGCCAATAGCTGTGTGATCCGGCCTTAAAAATAGATAAGGCTTTGATGTTTGATAAAGTTCTCCCTTTACTGATTATTTGATAATTATTGGGGTCCGGTTTGTCCGGATCAGTCAGCCAAAGGACATTTTCTTCTTTGTAAGTATACGCACTAGGAACATTTCGGAATACTATCTTATAGTTGCCATCATAATTCTGGCAGCTTTCTATTTCGGGAGTCCTGATTTGACCTTTTATAATAATCAGATTTTCGGAAGTATCTATCATAGGCTTGTGTGTAAATATAATAAGTCGTGCTGCTGTTTTTATTTATTATTTTGGATATAAAAGTAAGAATATTTTCCAGAATATCAAAGCTGAAGTAGAAAAAACAGTGAATGACTTTATTCAGCTTTGTATTCTTATAAATATAGAGTGAGATTCGGTTTGGGAGTATTGAACGTGATAAAAGAGATTTGTTTTGCCAATGAAATCATTATCTTTGCAAGGTATATATTAATGAACGAGGAGGATATTATGCTTGCATACACATATATTGAACACGGAAAGTTTGAATTGCAGGAGAAAGCGAGACCGGAAATAAAGGATTCACGGGATGCAATCGTGCGTGTAACACTTGGTAGCATCTGCACCAGTGATCTTCATATTAAACATGGCAGTGTGCCGCGTGCTGTGCCCGGAATAACTGTCGGGCATGAGATGGTAGGTGTGGTAGAACAAGTGGGGGCTGATGTCACTTTCGTGAAACCTGGTGACAGGGTGACTGTGAATGTCGAAACTTTCTGTGGTGAGTGTTTTTTCTGTAAGCATGGGTATGTGAATAACTGTACTGATCCCAATGGCGGTTGGGCTTTAGGTTGTCGAATTGATGGCGGTCAGGCGGAATATGTCAGAGTTCCTTATGCAGATCAAGGTTTGAACCGTATTCCTGATACTGTGAGTGATGAACAAGCCTTGTTTGTCGGTGATGTACTTGCAACAGGTTTTTGGGCAGCACGTATCTCGGAAATTATCGAGGAAGATACTGTTCTGATTATCGGTGCCGGACCTACCGGAGTTTGTACTTTGTTATGTGCGATGTTGAAGCACCCTAAACGTATTATTGTCTGTGAAAAGTCTCCTGAAAGAATTCGGTTTGTTCGCGAGCATTATCCTGATGTGTTAGTAACGGAGCCTGAACACTGCAAGGAATTTGTTCTCAAGAACAGTGACCATGGTGGTGCAGATGTTGTTTTGGAAGTAGCGGGGAGTGATGATTCTTTTCATTTGGCATGGGATTGTGCTCGTCCTAATGCTGTTGTCACCATAGTAGCCCTTTATGAACAGCCGCAGCTTCTTCCTTTACCTGATATGTATGGCAAGAATCTGATTTTTAAAACAGGGGGAGTGGATGGTTGTGACTGTGCCGAGATTCTCAAACTGATTGAGGAAGGGAAAATTGATACTACTCCTCTTGTTACACATCGATTTCCATTGAATGAGATTGAGGAGGCTTACCGTGTCTTTGAAAACAAGTTGGACGGGGTTATTAAAGTAGCTATATCAGTAAATAAATGAAAATTAAATAGAAATCGCATATGAAAAATATACTGATAGTGAGCAATAGTGATACGTGTCGCAGTCGTATGGCGCAAGAGATTTTAAACTCGTTCGGTAGAGGTATGAAGATTAGTACTGCCGGTGTTTTGGTTGGAAATTCTGTCCCGGATGTTGTTTGCCAGGTGATGGAACAGAATGGATATGACTTTTCACGTAGAAAGCCTTGTGATGTTGCGACATATGCCCAGCAGACATGGGATTATGTTATTACTCTTTGTCCAGAAGCGGAGGAAGTGCAAAAGGAAATGCAGGGTGTAGTGAGAAAATATGTTTCTTTTAATTTTGCAGATCCTTTTCGGGGAGGTATTCATGCCGATGATGAACAGGAAGAACGGGTGGTGGCACTATATGACACTATGCATAAAGAACTGTATGAGTTTTTTCGGAGTGAATTAATGGAGAAACTCTTGCCTCGCTGTTCTTGTGGGGCGAATACATATTGTAGGTGCGAGTAGGAATATATATGTGTGTCGTCCGGTGATGATGGCAGAGTTGCTTAATCTTTAACACGAAGTTGCCAGAAAGCGATAGCGGATGCGGCAGCTACATTGAGTGAATCTACCCCGTTTGCCATAGGGATGCGAACCACATAGTCCGCATCGGTAATTGTTTCGCTTCGAAGACCGTCACCCTCGGTTCCCATCACAATGGCTAACTTGGGTTCGGTCGCTAAGATGGGACTATCAATCGAGATTGATTTCTCTGTAAGTGCCATAGCGACTGTGCGGAATCCCAGTTTATGCAATTCATTGGGAGAACCATCCAACCAAGCCCATGGTATCAGGAAAACAGATCCCATTGAAACTCTGACTGCACGTCGGTTCAACGGGTCGCAAGAATTGCGTGTCAGTAATATGGCATCTATCCCAAGAGCGGCTGCAGAACGGAAAATAGCTCCAATGTTGGTAGTGTCTACCACACCTTCAATGACTGCGATACGCCGTGCGCCTCTACATATTTCTTCTACACTTTTCGATGTCGGGCGGTGCATGGCACAGAGGACGCCGCGTGTGAGTGTATATCCGGTCAATGTGGCAAGCAGTTCTCTTGCACCCGTATAGACAGGTATATCATCACAACGTTCAATGATATCAGCAGCATCACCAGTGATATGCTTCTGCTCGCATAAAAGAGCTAAAGGTTCATAACCGGCATTTAGAGCTACATTAATAACTTTCGGACTTTCTGCAATAAACAGTCCCTTATCAGACTCGATACGATTACGTAGTTGAGCTTCAGTGAGAGTACTGAATATTTCTATTCTGGGATCAGTTAAGGAATGTATTTCTATAATGGGCATAGGATTTCTTACAACTATCTACTTTATTATATCAAATTATACCAATGATTGCATCTGCTTTTTATTTGCCGATGCAAAAATGTTGAAAGATATTCTGAAGCACCATATCATTCGTAACCTCACCAGCGATGTCCGAAATAAAGAAGATACACTCTCGTATATCTTGTGAAAGAAAATCTCCGGAAATCTGCGAATCAAGTCCACTCTGTACTCTATGAATAGCTTCCAAAGCTTTATTTAAAGCTTCGTAATGCCTTACATTTGTCACAATAATGTCATTTTGTGTCACTGTAGGCAAGTGTGCGGCATCAATAAGCATTTTTTGCAGTTCACTTGTGTTCTCTCGTTGTTTGGCCGAGATGAAAATAGATTCCGTAGATTCTTTGGGGAAGTCTTTTAATAAAGATAATAAATTCTCTTTCTGTTTGTCTTCGATCAAATCCGCCTTATTAAACACAACAATCAAATGTTTTCCTTCACAACGCGGAATAATCTTCTCTGATAACTGCTCTATTTGAGAGGCGGCATTCATAGCATCTACCATCCAAAGAACAATCTCTGCCTGATCTAACTTTTGGAAAGTACGTTCGATACCGAGACTTTCAATCGTATCATTGGTTTCCCGGATTCCGGCAGTATCAATGAACCGGAAAGTGATTCCTCCGATGTTGATAGTATCTTCGATCACATCACGCGTTGTCCCGTGGACATCACTGACAATCGCCTTATCCTCATTCAATAATACATTCAGTAAAGTCGATTTTCCGGCATTCGTTTCACCGATAATAGCTACAGGGACACCGTTCTTAATAGCATTACCAACACTAAAAGAATGAGCCAACCGCGAAATGACCTGTTCGATTTCATCTGCTAGCTTCCTTAATGCCGAACGATCGGCAAATTCAACATCTTCTTCGCTGAAGTCCAGTTCCAGTTCAATCATAGAGGTGAAATTCAGCAATTTGTTGCGTAACTCCGTCAGCTCTTTGCTGAAACCACCTCGCATCTGGCTCATAGCCAAACGATGGGTGGCAGCAGATGAAGAAGCGATCAAGTCCGCCACAGCCTCTGCCTGACTTAAATCCATTTTTCCGTTGAGGAAAGCACGTTGCGTATACTCTCCCGGTTGGGCCATACGGCAACCGTTCTTGATAAGCAACTGCATCACCTGTTGAAGAATATAAGAAGAACCATGGCACGTGATTTCCGTACTATCTTCTCCTGTGTATGAATGAGGAGCACGGAAAAGACTGACGAGCACTTCGTCAATAATCTCGTCCCCGTCATAAATACGTCCGAATGTCAAAGTATATGGTTTTTGCTCACTCAATAATTTGTCAGTCTTGGCGGGCTTGAATATGCTGCCGGTGATAGAAATAGCTTCCGGACCGGAAACGCGGATGCTCCCGATAGCACCGCCCTGGGCGGTAGCGATAGCGCAGATCGTATCTTGATTCATTGTTTTTTCTTTTTGGATGAGCAAAGATAATTGTTTCTAAGTAAAAAATAGAAAATTGAGCACAACTTGTGCTTTATTTGTTTATATTTGCTGCCGTTGCAGTGGTACACCAAACAAAATAAAACAATAATGCTTATGGAACCAGCGATCAATTTATATTCTTCGAATGAGAAAAGCGAACTCATACGGGAAAACTATCAGGAAATACTTTCTGTGCTTGCAGCTCATCAAATAGCTTTATGGGAGTATGATATCATTACGGGCAAATGCTCTTTTTCAGAATTGGGGCAGGAGGCTATCAATAGTTTCATCCGTGAAAGCCCGGATTTGATACTGATGGATATTCGTATGCCGGTGATGGACGGTATTCAGGCTACTGAAAAGATTCGTACGATTTCTCTGACCGTGCCTATTATTGCAGTGACTGCGTATGCTTTTTATACCGAACAGCAACAGGCTATTCAAGCCGGATGTAACGCCGTTATTTCAAAACCCTATTCTTTGGAGAGGCTAAGAGAGACGATAGAATCTTACATCGGATAATTAATTTTCTAAAAGAGAACCAACATTCTGAATATTGTAGTGTTACTATTATAATAGTAGTAACATTATAATAGATTTGAATATGGAGAAAGTGAAAAAGATAGTCCTTATCGGAGCAAGTGGCTTTGTTGGTTCTGCTCTTCTGAACGAGGCTTTGAATCGTGGTTTCGAAGTTACAGCAGTAGTTCGTCATCCGGAAAAGATAAAGATAGAGAATGAAAATCTGAAAGTGGTGAAAGCCGATGTAGCTGTGCTTGATGAAGTGGCCGACGTTTGTAAAGGTGCGGATGCCGTTGTTAGTGCGTTCAATCCGGGATGGAATAATCCTGATATATACGATGAAACCATTAAAGTTTATCTGACTATAATTGATGGAGTGAAGAAGGCTGGCGTCAATCGTTTTCTGATGGTTGGTGGTGCCGGTTCTTTATTTATCGCTCCGGGCTTGCGTTTGATGGATTCCGGCGAAGTACCCGAAAATATATTGCCGGGAGTGAAAGCCTTAGGAGAGTTTTATCTGAACTTCTTGAAGAAAGAGAAAGAAATAGACTGGGTGTTCTTCTCTCCGGCAGCAGATATGCGTCCGGGAGTACGTACAGGGCGTTATCGGTTGGGAAAAGATGATATGATTGTAGATATCGTAGGAAACAGCCATATCTCTGTCGAAGATTACGCTGCCGCAATGATTGATGAATTGGAATATCCGAAACATCATCAGGAGAGATTCACGATTGGTTATTGATAAAAAATCAAATTAAAAATAACTGTGTGATATAGTGACGCTATCCTTCTCGGATAACGTCACTATAATCGTATTATAGCGTTACTATCACGGCGTCATAGTGACACTATGTTGAAGATAGGCTAAATGATAAAAATGGAACTGTCTAACAAGTCCCTTATTAAGAATTTCCCCCACGCTATAACTATTTGTAGCGTGGGGGAATTTCAATATTTAGAACTCGTTAGACAGCTCTATAATTCTATTCTAACGATTACAATTTTATTCTTTCAGAAGAGCGTACCTCTATATTCTGTCAAGTACAGTTTTAATCAGTGTATCAATTGTATTTTTATATCCTGTATTGGCCTCTTTAATAAGTCGGTTGGCTATCACCATGCAGACGGTCATAGCCTTGTGCCCCATCAACCGGCTAAGTCCTGCCAAAGCCGAACTTTCCATTTCGAAGTTGGTAATCTTATAGCCTTTATATTCGAAAGATTCAATCTTATCATTCTGTTTCGGGTCTGCCAATGGAACACGAAGTTCACGTCCCTGCGGACCAAAGAAACCTCCGGCAGCGATTGTTACTCCACGTACCATGTCCTCTTTGGCAATCCGGTCAATCAGTTCTTCGCTGGCATCAATGACATAAGGAGCAGGCGCGCACATATTTCCCGACCAACCCATGTGATTGAGGAACGCACGCTCAAAAGGTAAGTCGCATACAGCATTTCGTCCGGCATAGAAATTCAGCAATCCGTCAAAGCCGATAGACTTTCGTGAACACACAAATGTTCCGACAGGAGTGTTGGGCTGTAAGCCGCCACATGTACCGATACGTACTAATTCCAGCTGGCGGAACTGATCCTTTTCTTCGCGGGTATTAAAATCTATATTGGCGAGTGCATCCAGTTCATTCATTACGATGTCAATGTTATCGCAACCGATTCCTGTAGAAACCACTGTAATCCGTTTACCTTTATAAGTACCCGTGATGGTTTTGAATTCGCGGCTTTCCACTTCACATTCTTTGTTTTCGAAATGAGAAGCTACGAGTGCTACACGTCCGGGGTCACCTACCAGAATTACTTTGTCTGCCAACCATTCGGGCTTTACGTGAAGATGGAATACTGAACCGTCTTCATTGATAATCAATTCAGAGGATGGAAAGTACTTTTTCATGTTATTGAAGGGTTTTAGTTTTATAATAGGATTTGTATCTATAAATAGAAACGCCGGAACCAGATTTAAGTTCAGAAGAAGCCACTATCTTTTTCCTTTAGAAAAGGGGAGTGCGTCTTATAACTGAAATGAAATCGGATTCCGGCGTTTGTGAACGATTATTTGCTCAATGGCTGATTGCCTGCATTGCCCGTTGCCGGCTTGGCGATATTCTCGCGCATGGAGGTATCAGCTTCAATATTCTTCATGCGATAATAATCCATGATGCCTAAGTTGCCGCTGCGGAAAGCTTCAGCCATCGCTTTAGGAACTTCAGCTTCTGCTTCGATCACTTTGGCACGGGCTTCCTGTGCTTTTGCTTTCATTTCCTGTTCGGAAGCAACTGCCATGGCACGACGCTCTTCGGCTTTTGCCTGTGCGATGTTCTTATCTGCGTTAGCCTGGTCAATTTGCAGAGCCGCACCGATATTTTTACCTATATCGATGTCCGCAATATCAATAGATAAGATCTCGAAAGCCGTTCCTGCGTCCAAACCTTTACGAAGTACAAGTTTAGAGATCGAATCCGGATTCTCAAGGACCGATTTATGGTTTTCAGAAGAACCGATAGATGAAACGATACCTTCGCCTACACGGGCAAGGATCGTATCTTCACCTGCACCACCGACCAACTGACGAATGTTGGCACGTACCGTAACACGTGCTTTGGCTATCAGCTGAATACCGTCTTTTGCAACAGCCGTAACAGGAGGCGTGTCGATCACTTTCGGGTTTACAGACATCTGTACAGCTTCGAATACGTCACGTCCTGCAAGGTCGATAGCGGTAGCCATCTGGAAAGGTAATTCGATATTCGCTTTCGATGCGGATACCAAGGCGTGAACCACCTTTTCTACATGTCCGCCAGCCAGATAATGGGCTTCCAGTTCATCACGGGTAATGTTTTTCAGACCGGCTTTGTGAGCCTCGATCATTCCCGGCACGATGATGTACGGCGGAACGTTACGTATACGCATTAAAAATAGTTGTATCAGCGAGATGTTAACTCCCGACACTTTTGCCGACAACCAGAGGAAGAACGGCACGTAATGGAAAAATATTATCAAGAAGATAATACCTCCAGCTATCAGAAAGATAGGCAAGTAGAAAGATGATTCCATTGATGTTATTATTAAGTGAATATTATTCTTTGTGTTTTTCAACCATGATTGTACCGTCGGTGATACGGCTTACAATAATCGGAGTCTTTTCATTGAGGAATCCGTCTATTGACTTTACTTCCACAATTTTTTCGTTTATCTCGGCATAACCGATTTGTGCCAGACGTGTGGTGCTGATTCCTGTATCACCCACTTTAACGCTGTCTTCTGCGCTACGGTCTACTTTCGAATCAATATCCTTTTTCAATGCCAGTTTGTCCAGCATCTTCGATCGCATAAACCAAATCAATGATCCGATGCAGGCAATCGCCGATATGCCAAGAGTGATAAATCCTCCTGCCATGCCTAAATTGGCAAATGCATAGTAGTTGGCATAAAGAATGCAAACCAATGCAGAAATTCCGGCCAGGCTAATGCCCGGGATGACGAACAGTTCTACCAGAAACAGTATGACTGCGGCAATAATGAGAACGGCGATAATGAGTATATCCATAGTTCAGAGTTATTAATTTATTTTGTTTTTTCTGCATTGCGTACATTCACTTCGAGAGTATCCAGCTCTTCGGACATTTGCAGTACCCGCTTTTCGAGGTCGAGGATAGCAGGAGCCATTTTCTCTTTTCCCTGTTGGTTGGCACCGGCATATTGTTGACGCAGGCTATTCAGCTTTTCTTCTTGCTGGTAATAGTCTTTCTCCATCTGCTGGTAACGCTGGAAAAGTGACTTTGCTTTTGCGGATTTAAAGTCGCTCATCAGATAGTAAGTCGTATGATCGTCAATGACAAATTCAAAGTCCATCGCACGACGTTCTTTAGGCTTATGACTGATGGCAGCTTCCAGACGTTGCAATGCTTCGGTTACAGCTTGTTTGTCTTTCCAGGTTTCTTTCAGCGAATGAATCTGTGCCAGACGAATAATCTGTTGCTGTTCCATTGCTTCATAATTATAAGTCTGCTTGGAAGTGTTAGGAATGAACACATAAATACATACCTTTCCTTCGGGTTGGAAACGGTCGGAAGCAAACCATCCGAGATTGTTGTATTCGTCAATGACGTACATATAATCATTGTACGGTGAATTGAACGGCATACCTACATTGTCCGGAACAAGATAAGTGTCGGTATTCGTGTTGTAACGGGTGACAAAGATGTCGTAGCCACCCAGTCCTTCACCATCGCTGGCATAGTAAACCGTGACGCCGTCCGATAGAACGAACGGATAATTTGCGTTTCCGGAAGCGTTGATGCTACCCGGTAACGGGCGTCTGTCACTCCATTCATTCAGCAATTTGTTTTTTGAGAAGATGTCAAGATTACCGTTCTCGCCCTTTTCGCTATAATAGATTTTATTTCCAATTTCTGTTTCATAGACAGTTCCCGGATGATCTCCTTCTGTCTTGAAAAAATCATTGAAGGTAAACAATTTACCCGATTCTTCACTAATCTTGTATGCATGGAGGAAAGTCGCCTTGTCTACAACGAAGCTGTCAATGATACATACATCTTCCACTCCCTTCAACATCCGGAGGTCAGCTTTGCTCTTTTCCAGAAGTTTCTCCGCTTCTTCCGTCGATTTCTTCCGTTTGCTTAAATCTGCGATATATTCTTCAAAACAGTTTACTGCATCTTCGAAACGATACGTTTCATTATATGCTTGTCCCAGATAGAGTTGTCCACTGGTAACACGTTTTTTCACTGCTATCTCAAGAGGTTTCACAGCTTCTTCCGCTTCTCCGGTTTTCAGGCAACATACGCCATACCAATAGTTATAATTCCCGTTCGACGGTTGTGATTTAGCATACTTTTTGAAGACAGGCTTGGCTTTTTCATAGTCACCCTTAGTGAATAGGGTGCGTGCCTGTTCCAGCGTTTGTGCAGATACTTCACAAAGGAAGAGGCTGCAAATTAAAAATAGAATATATTTTCCTTTCATCGTTTTGAGCGTTTATGAGTGACGGGTAGATTGAAAACATTACTGCTTTCGGGCACCGGTCCATTTATCAATTGTTCAAAAGTACAAATTTATTAGAAATAAACCCTTTTTCAGTGATTCTATTATGTTAATTCTTCTTTAAATCATTCTTTTCGCTTACTTTTGCAGCCGATTTTCAAAGATATGACACAATTTACGGAAGAAGAGAAGACCATTCGCCGCATTGAACGGCGGTTTAGCAAAGGAGTGGTGCAATATGGATTGATAGAAGAAGGAGACAAAATCCTTATCGGACTGTCAGGAGGAAAAGATTCGTTGGCGCTTGTTGAACTGTTGGGTAGACGCGCACGTATCTATAAGCCTCGTTTTTCTATCGTTGCCGTTCATGTAGTGATGAAGAATATTCCTTATCAGAGTGATACGGAATATTTGAAAGCGCACTGCGAGGCGTATGGAGTTCCCTTTGTACAGTATGAGACTGCTTTTGACCCTGCTACCGATACACGTAAATCTCCCTGCTTCCTCTGCTCATGGAACCGCCGGAAAGCTTTGTTTACTGTTGCCAAGGAGCACGGATGCAATAAAATCGCTCTCGGTCACCACATGGATGATATTCTGGAAACTTTATTGATGAATATCACTTATCAGGGAGCATTCAGTACAATGCCGCCCCGGTTGGTGATGAAGAAGTTTGATATGACAATTATCCGTCCGATGTGTCTGGTTCACGAAGCTGATTTGATAGAGTTGGCAGCGTTGCGCCATTATCAGAAACAAGTGAAGAATTGTCCCTATGAATCGCAGTCCAGCCGCAGTGATATGAAAGGTGTTTTGCGACAACTGGAAGCGATGAATCCAGAAGCTCGTTATAGCCTTTGGGGCAGTATGACTAATGTACAGGAAGAATTATTACCAGATAAAATAGATTAATTTGAATAGGTTATTATGAAAGGATTCTATACCATTTTGTTGCTGATCGTATCCAATGTCTTTATGACATTCGCCTGGTACGGACATTTAAAGATGAAACAGGAGTACAGTTGGTTCGCTGCTCTTCCGCTGATCGGTGTGATTGCGTTCAGTTGGGCAATCGCTTTTTTTGAATATTCCTGTCAGATACCGGCTAATCGCATCGGCTTTATAGGCAATGGAGGCCCGTTTTCGTTGATGCAACTGAAAGTCATCCAAGAGGTGATAACACTTGTTATTTTTACAGTGTTCACTACTATCTTCTTTAAAGGTGAAGCGTTACATTGGAATCATTTGGCGGCGTTCGTTTGTTTGATTGCGGCGGTGTATTTTGTGTTTATGAAATAACGGCATCAATATTGGCATAAAGAATACCAATGCGATGATTGAAAATAGTAAACCTCCCATTGTGCCAATCGCAAAAGAGAACCAAAACGCCTCTGCCTGTGGACCATCAATCAAGAATGGAACTAAGCCCAATACGGTAGATAATACAGTCAATAAGACTGCAACAATCTTGTGATTATAGGCTTTTACATAGAGCTTAACAGGAGGGAGTCGTTTGGCTCGATCGGGGCAGTTGCTACGAATTCCGTTATATTCGTTTATGATATAGATAGCGGCATTCACCACCAGTCCACTTAATAGAACCAGCGATGCAAAACCACCTGTTCCAAAGTTAGTGCCGGAGAAATAGAACGTTAAAAAGGTCCCTATAAAGGATACCGGAATCAGTGATATTATCACAAGTGGCTGGCGTAATGACTCAAATAAGATTGAACAAGTGAAGAAGATAATGACAACGATCAGCAGGATCAACCAATATTGAGTTCCTTTATCGTCATACCATCCATAACTTGTGTTGACTACACGAAAACCGACCGGCAGAGCAGCATTCACCTCTTCGGTTGTCTTTTTAATAAACTGATCGGATAGCTCATACGTTCCCATATAATCAAATGCTACATCGAGCGAGTACTCTTGATTTTTTTTGGTGATTTGGTTGCTGACAGACCGTCGCCCAATCTCTCCGATGTGAGCATAACAGATGGGGTTGTCACCTACATTTATATAGCTGTTCATCAGATGCCACACATCGAACTTATCACGTAGTGAAGAGTGACAATCAATGTCTATGTATTGATCTTTATTGCGGTAAGTGCCTACCGATCCTTCGTTCAACAGTGCAGAAAGTGCTGAATATCCTTGATTGAGATTCAAATCGTAGAGTGCGATTTTTTTCATATCATACTTGATATACATTTCATCCGTCGAATTATCTTGATTGACATAATCGCCGGAGCCTCCTAACTCTATATCGATGTTGGTGACTCTCTTGTTGTTTTTAATCTTTTCGATTACCATCTCTGCATATTTGTAAAGATAGTCATAGTTATAACCACTCAACCCTATACGGCACGATTTACTTTTTCCCAGTGTGAGCGAGTTGGAGAAACCTTTTTCACTCACTCCTGTTGTGCTCCAGTCTACGCCGCCTATTGACAACGCTTCCCTAATCACTTGTGACTCTAAATGTTGAGGAAATGCCCCATATTTATATTCATCGGTAAATTCCACTTCAATAGAACCACTTTCTCCATTGACTTGTGTCACAAATTTCTTGATCTCCTTGTATTTTGCCAGGAAGTGATCCATTTGCCACATCTTTTGATTCAACACTTCCGCGTCGCCCTTTTCTGTTAATTTGGCCGATATTCGAAGTTTTACATCATAGTCACTCTGTGCAAATGTACGAGATGATTGGGTGGATGAGAAGAGATGCAGCGTCCCACCTGTCACCTTTTCAAGAGGCTGGCGTAATTTGTTTTGATAAAGCTCGCTACCAATGGTCTTATTATAGACTACTTCATACCATTTGAGTTCAGGCTTTTCTTTATTGCCATAAAAATAGTGAGACCGACCTAATTCTCTCGGCAACTGGTTTAACGGAATACCAAACAACAGCACCAAAATTGTGATATAGATCCATTTGTGTTTTTGGGTAAAGGTGATATAATAGTTATAGAATTTATTCCATTTTATGATCCTGTGACAACGGCGATAGTCCCTTTTCTCCTGACGACGGTTTAATCCATTGCGATCAATAATTGCTGGCACAAAAAACAGAGCCACAAACAGAGCCACAACAAGATTGATGATGATGATAGTAGCAAAATCATTCAGTGTTCCTCTTACATAATCAGGCATAAAAAAGATAATCACTAATGACCCGATTGTAGTGAGCAGTGCTGCCAAAATTGCGATGAAGACGCTTCGGTTACGGTAATAACTGTAGTGATCCACCATCACAATGGTGGTATCGATCATAATTCCGAACGATACGGCAACACCAGTCAACGAGATTAAATTCAACTCTATATCAAACAGATAAAAGAAGATAACCGATATCAGCACGTTTGCAAAGAGTGCCACGGCTATAATGGATAGATAACGACCGCTTCGACTTGATATCCAGATAAAAAGGAAAAGAATCAGTAACGAAAGGAAAGTTCGTTTTATCAATTTATTCAGTTCCTTAAGTACATCCTTAGCAGCATCATTGGTTAAAGAAATATAAAATCCATCTGAAAGATTGGCTTGTACCTCCTCCATCCGTTTACGTAACTCGGAAGAGGCTTTGATGATATTCACATCAGTATCGGCTGATATACTTAGGTTGATCGTATTCAGACCGTTGATGCGGTAAAAATTGCTTTCGCGGCGTTTTTTATAGTTTAGTTTAGCGATATTATCCAAATAGATGATTTTTCCCTCTATGGTGGTAAGCGGCGTCTTCCCGATATCAGAATCAAGCGGCTCAGTCTCTAAAAGTAGCGTGATACGCTCTTTATTACCATTACGGTCGATCTTGTCAATATCCCCGACAATAGATCGTTGCCCTAAGAAGTTTTGAAGCCCTGATGTGATTATATTGGATTCCAGGCCGTAACGTTGCAACTCTGTCGGATCATATTCTATATCCAGATAGGTTGGAGGTGCTCCCGAAACGGCGACCTCCCGCACATAATCAATTTGCGTCAGATAGGGTTTGATATTTCGTTCTACATAATTCTGAATATTGGCCGGATCCATATCCGCATTGATGATATAGGATAAAACTTGCCGGGAATTTTGTTTCATGCCGCTTCCGACATCTCCTCCTGACAGGGAAGGATAACCGGCTCCTTCAGGCAGCTTGCCGGCTACCTGTTTCAGCAGGGAGGATATTTCAAAACGGACGGCTGATACGCTGGCGTTCTCTTTCAGTTCTATCGCTACGTTTCCACTTCCGTAGGACGATGTAGAAGAGGTTTTCTCCACTCCAACCACTGATGAAACCATTCCTTCTATTTTAGAGGTAATCTCCTGTTCAATTACCCGTGGTGATGCTCCCGGCCAGTTGAACGAGACGTTCAACTGCTTTCCCTGTTTCGGCGTAGGATTATAAGCGACTCGCAGTAGCGGTACCAGCGCCATTCCAATCACCATCAATACCGCCATAATCAGTATGAGGGAGAAGCTGGGGATCCGCTCTAAAAAGCCTTTTTTTGTTATATCTTTACTCATAAGCAGCAGGATTAGCGTTTACGGTAAATAACATAATAAATCAACGGTATGAAGAACAGGCTGATAAGTGTTCCGACTGTCATGCCAATAATGATAGAGAATGACAATGGATATTGCAGATCCGAACCCATGTCCACCCGGTTCAAGAATGGTGCAATAGCCAATATGGTCGTTAGGGAAGTCATAATGATCGGCTTCAAGCGGCTGTGACCACCTACTAAAACCGCTCGCAGCAGTGACATACCCTGCTTTCGCAGGCGATTGATCGTATCCACTTTCAGGATCGAGTCGTTGATGATAATACCACTCATAACCACTAAGCCAATCATTGACATGATATTCAAACTCTCACCAAAGAGCCACAGACCAAACAACACGAAGAAGATATCAACCACAATCTCTGAAAGGATGATTAACGGTTGAACAATACTTTCAAATTGTGCTGCCAGAATAAAGTAGAGTAGCGAAATTGCTACCAGTAGAATGATGATCAACTCCTTGATGGTCTCACGGCTTGAAAAATACTCTCCAGTGAAGGCCACAAAGAAGTAACTATCCTCTTTTACAACCTGCTTGATGGTCTCCATTACTTGCTTCACATCGCTGTCCGGCACATCGAGGGCGATAGGGTAGTAGTCGCCATCACTACCCGAGTAGAGCTTTTTAAAATCTTCTCCTTTGGTTTCACGGATTACCATCGAGAGCGGTATCTCCACACCGTTCTTATTACGCACTTTGCCCGATAAAATATCAGAAGCTTCGGCACGTGATTCCCCCGTTGTGACAGGCATCGAATAACCGCCTTGATTGATGCGAAACAGCACATTCTGACTGATGATATTTTTCATCTTTCCATAGATATCATCATATGTGATATCATATACCGCCATCGCCTCCACATCGGCTATATAACGGATGTTTTGCTCCATCACAGCCGGAGGCACAACTATATCTGGCAGTGCTTTTCGAATCTTCCCTGTCAGCTCTGTTACCTGTTCCACTGTTGGAGCTTGTCCCCCTTTGCTATGTAATTGCACCACCAGTGGACTTCCCTGTTCGGCAAATATCAGATTAAAGATATTGCCCGAAACCTGAAATGTAACCAATGCTTTCGGATGGTTTTCTGCCACATAATCCGTTAGTCTTTTCTCTATCTTAGCCAACGTCTCCGCATCTTTCGCTTTGATATAAACCACGCTCTCAGAGGGGCTGATTTCTTTCGTGTGAGACATTAAAAACTGTTGCACGCCAATCATTGAAGTGGTTTGCTCAACCAAACTGTCAACTTGCGACAACAAACGATGCACCCGCAAATCATTCTCTTCGAGCGATATGCCGCTATTCCAATCGATTGTCATAATGGTATCATCATGCGAGATATGAGGCAGACGGCTCTTTTCAACTATCTGATAGATGAGATAGGTCATCGGAATAAGTGCAATAAAACAGACGATCATCACTTTGCCGTGCCGAAGTGTCCATTTAAGCGTCTTTTCATACGGACGGTAGTAGTTGAAAGTAAAAAAACGGGCAATAAAACGATTTTCGGTATGTGCCGGCAGTTTTTTGTACAACAAGTAGAAATAGACCGGAAGTACCAGTACGGCTACGAGCAATGAAGCAAACAGGGCTATCGTCACCGCCATTGCCTGATCGTAGAAGAGCGCGCCGGCCGTACCGCTTAGGAAGATCAATGGTACGAAAACCGAACAAGTGGTCAGCACACTGCTAAGCATCGGTGTAAAGACCTCACTGACTGCTTCAGCGATGGCATCATTGAGTTGCATCCCCGATTGCCATTTTTGTGATATATTATCAATTACAATAATCGAATTATCAACGATCATACCTGTCCCGAGAATTAAGCCGGATAACGAAATGATGTTAAGCGATATACCCAACAGATGGAATGACAGTAAAGTGACGATCAATGACAGGGGAATTGTCACAACGATCAGCATCGGTGAGCGGAGGTCCTTCATAAACAGGAAAATGATCAGTGCTGCCAAAATAGCACCTACCAACAGGTTACTATCCAAATTATCGATTGAATAGGCCAGCAACTTGGTTTGGTCACGGGTTAGTTCAAACCGGATGTTCGGATGTTCTGCCTCCAGATCGGCTATTAGTGTGGCGATACCCTGTTGCAGATCTTCCATCTTGGCATCGTTCTGTTTAATGATTGCCATTGAAACGGCTGGTTCGCCTTTGCTACGTACTAATCCATTTCGCTTGGCCGGACGCTGCACAATCTCACATAGCTCTTTGAACTGATAGATACGTCCATCGTGTTTGATGTATATGTTTTCGATGTCTTCTTTTGAAATGATATGCGCATCGAAATGAATGCTGTAGCGATATTGACCATCTTTGATGCTCAATGCACCCAAAGATATGTTGTTGTTATTGATTGCCTGCTCCAACAGACTAATATCCGCCCCCATAGAGGTTAGCTTAGTATAATTGGGAATACAAAGCAGTTCCGGTGTCACTACCCCGCTAATATCGACCATCGCCGTTTGTGGTAACTGTTCAATACGTTTAGAGATTACGTCACGAGCAAACTGTCCCAGCTCGCTAAAATCAATACCCGCTTCACGAGGCTCCCCCTCTTTGGGCGGAATACCATTTTTAAGTGACAGGTTGAGATAGAAAGCCGGAATATCAGTCACACTGGCTTTGATTACCTTGGGACGCTCCACATCTTTTGGAAGTGAGGTGATTGCCCGGTCCATTTTTTCATTGACATCAATAAAGACGATGTCTATATTGCAGTCGGGCTCAAAGTTCATATAGATCGCTCCGACATCGGCACGAGCTTCTGCGGTTATATTTTTCAATCCGGCCACCTGCGACAACTGGTTCTTGAGTGGTTTTAACAGAGTGTTGTCTACCTCTCGCACCGACAGACCGGGAGCTGATACCTGTACAGTGATCTGCGGTATATTAATAGCTGGCATAAGCGATACCGGCAGATAACCCACCGCCACCATACCCAGCACCACGATAGCAATTACGCTCATTGTCACTGCTATGGGGCGTGTTATCAGTCTTTTTATCATACTTTTAGGGATTAAGGGTTCGCCAATTGTGTGTTGTAAGCTATAAGTTGTGTCTTTTAATTAGGCGTTACCTCCGTTTTATCAGCCAAATTCAGATTGTTAGATACAATAACAACATCATTCTCTGAAATAGTAGTCTGTTTCTTTGCGTTGCCCGTAATCATATGAGAATCAATATTAGACATAACCACATCCACGTACGTCCATACCGCTCTACCATCTTTATAACGGAAAATCACTTGGAACCCATCTCGAAGTACCACCGCATCTTTTGGAACAACAAACTGCTGTTTCAATTCACGTTCTAACAGAATCTTCACATTCATCCCTTCCACCAAATAATTATTGTGGTTGCGTACTTTTGCACGTACTTTAATCTGTCCTCGTTCATCAATCAGCGGATTGACCTCCGTTATTTCACCTACAAAGCGTTGATCTTCATTGATAAAGGGTGAGACTGTGATCTGCAATCCTCGTGTCACCTCTTCCATCTCCGCTTCCAATACACTAAACTCCACATCGAAATAGGAGTCGTCAATCAACGTACATAGTTTATCTGTCGAACGACTATATATCTTGGAATCCAAATTTGCCACACGACCGCTAAACGGGGCGATCAGGTAACAGTTAGCTAACTGACGTTCGGCTGCCTCCAACTGATCCATCGCGCTTTCATATCCTGATGAGGCCTTCATATTCTGCAAAATAGTGGGTGGTACAGCTGTTGTATCAGCCGTATAGCCCTGTCCGATCAATTTATCTACCAAGTCAATGTTTGCTTTGGCCATTGCACGGCGACTTTTTCGAAGTTCTATTTCCGCCTCTTTCGTGTCGAGCACTGCTAGCGTCATTCCCTTGTTTATTCTGTCTCCGTTGTGTATATGAATAGCAGTAATAGTCCCCGAACCATTAAATGCAAGGTCACTCTTTACTACTGCACGTAACTTACCGTTACATACGATCTGTTTTTGGAAGGACCGTTTTTTCAATACCAGCGTATCAACAGTAATCAATTGTGTTTTCTCATTGCTCTTACCGATTGAAACTTCTTCTTTCTTCTTCCCGTCACCACAAGCTGTCACTCCCAACAGGCAAATGATTATCAATAGACTTTTATATAGGGCAAACTTCTTCATAGTTCTTATTTTTCAATGATTTTATCGAATTCCACGCTAATATCTTTTTTATAAATAAAGTCATATAACGATAATTTTCTTAGCTCAAAATAGGCACTCCAAAAGGTACTTAATTGTGATATATACTGCTCGCTGGCGTCATCCAGCTCTTTCTGAGCCGTATTCAGATCGGTCACGGTGATAGCTCCGTTTTGGAACCTGTCTTTGGTGATGTCGTACCGTTGCTGTGCGATAACCAGTGCTTTTTCCGATATCTCACACTGTCTGCCTTGTTGGTTAAACTGCATCACTTTAATTCGGATATCCTGTTGAAATTGTATTGCATCCTGTTCGTTTTGAGTGCGCGTCAACCGGGCTTTTGCTTCAGCCATCTTTACCTTTCCCCGGCTCATGCCCCAGTCGTAAATAGGCATTGTTAGCGAAAGTCCGACAATTTCCTGATCTTTCAAGAGGCGATATGCCTCATTGAAACTGTTTCCTGTTTGCGAAAAGCCTAGATTAGCTTGTAGCTCTACCTGAATACCTTTTGCCGCTTTGGCTTGTGCTACTTCCTGTTGCGCTTCAACCTCTTTCAGTTGAAGTGAAAAGTTCTGCGATGAATTTTGCAAGGCTTTGCTTAACACAAAATCATATTCCATAATGACATCCGGAGCTATTGTGGGCGGCAGCACCGCAAAAGAAGTCGTTTCCGAAATACCTAAATAGGTCTTAAAGTTGAAAAGTGCAATCTCTAAATTTGTTCTGCTATTACTAACCGTCAGTTCCGCATTTATCAGTGCCAATTCCAGTTGTAATAGTTCACTTTTAGTCACAGTGCCGATTTCTGAACGTTTGAGTGCTATATCATACATCTTTCGAGTATCATTCAGATTCTCTACATTTTTCTGATGACTGGTCTGTGCTGATAAAACGGAAAAGAATTGGGAGGTAGTTCGGAGGGTTATATCCTCCATTGCTTCTAAATATACTTTCTTTTCCTTTTCGTACCGCAAAGGTTCTGTTTTCTTCTGCCATTTTAACTCATTAAACGATCGCAGAGGTTGTGTATAACGGATTGTAAGCGGATTCGAGTTATAGATTTGTGTGCCATAATTGAACTGATCCAGTCGGTCGAGTGATGTATTAAGTGATACTTTACCACCCGTCAGAGAAATGTTCTGATCTATCGAAATAGACAAATCGTTGCTTAATGTGTTATTGGCTACATAGCTGATACGACCTGTTTCCGGATCACGTACATCTACCAACGAGCGGTTATAGTTCCCTAAATTACCATGCAAATTAAGCGACGGTAGTAACTGCGCTTTATAAGAACGAAAATTCCAGTACTGTGCCATAAAATTGAGCTGTGCCATCTGAACCTGTGGAGAGTGAGAATGTGCAATCTCAATCGCTTGTTCGAGGGTCATCTTTCTCGTAGGCAGATTTTGTCCGGTAATGACATTACTGAGTAGCCACCCGACGGATATTAATAGTAGCCTTTTTCGCATTTGTGTTTATGTCTTTAAATTTATCTTCTTTTTAATCTGCGATATCTGTTCCGTAGCTATATTCCCACAATAAATACTTTATATGCTCATTGAAAAGCAGGTTGTTTTCTCCATAGTATTCTGCGGTTTTCTTAACGTGTACAAAGGTCTGCTCATTGTTTTTTATAGTGTTATTGAGTTCTTTTATAAAAAATATCCCGAATAACTCAGCATTATGATTATACGGGACTTTTTATATCTTAATATATTATTGCAATTAGAATGGATTCCTGAATGTTATAGAATTGGAAACCTCTGAATTCATGCCTCGCCCATTACTATTTTGAGCAGAAACACGAAAAACTACCGGATCTGTTCCAACCCTATTATCTACATCGGATTGCATTGTATTATCCATAGGATATTGGGGCTTAACTCTCCTTTCTAGTTGCCACCTACCTGTTTTTAACGATCTATACTCGATAATATAAAATAGTATTGGCAATCCTCCATCACTAAGGGGCTTTTTAAATCTTAATTTACAGAAGTCAGCCTCTATGTCAAAAGCACTAGGTCTTCCTGGACGGCTAGGAGTAGTAGTAAGCGCAAATGTAATTGTTGCAACTGTTAAGCCTAAACAAGCAATTAACAATGGTTTCAGGATTCTTCTTTTAAGTGTTTTCATAGCTTTTTTATTTTGTTTGGTATAAAAATACAGATGTCTTTTGCAAAGGTAAAGATAATAACTATATTCGCAAGTAATTATCATTAATTATTTAAAAATACACACTTATGAAAACAAATGCTCAATTATTATTGCTTTTAATCAGTCTTTCTTTTTTTAGTTGTAATAGTGCTGTCAAGAATCAGGCTGCCCCTATCTCCAATATAGATACGGATTTCCCCATTACCGAAGAATTGGAATTCACCCCTTTTAATAAATTTGATATTCTGGAAATCGGTGGCTGCATGATTGATGACTCTATACTGTGGTTTGTCAGAAGAGGAGAAGATGATGATGACTTCGGATCCTGTTATAATTTAAATACCGGGGAGAAATTATCTATCATTGCATCGAAAGGAAGAGCGGCCAATGAATTAATTGGATTAGAAGACTTTCAAATAATAGGTGATTCCGTTCAACTTTATGCATATCCCAATATGATAAAGACTTTTGCTAAAAAAGAAATAATAGCTAATGTGCCTATGGGCGAACGAACATTTTCTGTGACAATAGTCCCGGATAGTATTTGGGTGCGCCGAATGGTCAAACTTCCTAATGGTTCTGTTCTTGCAACTATAATACCGGCTTTATCGGAATCTGAACAAACAGAAATAAATGAGTTTAATAAGAAATCAGTTACCATATTCAATAATGAGGAAGCGAACTCTTATGAAACAATAAATTATGGAAGTTTTGATCTTGAAAAAGCTAAAGGTATGGAACTGCCTGCAAATGATCTAATAAAATGTGCTTATGCTGATGGCTGTATTGCAATAAAGGGTAATGATATGGCAGCCTTTTCTGTATGTCATCAATTCATATTATATACGTTTGATATTAAGAGTGGAAATGTAGTAAACGAAAAAAGATACACAGAGATGCAGCGCGTTGAGTCAAGAGATGAAATGTCTACATCGCTTAGTACAATAAATAACAGGCAGATAGAAATTGAGACTATGCAAACTAATGACAAATATATTATATGCTCGGTTCGAGGATTTTTTAACGAAAAAGATGAAGAACTGAGACAATTTAGCGAGGCTATATTTGTATTTGACTGGGAGTTAAATCCAATCAAAAAGTTTGATTTGCCATATAGAAAAAATGGTTATTATACAGTCTCTAACGATGGTAGTGCTGTGTACTTCCGTGAGAGTAACGAAGATGGCCTCTCATTGTATAAAGCTGACTTAAATATTTAATTCATAGTCTTTATGTATTAATAGTATAAAGGAATAGAGAAAGTGACAAATAAACTTTGTACACTTTCTCTATTTCAAAATGTCCCAGCTATCCTTGGTGCTTTTTGATTATATTTATGTATTCTTTCTTCACATTTTTCACATTATACTAAGCTCCTGATTTATAGATATATCCTGTGAATAAATGATACTATTTTCACTCTTCACACCCTTCACCCTCTTCACCAGATACACATTCCCCAATCTTGTATGCTGTCGGCTGATACCTGCTGCGGTCAGCACTTGCGCCAATTGGATAGGAGTACAGTTACGCAGTACAGCCGGAAACCTCTTTTTCAATTCCTGATGAATGATAGCGACGGAGAGCGACAAACAATCCGGTTCATCCAACGTGACAGGTGCGTATGTGTTACGGACAATATCTTCTATGGGGTTAACATGATAGTATGCGCTGTTATGACATTGCAAAGCATGTTCTTCCTCCTTGCTGAACCAGTGACGGGCACCCGCAAGCAGTTCTTCTTTCAGTTGGGCATAGATTTGTGAATGTTCAATTCCGGTACAGTCAATGTCATGCTCTGCTTCAATACAAAAGAATCTGCGGCTGCCTGTCGGGTCGTGAAGCAGGTCGGTGCGGTTACTGGTTCCTATGAAAGAGGCGATACGAGGTAGCGGCCGGAAATTTTTCTGATAGGCTTTGCAGATGTTGAGGCTGGACATTTGCATCAGATTTTTCAGTAATGGCATCTTTTGTGCTCCGAATTTATCAAATTCGTCCATGTTTAGTAATCCCATCTCGGCAAGGAGACGTTCGGGATTGCCTTGTGCGGTTAGTTTCAGATTATCCGAATAATAACGGGTTAGTTGTGGCGGCATCAGCATGCGGCAGAAAGTAGATTTATGGCGTCCCTGTTCTTCGCTGATAAGTATCGGGGCTACGCTGTTTGCTTGTGTTTGATTCACTCCCAGCCATTGGGCAGCAAGTCCGAGCATCCAGGTGTGAAAGCTTTTTATCCATATAGGAATGTCGGATACTCGCTTTGCTAAGGGCTTTAACCGGTCCGTTCCGTCCCATATAGGTAGTTCGTTCATATAAAGCCGGAAAGGATGGTAGCTTTCCACTAGGGTAGAGTAGATGTACCTTTGAAGGTCCTTATCCCAGCAATTGATTCCTTCTTTGTGGGCTTCCAGGCAGAAAGTATTCAGTTCCCGCTTGTCTATACGACAGAAAGAGATGTCTCGTTGACCGGATGGGCGGAATTCGGTTTCTTCGGTAAGCAAGTTGTAGCGGAAGTCATACCGAACTTTCAAAAAGTCAATCACTTGTTGTGTCAGAAGGACGGGCTGTTTATGTACTTCTTGTCTATGTATTTCCTGCTTATGCATATCCTGCATTGGTTGTTCGTTCTTTGGCGTATTCGGTGAAACGATGACGTTTGACGATTCTTTCATCAATACCCGTATTCTTTTTGCCAAACGTTTCGAATTATATTCTAATGTCTTCATATTTTTCTTGTTTTTTAAATGAATAAATGTTGTTTTTTCGACCGGTTGATGCTGCTAAGGTATAACATGAGATATGGGGTTTGCAAGTATTTAACTAAGAAAAAGTTTATTTTCTCCTGAAATGAAAAACAAGCTTTCTTATGCGGATAAGTCGTTACTTTGTCGTATCTTTAGTGCTTGTTTAGGAAAAGCCGACTGGAGTTGTCCGGTTGGCTGACAATAGTTGACTGAACAGCCGATTCCAGTCGTCCGAATAGCCGATTAAAGTTGTCCTATGATGAAGTTACACATTTAAATTGATAAGAAGTAATGGCTATTGTGTTTGATTGGTATGAAAATCCTAATGCTTCTTCGGAAGAAGAAGCAGCGTTGCACCCGCGTATCTTTATGAATGGAAAGGTGGATACGGATACTCTTTGTTACAAGATTCATGACTACAGTTCGTTGACTGTGGGCGATGTAAAGAATGTGCTTGATAACTTATCGAAGATTCTTGGCGAGTCGTTGCGTGAGGGGAAAGAAGTGCATATTGAGGGGATCGGTTATTTTTATCCCACTTTGGAGGCTACGGGGAAAGTGACTCGCAGCACTCCGCATAAGACTAATAAGGTGGCTTTCAAAACTGTCCGATTTCGCCCTGACAGTAATCTGAAAGGACATTTTGTGGGTGTTCGCGCCAGTCAGTCCAAGTATGTCCGTCATTCGGAGAAGGTGTCAGAGGTGGAGATTGATATGCTGTTGAAAGAATATTTTGCCGAACATCAGATGATGACCCGCCGTGATTTTCAGGAAGTGTGTGGTTTGGCACGTACTACGGCCAAAACGCATTTGGTACGTTTGCGTGGAGAAGGAAAACTGGTGAATATCGGTTTGCGCAATCAGCCGATGTATGTGCCTGCTCCCGGTTATTATGGCGTATCCAGAGATGCGGCACATCCTTCACGGTAATGACTGTGAAGGATGTGAAGAAGCATATTTCTTTGAGTAATCACACGAAACGGTTGATAGCTTGAGACTTATCCTCATGTGAAGAGAATGAAAGAAAAGAAGCGGATCTTATTTCGCTATGTATTTTTTCATTCCTTCCGTGTAGAAAGTATTAAACTCTCCGTTTTCTGCGCTATAAATAAAGTAGGCGTCAATCTCCGGATTCGCTTTGCAGAAGGCTTCCGCTTCTTCCAGTCCCATCACCATGAAGGCGGTAGCCAGGGCGTCGGCAGTCATACAGTCTTTAGCGATTACGGTGGAAGACAAGATGCTGTGCTGTACCGGATAACCCGTTCTCGGGTCGATGGTATGAGCATATTTCTTTCCGTCTTTGTAATAATAGTTGCGGTAATTTCCTGAAGTTGCCAAGCCTAAATCCGAAATTTCAAGTATTGTTTGTAAGTCTTGGTTTACGGCCAGTGAATCGTCGACGGGCTTATTGATTCCGATGCGCCATAAGCCTTTGGAGGGGTTTTTGCCTTTCACAACCACCTCACCGCCTATATCTACCATATAGTTTTTTATGCCTTTACGGTCGAGCAGTTGCGCAATTACGTCTACCGAATACCCTTTGGCAACGGCACTACAACTTAGCATGGTACGGGAATCCTGCTTAATGACTTTGCCGTTGTCCATTTTCACCTTTTCATATCCGGTGATTTGCAACAGACTATCTATCATGATTGAATCAGGAAAAGTGCCTTTTTTGAAACCGAATCCCCAAGCATTGGCAAGGGGGGCTACTGTGATGTCGAAAGCACCGTTTGTCTCGCGGGAAATTTCCATCGAACGGTTGAAACATTTCTGAAAGAAACTATCGGTAACTAATTCCTCGTTGCGGTTGACGCGACTGATAACTGAACTGTCGTTAAATGGAGACAGAGATTGATCGAAGCGTTTCAGTTCAGCTTCTATTTCCGGTTTTAAATCACCGTCATATTGGTAAGTAATCTTGTATACCGTCCCAAATACCAAACCTTTGACACTGTAATAGCCAGCTTGTTGATTATGCCTGACTAATATCCAGATGGTTGCCAAAATCAGGAAAGCCAGCCAAAGGAAACTTTTCTTTGTTTTCATACGCTCTTCTTTTTGATGAGAAAACTCATTTTATTGGAGAAATAAATGTTCAATTAATATCTTTAGTCCGATGATGACCAGAATGATACCTCCCCATAACTCTGCTTTCAGTTTCCGGGCGATGCCACAGCCGCATTGGATACCAAAGATCAACCCGATGAGTGACATGACGAAGGAAACAAGTCCGATGATAAGGATAGGGGACAGGATTTCATTATAATTTTGCACTCCTAAAAAGGCAAACGAAATACCGACTGCCAGCGCGTCGATGCTTGTTGCGACGGCCATAGTGAATACCACTTTCAGACTGGTCGGGTTGAATAGCTGGCAGCACTCTTCTTCTTTGAAAGATTCCCAAATCATTCTGCCGCCAAGGAAGGCAAGAATGGCAAAGGCAATCCAATGGTCTATACTTTCTATGAAATGGCTGAAGCTTTTGGCGAACATCCATCCGATAAAAGGCATGATTGCTTGAAAAAGTCCGAATGTAAAAGCCATGATTAATATGGGTTTCCATCGGGTACGCTTCAAAATAATGCCACTTGCAATGGAGACAGCGAAACAATCCATCGCCAGACCTATTGCAAGCAACCAAATCTCTAGTCCTGTCATTATATTCTAAAGAGGCAATTTGTAAATAAGGGAATAAGTGATTCCCATATTGTTTGATTTAAACTTTCCGTAGCCGGGCACGTACCATGGATTTCCATATTCTCCGGTAGATGCTTTGGTTTTGTATTTCATACGTACCGACCACCCCATGTTAAAGTTTTTGTAGATACGCACTTTAACGCCTAAAACAATTTCCAGCCATTGCACGGAGCCTTTCATTCCCAAGTGGCTGAAAGGTACGCTTCCGCCCCAGTAACCATCTCCTAAACTGGGGTTACCTACTGCATCTCCCCAGATGGGATCGTCCGCCGGCATTGTGGAGACGTCATATTTAAATGAACTGAACGCATAGCGAAGTCCTGCATATAAATAGCTGTTCTTCTCTTTCTTCTTTGCCATGGTGTTGTAATCCACACCGATTCGGAAGAATGGAGCCATTTTGCTTTTATAGTGTATACCTGTTTCATTCCAGGTATCTGTTCCTCCCATACCAAACTCAAAGGTAGGGATGAATTTGTTTTTAAGATTGACGGCCACACTGACTTCAGAACTCATAAAGTCGCCTCCCAGAAGCTTGCTTCCGATGCCGTATAAATCCACACCGATATACGTACCATTGTAAAGTGGAATGGTATCTATCTCGGCAACCTCTTTCTTTTTCTGATCTCTTTTGGGTGTTTGCGTAGGCCGCTGTTGTTGGGCCAGCAACGGAAGTCCAATGCAAAAGAGTAGGAGCAGACTAATTAGTCGTTTCATCAGGTGTGCGTTCTGGCCGATAATTATAGAATATCTGCAAGTTCTGGA
This sequence comes from Bacteroides sp. AM37-9, assembly GCF_003603455.1. NCBI lineage: Bacteria > Pseudomonadati > Bacteroidota > Bacteroidia > Bacteroidales > Bacteroidaceae > Bacteroides > Bacteroides sp. AM37-9. The sequence continues at coordinate 14,601 of NZ_QTNF01000006.1, read as the reverse complement.
TTTCATTTGTATTGGCTTCTTTATTTTGTATATGAAGAGAATCTATTTGGTCCGGTTGTCCATTGCCATACGGAGGAGGAAGGCCGGGTCTTCCTGGTTTGCCAAATTTGGCACTGATAATGTTTTGTTTCATCATATATCCACATTCCATTGATTGGAAATAAGGCGTATTCTGTTGTACAATGTATAATGTGTCAACATCATCTTTTTTACGCTTTGGATCATATCTGAATATGAATACAGTAGAGTCACTTGTATATCGTAGTGGAAGCATTAACGTATGCACATTCTTTTCATTGTTCAGAATGATAGAGTCAGTGCCTAATGCGGTGATTGTCAACGAATCGAGCGTGTCTTTTAGTGCAATATTAGGGTTGTCCGGATCGATGGTATATATCGTGCAATACATCATCGGACGTCCTGCCAATGAGCAATCGTTCTCGTCCGAGCACGAGGTATGAATGCTGACAGCACCGCCAACGATTATCAATAGGAGAAAGATACGAATTAAATTCTTCATAGTCAGCTTATTGAATGTGAATCAAATTTTCTTTTCTATCTGATAGTTATTCCGTTCCGGTGCATTGCGGGAGATTAATTCGCCAAGGAATCCGGCTAAGAATAATTGTGTACCTATAATCATTGCCGTCAGTGACAAATAAAAATAGGGAGAGTCGGTCACCAGTCGATAGGGGAGACCGTTGGACATAGCATATAGTTTACTGGCACCTACAATGATGACAGAAATCATTCCGACGAGAAACATCAATGATCCCAGCAGTCCGAAGAAATGCATCGGTTTGATACCGAATCGGGAAAGAAACCAAAGAGAAAGTAAATCCAAATATCCGTTCACGAAACGGTTTAGTCCGAATTTCGTCGTGCCGTATTTACGTGCCTGGTGGTGTACCACCTTTTCACCGATTTTCTTGAATCCAGCGTTCTTTGCCAGGTAAGGGATATAACGGTGCATTTCACCATAGACTTCGATATGCTTTACTACCTCTTTTCGATATGCTTTCAGGCCGCAGTTGAAGTCGTGCAGGTTTTTGATGCCCGACACTTTGCGGGCGGTCGCATTAAACAACTTGGTCGGCAGGGTCTTCGAAATAGGGTCATATCTCTTTTGTTTCCAGCCGGAAACCAAGTCGTAACCGTCCTCGGTAATCATCCGATAGAGTTCGGGAATTTCATCCGGGCTATCTTGTAGGTCAGCATCCATCGTTATGACTACGTCTCCTTCCGCTTCTGCGAATCCACAGTAGAGCGCGGGTGATTTACCGTAGTTACGGCGGAATTTGATACCTTTTACATGTTCCGATTGAGCTTTCAGCTTTTCGATCACTTCCCATGAATGGTCGGTACTTCCGTCATTAACGAAAAGCACTTCGAATGAGAATCCGTTGGCTTGCATTACCCGTTCTATCCAAGCATAGAGTTCGGGTAGTGACTCTTCTTCATTGAATAATGGGACTACAACTGATATATCCATTGTACGAATTATGATTTATGATTTATAAATTATGATTGAACGGGTCCGTCATTTTCCGGTTTGGCCTTTTTCATTACCATCAATGCGGTAGGGATGGCCAGGATACTTCCCCAGAATACATCCCATGACAATAACTGCATGGTGATATTGATAGAAGTAAGTGAACGGGCGGTATCTATCGTTTCTTTTATAACTTCTTTGTTTTCTATCAAAGCCGGAGTGTTGGCCATCAACTCGTCCCATAGCTGGATATAAGAGTTGACGATAAAACCGTGATCGATGAACTGGAAATAGGCGTAGTGGGCCACGGCTACCAATAGGGAAGCAAACATATACATAAATATAGTGAAGAGCATGGCATGCGAAAATTGGATACTCCCCCCGCAAATCTTATCCCGATACATTTTCGCGTAGTGATATCCGATGAAAGGTACGGATAATGTCAGGATTACAAATAAAAGCGAAAGGAAAGGTATGTGGAATCCCAGCGGAAATAATATGAACTTCAATATCCAGTAGATTCCCATGTACGTGCCAAAATGCATGGCATATTTTTGTAAATAGCTTCTGTTCTCTGTCATCTTCATTTATAAATTGCGCACAAAGGTACAAATAATATCGGTTGGTAGGGGAAATCTGGTTGTTAAAGTTAATAAAGCAGGGGAAGTTGCTGTCTGAATATTTTTTTGCGATTTTAATTGCTTGAAACGTAGCTTGTTAGTATTTTATTCGTAAAAAAGTTATCTGCAGCTATTGCAGAATACATAAAAATGTCTACCTTTGCAACCGCAAAACGGGTAAGTCCTATACGGCCAGCTCCCTTCGAATCCTCCAGGGCTTGATCGCAGCAAAGGTAGTTGGTTGTAGCGGCGCGATATAGATAGCTTACCCACCCGCCTCTTTAGCTCAGTTGGCCAGAGCACGTGATTTGTAATCTCGGGGTCGTTGGTTCGAATCCGACAAGAGGCTCAAAAAGAAAAAAGCATTCAGGTAGTTTACTTGAATGCTTTTTTTATAATCTAGCATAGAGATTTACTTGATTCTCTTGTATCCATATACAGCCAAGTCGCCGAGTTCTTCTTCGATACGGAGCAGTTGGTTATATTTAGCCATACGATCCGAACGGCTCAACGAACCTGTCTTGATTTGTCCGCTGTTGGTAGCTACTGCGATATCAGCGATAGTAGCGTCTTCTGTTTCACCCGAACGGTGAGAGGTAACAGTGGTGTATCCATGGCGGTGAGCCATTTCGATAGCGTTCAATGTTTCTGTCAACGAACCGATTTGGTTTACTTTAATCAGGATAGAGTTGGCACAACCTTTTTCGATACCCATGGCAAGGAAGTCTACGTTAGTCACGAACAAATCGTCACCTACCAACTGGCAGCGGTTGCCGATGCGTTCTGTCAATTTCTTCCAACCTTCCCAGTCGTTTTCGCTCATACCGTCTTCGATAGAGTCGATAGGGAACTTGTTAATCAGTTCTTCCAGATAGTTGATTTGTTCTTCAGCGGTACGTTTCTTGCCTTTTTCGCCTTCAAACTTGGTATAATCATAAATACCATCGTGGTAGAATTCAGAAGAAGCGCAGTCCATTCCGATCATTACATCTTTACCCGGTTCGTAGCCTGCGGCTTTGATAGCGGCAAGGATCGAGTTCAGGGCATCTTCGGTACCTTCGAGGTTAGGAGCGAAACCTCCTTCATCACCTACAGCAGTACTTAAACCACGGTCTTTCAAAACCTTCTTCAAGGCATGGAATACTTCAGCACCCATCCGCAGACCTTCTTTGAAAGAAGGGGCACCGACAGGGCGAATCATAAATTCCTGAAATGCGATAGGAGCATCGCTATGTGAACCACCGTTGATGATGTTCATCATCGGTACAGGCATTACATAGGTATTTGTTCCACCGATGTAACGGTATAGAGGAAGATCCAGATAGTTGGCGGCAGCTTTGGCTACTGCAAGAGATACACCGAGAATAGCGTTGGCACCTAAATTGGATTTAGTCTTAGTGCCGTCCAATGCCAGCATTGCGTAGTCGATACCTCTCTGATTGAGCGAAGACATACCAACCAGTTTCGGAGCGATGATTTTATTTACATTGTCAACCGCTTTTTGTACTCCTTTTCCACCATAGCGTTTTTTATCACCATCGCGAAGCTCCAATGCTTCATGTTCACCTGTGGAAGCACCAGACGGTACAGATGCACGTCCTGTGATGCCGGATTCCAATACTACGTCAACTTCTACTGTGGGATTACCTCTTGAATCGAGAATTTCTCGAGCTACAATTTTTTCAATTTTCATCGTTTCTATTGTTTTTGAATAAGATTTCTGCAAAAGTACGGACTTGACAGGGAGTGAGAAATCACTATAAATAGGTATTCTTTTTGAACCTATTCCCTATATGTCGTTAGTCCGACCTTATATTATAACAACGGGACGATGTTTTTTGTTTGAGTGTGGCCGGGTGAATTTGCAGGATTTTAATCTTCGATAATAACCCCTAACAGTGGAAGCAAATCTATAGCCTGCAAGGAGGTGATGACAGCCCCTTTCAGATCGCTGATGTTAAGCGTGATTCCGCTGATGCGGGAAGTGCGCAAATCTATTCCGCGGAGCGAAGCATGTGAGAAATCGGCTTCTACAAGGTCGCAACCGTCAAAAGCGACAGATGAAAAACGGCAGTCGTTCAGAGTTCCGTTGCGGAGCTGGCTGTGTGCAAAACGTACCTGATTCATTTTACTCATGGCGAGGTTGATGTAACCGGCATTGCAGTCGTGCAGCAAGACATGATTCATCGTTGTTTCAGATAAATTGGTACCCAATAGTTTGCAGGAAATGAATTCTACCCGGTAGAGCGAACTTTCAGCAAAAGAGATGTTGGATAAATCACAGTTCTCGAACCTGACATCGGTCAGTTGGGAAGAACGGAATTTACATTCGCTGAATGTCTGATTTTGGAAAGTACAATTCTTGAAACTTTTATAAGATTTGTCGATACCTTCTTCTTTTCCTTTACAGAATAAAAGATGAGAGACGGTTTCTTCTCTGTCGAGCCATTCCTGTAGGGTAGTAGTACTGACTTCCTGCTCTTCCATCATGGGAGGAACAACGCGGACGGGTTTGATTGGGCTTCTTTTCATCATGCCTTTCCCACATATCCGCCGGCTACCACAGCGGCCAATCCTATACCTATACTTATTAATGTATATAGAATAAATACTCCGTAAAATTCTCCTTTCAGTAGACTTACGCCGTCACTGGAGAAAGTAGAGAACGTTGTGAAACCTCCACATAAGCCCGTTGTCAGAAACAAACGGACTTCGAACGGAAGGTGAAACCGTTCTGAAAGGGCATAAAACAGGCCGATAAGAAAACTACCGAGGAGATTGACAGTGAAAGTAGCCCATGGAAAATGGTAGGGGACGATTCGTTCGTGCATTAACAACTGAATGAAATAACGCAATGCACTACCCGTGCCTCCGCCGATAAAGATATAGATAACTTCTTTGCTCATTTGATTGAAAGATTGATATTATTTAGGCGACTTCAAAATCCTTTTCGAGTTGCTCGAAACCTCCGGGATAAATTAAGGCGTTGTGCCATATGAATAATAAAATGTTTATTGTGATTGAGATAATAATCTGCAAATATAGAAAGATTATGCAATATTCATATTTAATCCTTTTAATTTATTCACCATAGACACTATATTTTTTCTAGTCTCAAAATATGTTATCTACTTTATTATTAAATACTTATTCTGTTTTTGGTTCTGTATCCCTCTATATTTTATTTATAAAGAAAAACACCTCTTGTGTTTCCGGTCTATCTTTGCCATACGATTATTAACTAACTCATTTATATCATGAAGAACATGAAAATAGGAACTGTAATAGGGCTTTGTCTGTTGCTCTCTTTTTTCTTCGGCACATCAGCTAAAGCCGAAAGTATCACTTCTCCTGACGGACAATTAAAACTTAATTTCTCTGTCAATGCTCAAGGAGAACCGGTGTACGAACTCTTTTATAAAGGAAAAGAAGTAATTAAACCTTCGAAACTGGGATTGGAATTAAAGAATGATCCGGGACTGATGAACGGATTCACGCTGATCGATACGAAAACTGCTACTTTTGACGAAACATGGCAACCTGTGTGGGGAGAGGTGAAATCCATCCGCAACCATTATAATGAAATGGCTGTCACCTTGAATCAAAAAGCACAAGGTCGTAATCTGATTATTTGTTTTCGTCTTTATAACGATGGTTTGGGATTCCGTTATGAATTTCCACAGCAGAAAAATCTGAATTACTTCGTTATCAAAGAAGAACATTCTCAATTCGCTATGGCTGGCGATCATACAGCCTTCTGGATTCCCGGCGATTATGATACGCAGGAATATGACTATACCGAATCCAAACTTTCAGAAATTCGCGGATTATTGCAAGGGGCAATTACTCCAAATGCTTCTCAAACACCTTTCTCTCCGACAGGTGTACAAACTTCCCTGCAAATGAAAACGGCCGACGGATTGTATATCAATCTGCATGAAGCCGCTTTGATCGACTACTCTTGTATGCATCTGAATTTGGACGATCAGAATCTGGTTTTTGAATCATGGCTGACTCCTGATGCGAAAGGAGATAAGGGGTATATGCAGACTCCCTGCCGTTCACCCTGGCGTACGGTGATTGTAAGTGATGATGCCCGTGATATTCTGGCTTCTAAATTGACTCTGAACCTGAATGAGCTTTGTATTTATGAAGATGTTTCTTGGATTAAGCCGGTGAAATATATCGGAGTGTGGTGGGAAATGATCACCGGAAAAGGTTCCTGGTCGTATACGGATGATGTTTATTCGGTGAAACTTGGACAGACGGATTATTCCAAAACAAAGCCAAACGGACGCCATTCAGCCAACAATGATAAAGTGAAACGTTATATCGATTTTGCTTCCGAACATGGATTCGATCAGGTATTGGTGGAAGGCTGGAATGAAGGTTGGGAAGACTGGTTTGGAAATTCGAAGGATTATGTCTTTGATTTCGTCACTCCGTATCCTGATTTTGACGTGAAAATGCTCAATGCGTATGCAAAGGAAAAAGGGGTGAAGCTGATGATGCATCACGAGACCTCTGCTTCTGTACGTAACTACGAACGTCATCTTGATAAAGCATATCAGTTTATGATAGATAACGGGTATAATGCTGTGAAGAGTGGATATGTAGGTAACATTATTCCTCGTGGAGAACATCATTACGGACAGTGGATGAATAACCATTATTTATATGCGGTAGAAAAAGCTGCCGAATATAAGATATGTGTAAATGCCCACGAAGCAACCCGTCCCACAGGATTATGTCGTACCTACCCGAATCTGATTGGTAACGAATCGGCTCGTGGCACGGAATATGAAGCTTTTGCAGGCAACAAACCGTTCCATACCACTTTGCTTCCTTTCACCCGTCAGATTGGCGGACCGATGGATTATACGCCAGGTATTTTTGATACCAAACTATCTTTTCTGTCGGGCGATCACAGCTTTGTACGTACTACTTTAGCTAAACAATTAGCGCTTTATGTAACGATGTACAGCCCTTTGCAAATGGCAGCCGACCTTCCGGAAAGCTACGAACGCCACATGGACGCGTTTCAATTTATCAAAGACGTAGCTGTTGATTGGGATGACAGCAAATATCTGGAAGCAGAACCGGGAGATTATATCACGGTTGCCCGTAAAGCGAAAGGTACTGATAACTGGTTTGTAGGCGGCATCACCGACGAAAATCTCCGTACCTCTGCTTTTACGCTTGATTTTCTTGAACCGGGAAAACAATATGTAGCCACTCTTTATGCTGACGGAAAAGATGCTGACTTTGAAAAGAATCCGACCTCTTATCAGATAAAAAAAGGATTGGTGACAAACAAAAATAAGATGTCTGTGAAACTGGCACGTAGTGGAGGATTTGCGATAAGTCTGATAGAAGCAACTCCTGCCGACTTGAAAACAATCAGGAAATGGAAATAAGATTTAGGTAAAAAGATTGTTTACGGATTCCTCGTTTTTTAATAAATATTAGTTGTGCTTCGCAAAGAAAACTAAAACTTTGCGGAGTACTTTTTTTATAGGACGGATTCTTTTTTGTACTTTTGCGCCATCTTTTTTAAAACATCATCAATAAAGAGAACAACATGGGAGGTTTTTTCGGAACAGTCTCGAAAACTAGTTGCGTGACTGATTTATTCTATGGCACAGATTATAACTCACATCTGGGTACCAAGCGAGGAGGACTCGCAACATACAGTGAGGAAAAAGGGTTTATCCGCTCCATTCACAATTTGGAAAGTACTTATTTCCGAACCAAATTTGAAGGAGAACTAGACAAATTTAAAGGAAACGCCGGCATCGGCATCATTAGCGACACAGACGCACAGCCTATCATCATCAATTCTCATCTCGGGCGCTTCGCCATTGTCACAGTTGCTAAAGTAGCCAATATCCAGGAATTGGAAGAAGAACTTCTCAGTCAAAACATGCACTTCGCCGAGCTTAGTTCGAGCAGCACCAACCAGACGGAACTTATCGCATTACTTATTATACAAGGTAGAACCTTTGTTGAAGGTATCGAAAATGTGTTTAATCACATTAAAGGTTCTTGCTCTATGCTGCTCCTGACGGAAGATGGTAGCATCATCGCTGCCCGTGACCGATGGGGACGTACTCCGGTAGTGATTGGAAAGAAAGACGGTGCTTATGCTGCAACGAGCGAATCGTCCAGCTTCCCGAATTTGGATTATGAGATTGAGAGATATTTAGGTCCCGGTGAGATTGTTCGCATGTATGACGATCACATCGACCAGCTTCGCAAACCCAATGAGGATATGCAAATTTGCTCGTTCCTGTGGGTGTACTATGGTTTCCCGACTTCTTGCTATGAAGGAAAGAATGTGGAAGAAGTGCGTTTCACCAGCGGATTGAAAATGGGGCAGACAGATGAATCGGAAGTAGACTGCGCCTGCGGTATTCCTGATTCGGGAGTGGGGATGGCTTTAGGATATGCCGAAGGAAAGGGAGTTCCCTATCATCGTGCTATCTCGAAATATACACCGACGTGGCCGCGTAGCTTTACTCCCAGCAATCAGGAGATGCGTTCGCTGGTAGCCAAGATGAAGCTGATTCCTAACCGTGCGATGTTGCAAAATAAACGTTTGTTGTTCTGTGACGATTCTATTGTACGGGGAACTCAACTGCGTGATAATGTGAAGATTCTGTATGATTATGGAGCAAAAGAGGTACACATGCGTATCGCTTGTCCGCCATTGATTTACGCTTGTCCGTTTGTCGGTTTCTCGGCTTCCAAAAATGCATTGGAGTTGATAACCCGTCGCATTATCAAGGAACTGGAAGGTGATGAAAATAAGAATTTGGAGAAATATGCCACTACCGGTTCTCCGGAATACGAAAAGATGGTTAGCATTATTGCCGAGCGTTTTGGACTAAGTTCATTGAAGTTTAACACGCTGGAAACGTTGATTGAGGCTATCGGCTTACCTAAATGCAAAGTATGTACACATTGCTTTGATGGTAGCAGCCACTTTTAAAGCAGTAAAATAGGATATTTAAATATCCGGATAAAAGTATACAATAAAAAAGAGCCGTGAATTGCTTTGTAATTCACGGCTCTTTTTTTACCTTTACGGCACTATAAACTATCAAATTGTAAATTGTAAATCGTTAAATCGTAAATAGAAATGACTTTAGTAGACAGATTTTTAAAGTATGTAAGCTTCGATACACAATCTGATGAATCGACTGGGCTTACTCCAAGTACTCCGAAGCAGATGATTTTTGCTGAATACTTGAAAAAAGAGTTGGAATCTTTGGGATTGGAAGATATTACTTTGGATGAGCATGGCTATCTTTTTGCTACACTTCCTGCCAATATAGATAAAGAAGTACCCACTATCGGATTTATTGCCCACATGGATACAAGTCCTGATATGACAGGTAAAGATGTCACTCCGCGGATTGTGGAAAAGTATGATGGCTCGGATATTGTGCTTTGTGCTGAAGAGAATGTGATTCTTTCTCCATCGCAATTCCCGGAATTGCTGGATCATAAGGGGGAAGACTTGATTGTAACCAACGGAAAAACGTTGCTCGGTGCCGACGACAAAGCCGGTATCGCGGAAATTGTATCTGCGATGGTTTATCTGAAGGAACATCCCGAAATCAAGCACGGTAAAATCCGTATCGGCTTCAATCCTGACGAAGAAATCGGTGAAGGTGCTCATAAATTCGATGTAGAGAAATTCGGTTGCGAATGGGGATATACGATGGATGGAGGTGAAGTAGGGGAGTTGGAGTTTGAGAACTTTAATGCCGCTGCCGCAAAAATAACCTTTAAAGGACGTAATGTGCATCCGGGATATGCCAAGGATAAGATGATTAACTCTATCTATCTTGCCAATCAGTTTATCACGATGCTTCCCTCACAGGAAAGACCGGAACATACGACCGGCTATGAAGGATTCTATCATTTGATCGGTATTCAGGGGGATGTGGAGCAAAGCACTGTGTCTTATATCATCCGCGATCATGACCGTGCAAAATTTGAGAACCGTAAAAAAGAGATAGAACGTCTGGTAGCTCAAATGAATGCTGAACATGGAGCAGGTACTGCGACACTCGAACTGCGCGACCAGTATTATAATATGCGTGAGAAAATAGAACCGGTAATGCACATCATCGATACTGCTTTTGCAGCTATGGAAGCCGTTGGCGTGAAACCGAACGTAAAACCGATTCGTGGAGGTACGGATGGTGCGCAGCTCTCTTTCAAAGGATTGCCTTGTCCGAATATCTTTGCCGGTGGTCTGAATTTCCACGGACGTTACGAATTCGTACCTGTCCAGAATATGGAGAAGGCCATGAAAGTTATCGTGAAAATAGCTGAACTGGTAGCTTCCAAATAAAAAGGTGGTAAACACAGGTAATACTTAATACTTAAAACTTAATACTTGATTAATACTTAATACTTTAAAATAATGAAAACCACTCCGTTTACAGAGAAACATATCATACTCGGTGCTAAAATGCATGAGTTTGCAGGTTATAATATGCCTATTGAGTACTCCGGTATCATTGACGAACACTTGACTGTTTGTCAAAGTGTCGGTGTATTTGATGTGTCGCACATGGGAGAGTTTTGGGTGAAAGGCCCGCAAGCATTAGCCTTTCTGCAGAAAATAACTTCCAATAATGTGGCGGCACTGGCTCCGGGTAAAATACAATATACTTGTTTTCCAAATGAAGAGGGAGGTATTGTAGATGATTTGCTGGTTTATCAGTATGAACCGGAAAAATACATGTTGGTGGTGAATGCTTCCAATATGGAAAAAGACTGGAACTGGTGTGTTTCTCACAATACGGAGGGAGCCGAGTTGGAAAACTCGTCGGACAACACAGCTCAACTCGCTGTACAGGGTCCGAAGGCTATTCTGGCTCTGCAAAAGTTGACGGACATTGATCTTGCTTCCATTCCTTATTATACATTTAAAGTTGGAACGTTTGCAGGTGAAGAGAATGTGATTATCTCCAATACGGGTTATACCGGTGCGGGAGGTTTCGAACTTTATTTCTATCCGTCCGCTGCAGATAATATATGGAAAGCGGTTTTTGAAGCTGGTGAGGAATTTGGTATTAAACCTATCGGCTTGGGAGCACGTGATACACTTCGGTTGGAAATGGGCTTCTGTCTGTATGGTAATGACTTGGATGATACTACTTCTCCGATCGAAGCCGGATTGGGCTGGATTACTAAGTTTGTGGAAGGTAAGGATTTTATCAACCGTCCTATGCTGGAAAAACAGAAAACGGAAGGTGTTACCCGTAAACTGGTTGGTTTTGAAATGGTTGACCGCGGGATTCCCCGCCACGGCTATGAACTGGTAAATGCTGAAGGCGAGCAAGTGGGAGTGGTTACTTCCGGTACGATGTCGCCTACCCGTAAGATTGGTATCGGTATGGGATATGTAAAGCCGGAATACAGTAAGGTGGGCACGGAAATCTGTATTGATATGCGTGGTCGGAAGTTAAAAGCAGTGGTAGTGAAACCTCCTTTTAGAAAATAAGAAATAAGCTGGTTGTTGTGTATAGCCCCGGATAAGTATCGACTCTATCCGGGGCTAACTTATTTTAGGACGTTATTGCAAAACATATCCGTAGATATGTTGTTTATCCCATAGAAATAATATAATTTTGTCATCAAATACGATGAAATAATGTCTCAATTACCTACTCTTATAGCTGACCTCGCACTGATATTGATCTGTGCCGGTGTTATGACTTTGTTGTTTAAGAAGTTGAAGCAACCTCTGGTCTTGGGATATGTAGTTGCCGGATTCCTGGCAAGTCCGCATATGCCGTATACTCCTTCAGTGATGGATACTGCCAATATTAAGACATGGGCAGATATTGGTGTCATTTTCTTACTGTTTGCTCTCGGTTTGGAATTTAGTTTTAAGAAGATTGTCAAGGTGGGTGGTTCTGCCATCATAGCTGCCTGTACCATCATCTTTTGTATGATTTTGTTGGGTATAGGAGTCGGTATGGGCTTTGGCTGGCACCGGATGGACAGTCTGTTTCTGGGTGGTATGATTGCGATGTCGTCTACCACTATTATTTATAAAGCTTTTGACGATTTGGGATTAAGGAAGAAACAGTTTACCGGACTAGTGTTGAGTATCTTGATTTTGGAAGATATTTTAGCCATTGTATTAATGGTGATGCTTTCCACGATGGCGGTCAGCCATAATTTTGAAGGGACCGAAATGTTGGAGAGTATCGGCAAATTATTGTTTTTCCTTATCCTGTGGTTTGTTGTCGGCATTTATCTGATTCCTGAATTCTTAAAGCGCTGCCGGAAATTGATGGGAGAGGAGACTTTGCTTATTGTGTCGTTGGCGCTTTGCTTTGGTATGGTAGTGATGGCAGCTCATACAGGTTTCTCTGCTGCATTTGGTGCATTTATTATGGGCTCTATTTTGGCAGAAACGATTGAAGCTGAATCCATAGACCGGCTGGTGAAGCCTGTTAAGGACCTTTTCGGAGCTATCTTTTTCGTATCGGTTGGTATGATGGTAGATCCGGCAATGATTGTAGAATATGCTGTTCCTATTATAGTAATCACTTTGGCTGTTATTTTGGGGCAGTCTGTTTTTGGTACTTTCGGTGTCATACTTTCCGGAAAACCATTAAAGACGGCTATGCAATGCGGCTTTAGTTTAACGCAGATCGGTGAATTTGCATTTATTATTGCCTCTTTGGGAGTCTCCTTGCATGTAACGAGTGATTTTCTGTATCCGATAGTAGTAGCAGTCTCTGTCATTACTACTTTCCTGACTCCTTACATGATTCGTTTAGCCGAGCCGGCTTCTACTTTTGTAGATGCACATCTTCCGGAATCATGGAAAAAAATGATGATGCGTTACTCTTCCGGTTCGCAAACAGCACTCAATCATGAGAATTTGTGGAAGAAGCTAATCTTGGCAATGGTACGTATTACGGTCGTTTATTCAATTGTCAGCATATCGATTGTTGCACTTTCTTTTCGTTTTGTCGTGCCATTTTTTAAAGAGAATCTGCCTCATTTCTGGGCGTCGTTATTAGGAGCCGTATTTATCATTCTGTGTATTGCCCCTTTCTTGCGTGCCATCATGGTGAAAAAGAACCATTCGGTCGAGTTTATGACTTTATGGCATGATAATCGTGCTAATCGTGCACCATTGTTATCAACAATCGTGATTCGCATTATGATAGCAGTGCTTTTTGTCATCTTTGTTATTTCCGGATTATTTAAGGCGTCTATCGGCTTGATTATTGGCGTGGCCGTACTTGTCGTTTTGCTGATGGTATGGTCTCGCCGTCTGAAGAAGCAATCGATATTGATTGAACGTCGCTTTTTTCAGAATCTTCGTTCCAGAGATGTACGTGCAGAGTATTTGGGAGAGAAAAAACCGGAATATGCCGGGCGTTTGTTGTCACATGATTTACATCTTGCTGATATGGAAATTCCGGGTGAATCTTGCTGGGCAGGAAAGACATTGATGGAGCTGAATCTGGGAAAGAAGTTTGGAGTTCATGTGGCTTCTATCCTTCGTGGAAAAAGGCGTATTAATATTCCGGGCGGTTCTGTCCGGTTGTTTCCAATGGATAAGATACAGGTGATAGGAACAGATGAACAATTGAGCGTCTTTAATGAAGCGATGCAAAATGGAGCGAAGATAGACTGGGAGGTCTATGAAAAGAGTGAAATGGCTTTGAAGCAATTTATCATTGACAGTGATTCTGTTTTTCTGGGTAAAACGATTCGTGAATCGGGTATTCGCGACAAATATCATTGCATGATAGCGGGCGTTGAGAGTGAAGACGGTACGTTGATGGTTCCCGATGTAAATGCTCCGCTCGAAGAAGGTGATGTTGTTTGGGTGGTAGGTGAAAAAGAGGATGTATACCAATTAGTCGATCAAAAAAACGAAAAAGTACAAGCCGGATAAGAATGGAATACTTATTTTTGCAACGATAAAAACTTAAAATAATAATATCATGAAGAGTGATCCGAAAGAATGTCTGTATTGCCAGAACAATGAAACGCTGCATAATCTGATGATTGAGATAGCGCAATTGAGTGTGTCACGTGTGTTTCTGTTTAAAGAACAAACCTATCGTGGACGTTGTCTTGTTGCTTACAAAGACCATGTGAACGATTTAAATGAATTGAGTGATGAAGACCGTAATGCTTTTATGGCAGATGTAGCACGTGTCACTCGTGCCATGCAAAAAGCTTTCCAACCGGAAAAGATTAATTATGGTGCTTACTCGGATAAATTGTCTCATCTACATTTTCATTTAGCGCCTAAGTATGTGGATGGCCCTGATTATGGAAGTATATTCCAAATGAACCCGGGAAAGGTTTATCTGACTGATGCAGAATATCAGGAATTGATTGATGCTGTTAAGGCAAACCTATAAACGGTAAATTTTGCGGGGTGCCCTGAAAGGGCTTAATTATATAGCGTAGGGCAACGCCCTACGAAAA